>NZ_CABVGX010000002.1 GCF_902497625.1 Pseudomonas fluorescens | reverse complement strand
CCCGTGGCCCGAAGCGCGCGCCGGGGCGGTTGCTGGTGGCGGTGTCGAACGGCACGCCACTGACCGCCACATCCACGCCGCGCAGATCGCGACTGTAGCGACGGCGCATGAAACTGGTGATCCCGGCGTAGGTACTTTCGGCGGCAGTGCCGTACAAACTGTCGCGGGTCATGGCCTGATCGTTTTGCATCGGGACGTCCATCAGATGCTCCTTCTTATGAATTTATTGGCGGCTACGGAAAGTGGTCCAGAGCCGGGTGCGTTGGCGCAGGTCCTTGAGGCTCATGCTGCGATCGGCATACAGGCGCTGGCGCAGCTCGGCAGGCGGGAAAATGTCCGGGTCGTTGCGCACCACTGCATCCACCAACGGTGTCGCGGCCTGGTTGGCGGTGGCGAAAAACAACGTATTGGTCAGTGCCGCGACGGACTCTGGGCGCAACATGAACTCGATAAACGCCCGGGCGGCCTCGGGATGCGGCGCATCTTTGGGGATCGCCAGGTTGTCCTGCCACACCAGCGTGCCTTCTCGCGGAATCCGATAGGCGATCTGGTACGACTTGCCGGCCTTGCGCGCCTGATCGGCGGCCATACTGGCGTCGCCGTTGTAGGTCAGCGCCAGGCACACACTGCCATTGGCCAGATCGCTGATCTGTCGACCAGTGGCGACGTACAGCACGGAAGGCTGCAGCTGATGGAGCAACGCCTGCGCGGCTGACAGATCGTGTTTGTCCGTGCTGTAGGGATCTTTCCCCAGGTAATGCAGTGCCAGGCCGATGACCTCTTGCGGCGAGTCAAGAATGGCAATGCCGCAGTCCTTCAGCCGGCTGGCATATTCGGGCTTGAACAACAGGTCGAGGCTGTTGAGCGGTACGTCCGGCAAGCGTTGCTTCAGCGCTTCGACATTCATCCCCAAACCCAGCGTGCCCCAAGTGTAGGGAACGCCGTAGCGATTGCCTGGATCGACCGCAGCAAGCTTCTCCAGCAAATCCGGGTCAAGATTGGCGTAACCCTTGAGGCCTTCACGGGGGATGGCTTTCAACGCGCCGGCTGCCAATCCCCGCGCTAACACGCTGGACGAAGGCACGACGACGTCGTAACCGCTGCCGCCGGTGAGCAGTTTGGTTTCGAGGACTTCCGGCGAATCGAACGTGTCGTAGCGCACCCGGATGCCGGTTTCCCGTTCAAATCGCTGCAAAGTTTCCGGCGCCACGTAATCGGACCAGCTGTACAGGTTGACGACGTTGTCCGCGGCCATCGCCGACACGGCCGCCGTCAGCATCAACGCGGGTAGACAGAACTTGAGCGCAGAAAACATGACGAGTACCTGACCAAGGGAAGTGGTGGCAGGATGCACCGTCAGATACATTGAAAAAATTCAGGTTTTATCATCCTGACTTTATCCGGGAGTAATGTTTGATGCTGGGTCAAGTGCATGATCTGGATCTGCAACTGCTGCGTCTGTTCGTTTGCGTGGTGGAATGCGGCGGCTTCAGCGCAGCCCAGGGCGAACTCGGCCTGAGCCAGTCGAGCATCAGCCAGCAGATGGCCAAGCTGGAAACCCGCCTCGGTTACCGGCTGTGCAGTCGCGGCAAAGGTGGGTTCAGCGTCACGCCAAAAGGCGAGCAACTGCTGAGTTCGATCCGTGAGCTGTTTCAATCCATTGAAGCGTTCCGGCATCAATCCAACGGCGTCGCCGGTCGCCTGATCGGCGAAGTGCGTCTGGGCTTTTCGGAAGCGCTGGCGCCCTCGGTGTTGCAGAAAGTGGCGGCCGCGATCGGGCGGTTTCGGGAACGTGACGAGTCGGTGCGGATCGAGCTGATCAGCGCCATGCCGGCGGAGATGGAGCGTCTGCTGTTGCAACAGCGGCTGGACCTGGCGATCGGCTATTTCTCACAGGTGCAAAGTGCATTTGACTACCGGCAGCTGTTCAGCGAAACCCAACATTTGTATTGTGCCCACGGGCACCCGCTATTCAATAATGAGGCACCGGACGATCAAGCTCTGCAGGCATGCGACCGGGTGGATCATCCTTACCGTTTCCTGCGCAGCGACGAGCCTTTTCAGGGTCAGCGCTGCTCGGCGCGCTCGGAGCAAGTCGAGGGTACCCTCGCCTTCATTCTCTCCGGCAAGCACGTCGGCTATTTGCCCAGCCATTTCGCCCGCAGCTGGGAGGACCTAGGCTTGCTCAAAGCGGTGCGTCGCAGCGACATGAGTTTCGAGGTGGCGTTTCATCTGGCCCGTCATCGTGCGCAGATACCCGGCGACGCGCACAAAGCGCTGGAGCAAGATCTACTGACGGCCTTTGCCTGAATTGCGCGCAGCAACGGATGAACAACAAGAGGACAGAGCGATGGAGCACGTAAACCACATTCTGATCGTGGATGACGATCGTGAGATCCGCGAGCTGGTGGGCAATTACCTGAAGAAAAACGGCCTGCGCACCACCGTGGTCGCCGATGGCCGCCACATGCGCAGCTTTCTCGAAGCCAATACCGTCGACCTGATCGTGCTCGACCTGATGATGCCGGGCGATGATGGCCTGGTACTGTGCCGCGAATTGCGTGCAGGCAAGCACAAAGCCACGCCGATCCTGATGCTCACTGCCCGCACCGATGAAACCGACCGCATCCTGGGCCTGGAAATGGGCGCCGACGACTACCTGACCAAGCCCTTCGCCGCCCGCGAATTGCTGGCGCGGATCAACGCCGTCCTGCGCCGCACCCGGATGCTGCCGCCGAACCTGTTGATCACGGAAAGCGGGCGCCTGCTCGGTTTCGGCCGCTGGCGCCTGGACACCACCGCTCGGCATTTGCTCGATGAGGACGATACGATGGTCGCGCTGAGCGGCGCCGAGTACCGCTTGCTACGCGTATTCCTCGACCACCCGCAACGGGTGCTCAGCCGCGATCAACTGCTCAACCTGACCCAGGGCCGCGACGCCGACCTCTTCGACCGCTCCATCGATTTGCTGGTGAGCCGTCTGCGCCAACGGTTGATGGACGATTCCCGAGAGTCGACCTACATCAAGACCGTGCGCAGCGAAGGCTACGTATTTTCCTATCCGGTGGAGATGCTCGGCGCGCAGTCGTAAATCAAACCTGCACCGCCAGCGTGGAGGTGCAGCCCCCCAAAAATCCCGTAGCAGCTGCCGAGCCCGCGAACCCGCGTCCAAACGCGCAAAATCCCGTAGCAGCTGCCGAGCCCGCGAGGCTGCGTTCGAGCGCGCAGCGGTCGCCGACGATGTGTCTGATCTCACACTCATCAGCGCGCCTAAAACTTGGCGAGCGCTGCGCGCTCGAACGCAGCCTCGCAGGCTCGGCAGCTGCTACACAGCGCTACAGGTTGACCAGCCGGATGGCGAGGGCTTTGGCCTGGCTGGCGACGTCGGTGACGGCTGTGCTTTCCCACCACATACCGCGCAAGGGCGGGCCCATGGCGAACAGGCGACTGGCGACCTTGCCGTCAGCGTTCAACACTGCGCCGTCGACTGCCGCAGCGATACCCAACGCCAACGGCCCCGGCTGAACTAATCCGCGCGCCAGCAACTGCTGCGGCAACGGTCGCGCAACTCGCCGCCAGTCGTACTCAATGCCGCTGGAATTGATCAACGCCGCGCCGCTGACCACATCGGTATCCGCCTCGCCACGACGACGAATGCGAATGCTCACCCCAGCAGTCGAGGACGGCTCCAGACCTTTGAACGACGCGGCCTGAATGCGCAGTCGCCCTTCTCCAAGCAGTCGCTCTACCAGCTGTGCACTCAACGGCGGCGAGCGGTGATGATGACTTTCCCACCAGGGCCGCACATGCCGCACAAACTGCCGCCGCTGAACGTCCGTCGCCTGACTCCACAGGCGGCCAATGTGCGCCCGCACGGTGTCGAGCGGTGCCTGCCAGTCGATGCCTTGCGCAGTGGCATCCCGGCAATGGCGACGCAACTCGCGCACCAGCTGGCGCGGCGTGCAAATGCTCTGGTCGGCAGCGAGAAAATCTTCCCAGGCCGGAGGCTGGCGACGCACGTGCGGCAGCAACCCATGCCGGGAAAACACTTCGATCGGTCCACGGTGCCCGGCCTGCTCCAGCGACACCACCGCGTCGACCATGGTCAGGCCGGAGCCGATGATCAGCACCGTCGATAGCGAATCAAGCTCACGCATGGCAGCGATGTCCCACGGATCCAGCGCGGCAGCGTTGACGCCGCTCGGATCTGTCTGCGGCGTGCGCGCAGCGGCAAACATGCCCGTCGCCAGCACCGCGCGAGCGCTCTCTAATTGCTGGCCGTCACTGAGGGTCAGCAATGCCCGATCATCATCGATCTGCAGGTCAATCGCTTCAGCCTGCACGTGTTCAACGGTCGAACCTTGGCCAGCGCCCTTCGCCCGCGCCTCAGCCAGACGCTGCTGTACGTACAGGCCGAAAATCCCCCGTGGCGGAAACAGCTCACAGACCGGCACGTGCTGCTCATCGGATTGTGGCCAGCCGCCAGCGGCAATATAGGCGGTGAGCCATTGCGTCAAGTCATCAGGGTTGTCGGGGTCGACACTCATCCGCGCCGCATTGCCATTGAGCGTATGACCAGGTTCGACAGCGCTGTACGCTTCGCCCCGACCAAGTTCAGAGCGGGATTCGATCACCAGCACCGAGCGCTTGCCCGGCAGGCGCAACAGCTGCGCCGCAAGCAGGGTGCCGCTGAGGCCGCCGCCGATGATCAGGATGTCTGCGTGGCGAATGGCGGCTGGCACCACTGCGCTGTCGATTTTACTCATGCCGGTCTCACGGGTCGGTGTCCTCAAATAGAAGTTCTGCAGACAACCAGAACGCTATATCACCACATTACGCACAAACCGCGCCGCCACCGGCCCGTCATTGCGATAAGCATGCGGCTGGTTGCTGGCAAACATGTAGAACTCGCCGGCAGCGATTTCATGTGGAGCGTCGCCTAACATCAGCGTCAGGCAACCTGCAAAGACGTAGATCTGCTCACTCCAGCCTTCGGCATCAGGTTGCGAAGGATAGACTTCCCCCGGTTGCAGACACCATTCCCATTGCTCGACTTCACGAGTTGCGGTGGCTTTGGACAGCAACACCGCTTTGCTGCCCGGGATTGTTCCGGCCCACGCCACCTCATTGATACGGCTTGGATCGCGCGCGTCGGGCGCCTGGATCAAATCGCTGAACGCCACGTCGAGCGCTTCAGCCACGCGATCGAGGGTGGTCAGGCTGACGTTCTTCTCGCCCGCTTCAATGGCCACCAGCATGCGGCGGCTGACCCCGGACTTTTCGGCCAGCGCGGTCTGACTCATGTCGGCCGCATGGCGCAGGCGTCGAACGTTGAGGCTGACGTGCTGCAGGACGGAAGCTCGCTGGCTGGAATCTTTGTGCACTATATTGCTCACTGGGTGGGGTTGGGCATTATACTGCGCACCTCTCGGCGCATTGTGCGTCTCCATCAGATGGCGCGCAAGACCATGACATCGTTGCCTCCCCTTCCTCGCTTAACTCGCTTGAGTAAAGCCGAATGCGTGCTGGTGGTCATCACAATGGTCTGGGGCGGCACGTTCCTGCTGGTGCAACAGGCCATGACGGTCAGCGGCCCGATGTTTTTTGTCGGCCTTCGATTCACTGCAGCGGCGTTGATCGTTGCGCTGTTTTCCTGGCGGCATCTGCGCGATCTGACGATGTTCGAACTCAGGGCGGGCGCATTCATCGGTGTAGCGATCATGCTCGGTTACGGCTTGCAAACCGTCGGACTGCAAAGCGTCCCCAGCAGCCAGTCCGCATTTATCACCGCGCTGTACGTGCCGTTCGTGCCTTTGCTGCAATGGCTGGTATTGGGTCGGCGCCCGGGGCTGATGCCAAGTATCGGCATCATGCTGGCTTTCGCCGGATTAATGCTCGTGTCCGGGCCGGCGGGTGCGTCGTTCAATTTCAGCCCGGGTGAAATCGTCACGCTGATCAGCGCGGTGGCGATCGCCGCCGAGATAATTCTGATCAGCGCCTACGCCGGCCAGGTCGATGTGCGTCGGGTGACAGTGGTGCAGTTGGCGACCACATCGGTGCTGGCGTTCCTGATGGTGGTGCCGACTCAGGAAGTGATCCCCGATTTTTCGTGGTTCCTGCTGAGCAGCGCCTTGGGCCTGGGAGCCGCGAGTGCGGCGATTCAGGTCGCGATGAACTGGGCGCAGAAAAGCGTTTCGCCAACCCGCGCGACCTTGATTTACGCTGCCGAGCCGGTGTGGGCCGGGATTGTCGGGCGGCTCGCAGGCGAGCGTTTGCCGGCCATAGCATTGCTCGGCGCGGGGCTGATTGTGGCGGCGGTGATCGTCAGTGAGTTAAAGACCAAGGGTAAAAAAGTCGAGGTCAGTCAAGCGTTAGAGCAGGAAAACCAGGTGTGAGCGCGCAGATAGACAGCGTATGAACGGTCACATGCGAAACTCGATGCGGTCCCATGAAACAATGAAATACAGGACTTTTCCCACTATCTTGTAGGATTCTGCGACAGCTTGGCGTTTGGCGATCCGGGGACTGGCACGTATGATGCTTCACAAACTTCCGCAGATTAGAAGCCTATGTCCCTGATAGTTCTACTGCTTCTGCCCTTTGCTGGCAGCTGTCTGGCAGCCCTGCTGCCGCACAACGCGCGTAATACCGAATCTTTGCTGGCTGGTGTGGTGGCCTTGATAGGCACCATCCAGGTGGCGCTGCTCTACCCGCAGATTGCCGATGGCGGGGTCATTCGTGAAGAATTTTTCTGGTTGCCCAGTCTCGGTTTGAACTTCGTCCTGCGCATGGACGGCTTCGCCTGGCTGTTCTCGATGCTGGTACTGGGGATCGGCACGCTGGTGTCGCTGTATGCCCGTTACTACATGTCGCCGGATGATCCGGTACCGCGATTTTTTGCTTTTTTCCTGGCGTTCATGGGTGCCATGCTGGGTCTGGTGATTTCCGGCAACCTGATCCAGATCGTGTTCTTCTGGGAGCTGACCAGCCTCTTCTCATTCCTCCTGATCGGCTACTGGCATCACCGCGCCGATGCGCGCCGTGGTGCTTACATGGCATTGATGGTCACAGGCGCGGGCGGGTTGTGCCTGTTGGCGGGAGTCATGCTGCTCGGCCATGTGGTGGGCAGCTATGACCTCGATACGGTCCTGGCCGCCGGCGAACTGATTCGCGCCCACACCCTCTACCCCATCCTGCTGCCGCTGATCCTGATCGGTGCCCTGAGCAAAAGCGCGCAATTTCCCTTCCACTTCTGGCTGCCCCACGCGATGGCCGCCCCGACGCCGGTGTCGGCGTATCTACACTCGGCGACCATGGTCAAGGCCGGGGTTTTTCTGCTGGCCCGGTTGTGGCCGTCGCTGTCGGGCAGTGAAGAATGGTTCTACATCGTCAGCGGCGCCGGCGCCTGCACACTGTTGCTTGGCGCGTACTGCGCGATGTTCCAGAATGACCTCAAAGGGCTGCTGGCTTATTCGACCATCAGCCACCTCGGGTTGATTACCCTGCTGCTCGGGCTGAACAGCCCCTTGGCCGCCGTGGCTGCGGTGTTCCATATTCTCAACCACGCCACTTTCAAGGCTTCGCTGTTCATGGCGGCTGGGATCATCGACCACGAAAGCGGCACACGCGACATTCGCAAGCTCAGCGGGTTGATCAAGCTGATCCCGTTCACCGCAACCCTGGCGATGGTTGCCAGCGCCTCGATGGCAGGCGTGCCGTTGTTGAACGGCTTTCTCTCCAAGGAAATGTTTTTCGCGGAAACCGTGTTCATCAATGCGACCGCCTGGATCGAGCTGACACTGCCGATCGTCGCGACTATCGCGGGGATCTTCAGCGTCGCCTACTCGCTGCGGTTCACCGTCGACGTGTTCTTCGGTCCCACCGCCACCCACCTGCCGCACACCCCGCACGAACCACCGCGCTGGATGCGTGCGCCAGTCGAGTTGCTGGTGTTCGCCTGCCTGATCGTCGGGATTTTCCCCGCGCAGGTGGTCGGCCCGCTGCTGGCCGCCGCCGCCCTGCCGGTTGTAGGCGGGACACTGCCGGAATACAGCCTGGCGATCTGGCACGGCTGGAATGCGCCAATGATCATGAGCCTGGTCGCCATGTCTGGCGGCATCGTGCTGTATCTGTTGCTGCGTAATCAGCTCAAACGCGGCCGCTTCAAATACCCCCCGGTGGTGGTCCATTTCAATGGCAAGCGCATGTTCGAGCGCAGCCAGGTGGTCATGATGCGCCTGGCACGACGGATTGAACGCCGCGTCAGTACCAAGCGCCTGCAGACCCAGTTGTTCCTCATGGTGGTGGCGGCCGTGCTGGCCGGATTGATCCCGATGCTGCACAGCCAGTTGAGTTGGGGTGATCGACCGAAGATCCCGGGGTCGATCGTGTTCGTAACCCTCTGGGTACTGGCGATTGCCTGCGCACTCGGCGCGGCGTGGCAGGCCAAATATCACCGGCTCGCGGCCCTGACCATGGTCAGCGTCTGCGGCTTGATGACGTGCATCACTTTCGTCTGGTTCTCGGCGCCGGACCTGGCGTTGACCCAACTGGTAGTCGAAGTGGTGACCACCGTATTGATCCTGCTGGGCTTGCGCTGGTTGCCGCGGCGGATCGAAGAAGTCACACCGCTACCGAGCACCTTGCGCAAGGCGCGCATCCGTCGACTGCGCGATCTGCTGCTGTCGATGGCGGTCGGTGGCGGCATGGCGTTGCTGTCGTACGCGATGCTCACGCGGCAGACGCCCAACGATATTTCCTCATTCTACCTCAGCCGTGCCTTGCCCGAAGGCGGCGGCAGCAACGTGGTCAACGTGATGCTGGTGGATTTCCGTGGCTTTGACACCCTCGGTGAAATCACCGTGCTGGCGGCCGTCGCGCTCACCATTTTCGCCCTGCTGCGACGCTTCCGCCCGCCCAAGGAAAGCCTGCAGCTGCCGACTCAACAACGTTTGCTCGCGCCAGACGTGGCGACCGACCTGGTCAACCCGCGCTCGGCCAGCGACACCGCGCTGGGCTTCATGATGGTGCCGGCGGTGCTGGTGCGCCTGCTGTTGCCGATCGCGTTTATGGTGTCCGCCTACCTGTTCATGCGCGGCCACAATCAGCCGGGCGGCGGGTTTGTCGCAGGGCTGGTGATGTCGGTGGCGTTCATTCTGCAATACATGGTCGCCGGTACTCAGTGGGTCGAGGCACAAATGAACCTGCGGCCGTTACGCTGGATGGGCACCGGTCTGCTGTTCGCAACGGTCACCGGGCTTGGCGCGATGGCAGTCGGTTACCCGTTCCTGACCACGCACACCTGGCACTTGAGCGTGCCGCTGCTCGGCGATATCCACATCGCCAGCGCCTTGTTCTTTGATGTCGGGGTGTACTCGGTGGTGGTCGGTTCAACGCTGCTGATCCTCACGGCCATCGCTCACCAATCGGTGCGGGGCCACAAAACCGCGACCTTGCCGAAATCCGTTGCCACCAAGGGAGCCGTCTGATGGAAGAAGTCATCGCAATCGCCATCGGCGTTCTGGCCGCGTCCGGGGTCTGGCTGATCCTGCGCCCCCGAACGTTTCAGGTGGTCATGGGCCTGTGCCTTCTGTCCTATGGCGTCAACCTGTTCATCTTCAGCATGGGCAGCCTGTTCATCGGCAAGGAGCCGATCATCAAGGATGGCGTGCCCCAGGATCTTCTGCATTACACCGATCCGCTGCCACAGGCTTTGGTGCTGACCGCCATCGTCATCAGCTTCGCCATGACGGCGTTGTTCCTCGTTGTGCTGCTGGCCTCGCGGGGCCTGACAGGTACCGACCATGTGGACGGCCGGGAGCCTAAAGAATGAATGCAATGACCCACCTGATCGCTGCACCGATTCTGCTGCCCCTGCTGACCGCCGCTGTAATGCTGCTGCTGGGCGAGAAACACCGCCCGCTGAAGGCTCGAATCAACCTGCTGTCCAGCCTGGTCGGGCTGGGTATCTCGGCGCTTTTACTGCAATGGACGCAATCGACTGGCGTGCCCGGCTCGATCGGCGTCTACCTGCCCGGCAACTGGCAAGTGCCGTTCGGGATTGTGCTGGTGGTCGATCAGTTGTCGGCAATGATGCTGGTGCTCACCGGCATCATCGGCGTCAGTGCCCTGCTGTTTGCGATGGCTCGCTGGGACGGTGCCGGTTCGAGTTTTCACGCGCTTTTTCAGATTCAGCTGATGGGCCTGTACGGCGCCTTTCTGACGGCCGACCTGTTCAACCTGTTCGTGTTCTTTGAAGTGCTGCTCGCCGCCTCTTATGGCCTGATGCTGCACGGTTCGGGGCGCGCGCGGGTGTCGTCCGGGTTGCACTACATTTCAATCAACCTGCTGGCGTCCTCGCTGTTCCTGATCGGCGCGGCATTGATCTACGGCGTCACCGGCACACTGAACATGGCCGACCTGGCGCTGAAAATCCCGTTGGTGCCGCAAGCCGATCGCGGTTTGTTGCACGCCGGCGCGGGGATTCTCGCCGTGGCGTTCCTGGCCAAGGCCGGCATGTGGCCGCTGAATTTCTGGCTCGCTCCCGCCTACTCCTCCGCCAGCGCCCCAGTGGCGGCGATGTTCGCGATCATGACCAAAGTCGGCGTCTACACCTTGCTGCGCTTGTGGACGCTGCTGTTCTCCGGGCAGGCCGGAGCATCGGCGTACTTTGGTGGCGACTGGCTCATTTACGGCGGCATGGCGACCATTGTCTGCGCGGCCGTGGCGATACTTGCCGCACAACGTCTGGAGCGCATGGCCAGTCTGAGCATTCTGGTGTCAGCCGGGATTCTGCTGTCGGCCATTGGTTTTGCCCAGCCGAACCTGATCGGCGCGGCGCTGTTTTATCTGGTCAGTTCGACCTTGGCATTGAGTGCGCTGTTCCTGCTTGCCGAGCTGATCGAGCGCTCCCGCTCAGCCAACGAAATGCCCCTGTACGACGACGGCGACCTGATTGCGCGGCCGATGGAATCCCTGCAACCGCCCAAAGGCATCAACCTCGATGACGAGCAGAAAGCCGTTGTCGGTCAAGTGATTCCCTGGACCATGGCCTTCCTTGGCTTGAGTTTCATTGCCTGCGCGTTACTGATCATCGGCATGCCACCTCTGTCCGGCTTTATCGGCAAGGTCGGCCTGCTGAGCGCCCTCCTCAACCCGCTGGGCTTGGGCAATAGCGCGGATGAACCGGTGTCGAATGCGGCGTGGGGGTTGCTGGCGCTGTTGATCCTGTCCGGCCTGGCATCGCTGATCGCGTTTTCCCGGGTCGGTATCCAGCGCTTCTGGACGCCGGAAGAACGGCCGTCGCCGGCACTGCGCCTGTTTGAATGTCTGCCGATCATCGCGCTGCTGGCTTTGAGCGTGGCGCTGACCTTCCAGGCCGAACCGCTGCTGCGTTACACCCAGTCCGCGGCACAAGCCCTGAACAACCCGCAGCAGTACGTGATTGCGGTCATGGGCACGCGCGCCGTACCCAGCCCTGAAGCCAGAGCTGCGTTGGTGGAGGAGCTGCCATGAAGCGTCTGTTTCCTGCTCCATGGCTGTCGCTGGCGCTGTGGCTGCTGTGGCTGCTGCTGAACCTCTCTCTGAGCCCCGGCAACCTGCTGCTAGGCGCCGTGCTGGGGGTTTGTGCGCCGGTAATGATGCGCAAGTTGCGGCCATTGCCGACGCGAATTCGTCGGCCCGACATGATTGTGCGGCTGTTGTTTCTGGTGCTTTACGATGTGGTGAAGTCCAACCTCGCCGTGGCTTGGGGCGTGCTGAATGCCAGTCACCGGCCGCCGCGTTCGGCTTTTATCAAAGTGCCGCTGGACCTGCACGATGCCAACGGCCTGGCCGCATTGGCAATGATCTGCACGGTGGTGCCCGGCACCGTCTGGTCGGAACTGGCGCTGGACCGCAGCATTTTATTGCTGCACGTGTTCGATCTGGAGGATGAAGCGCTGTTCATCCAGCATTTCAAGGCCACTTACGAGCGTCCATTGATGGAGATCTTCGAATGAGCCCGCTGCTGTCGAATGCGATCCTGCTGAGCCTGTTCATTTTTTCGCTGGCGATGGTGCTGACCCTGGCGCGCCTGTTCAAAGGCCCGTCGGCGCAGGATCGGGTCCTGGCGCTGGATTACCTGTACATCGTTGCGATGCTGATGATGCTGACCCTGGGTATTCGTTATGCCAGTGACACCTACTTTGAAGCGGCGCTGCTGATTGCGCTGTTCGGCTTCGTGGGCTCGTTTGCCCTGGCGAAATTCCTGCTGCGTGGCGAGGTGATCGAATGAACGCCGAACTGTCTGTGTGGGTGGAAATTTCAGTGGCGATCCTGCTCGTGCTCAGCAGCCTGTTTGCGCTGTTGGGTGCTGTTGGCCTGGTAAGGCTGAAGGATTACTTCCAACGCATGCACCCACCCGCGCTGGCCTCGACGCTGGGCGCCTGGTGTGCGGCGCTGGCGTCGATCATCTACTTCTCCGCGCTGAAATCTGCCCCTGTCCTGCATGCCTGGCTGATTCCGATCCTGCTGGCGATTACCGTGCCGGTGACCACCCTGCTGCTGGCGCGGGCGGCATTGTTTCGCAAGCGCATGGCCGGGGACGATGTGCCGGCCGAGGTGAGCAGTCGGCACAAGGAAGGTCGCAGCTAGTTGAGCGGATGTCGGGTTACATCCATGCGACAGCCAACAACCCGGCGCCCAGGACGACGCATAACGGGGAGTAGACCCAGGTATCCAGCCGGGCGAACCGCGAGCCCTTTACCTGTTTGAAAAAACCCACCAGATTCGAGTCGCCGATCGCTCGGGCGAACATCATCAGGGCCACAGCGCTGATCACCCATTGCAGCGATGAATGCGCCACCGCCGGCAACCACCAGCCGACCCGCAGACACACCAGCACGGCAATCATCAACAGTGCGCATGCCACCAGCAGCGTGATCCAGCCCGAGGGCTGGAACGCTGGCCGCGCCTGGCTGCCACCTTCCTCCAGCACCTGCGGCACTGCTGCAATGGCCGCCCACCGACCGCCTAGCGCCCAATACACATGGATCAAGCTGATCGCCGCGAAGATCGCCACCAGCCATTGAGCCAACAGAAACGTCATGGTCAAGGATCCCGAAAAAGGATTTGAACAATCATCCTAGTCGGCATTTTTCGAAGTGCACGGGAGCAGGTGCAAACTTGAAAGCTTTCCTGAGCAAGCTTTGCTCACTCAGGTGCCATCACACCCGCCCGGGTAAATTCATTTAAGCCCGGCCGTCACCTTGTCAGCCACATCCTTCGGTACCCACGCCTGCCAGACATCAGGATGAGCCTTCATGAACGCCTCCGCGGCCTGACGCGGTGGCGTGTGTTTTTCGCTCATTTGCGCCAACGCCTTGTTCAGAGGGTCGATTGGGAAATCGACCTTGCTGAAGAACTCGGCGATCTGCGGATATTGTTTCTGGAATGGCGTGGACACGCCAATGGACAGCTTCGAAGCCAGTGAACGGGTCGGTTTCGGATTCTGGTTATCAGCGTCGGTCAACGTTTTCCAGGCCTCCGCATCGAACGCCGGCTCTTCCAGCTGGATCAGCTTGAAGCGGCCCAGCAATGGCGTTGGCGACCAGTAATAGAACAGTATTGGCTTGCCACGACGGATCGACGAACTGATCTCCGCATCCAGCGCCGCGCCGGAGCCGCTGCGGAAGTTCACATAGCTGTCGTCCAGGCCATAGGCTTTGAGTTTCTGCTTGTTGACCACTTCGGACGTCCAGCCGATCGGGCTGTTGAGGAAGCGGCCTTTACCCGGTGTTTCCGGATCGCTGAACACGTCCTTGTACCTGTGCAGATCACTGACGCTACGCAAGTCAGGCGCAAGCGGTTTGATGCCTCTGGCCGGATCGCCCTTGATGACATATTCCGGAACCCACCAACCCTCGGTCGCGCCTTTGACGGTATCGCCGAGACCAACGACCTTGCCCTCGGCCTCAGCCTTGACCCAGACCGGGCTGCGACCGGCCCATTCTTCACCGATGACCTGGATATCGTTGTTGGCCAGCGCGGTCTCCAGCGTGATGGTGGTGCCCGGGAGCGTATCGGTCGGCAGGTCGTAGCCCTTCTCGACAATGATGCGCAGGATATCGGTGATCAGGCTGCCACTCTCCCAGTTCAAATCGGCGAAGTGGATCGGCGCTTGTGCAGCGAAGACCGGGGTGGGTGAAACCAACAAACTGAAAGCGGCCAATGTAGCGGCCAGCAACCGGCGAAATCCGTTCATGCTTCTGCACCTCGTGCTGTTCATCGCAATAGCAGGATGGCCTGACGAAGACCGCAAGCCTCAGAATACTCAGTCACCTGACTGTAGTAGAGGTTCCTGCTTTCGAGGGTCACGGATTATTTTTCGCTAGTGTCCTGCAGGCACGCCAGTTCTCTGCGAACCATGCTGGCGTATTCAGCCGGCTGCAACGTGTAGATCTGCGATGCGACCCAACCCAGCCATGCACCCTGCAGCACGACTTTTTGACTGAACAGACGCTGGGCTTCCGCTTGAGCAGTTGCCAGGTTCTGGACATGAAAATCGGCACGAGTCAGGGGCATTACTCACTCGCCTTGAAGGTGATGAGCTCGCCTTTACGCCACTTGGCAGCTTTGGCAGTCACCGCTTTGAGTGTCTTGGTCAGACCCTCGTGCAATTGCTGGTGAGCAGCGAACACCATCACTACACTGTGGCCTTCCTTGAAAATCACCGCCTCGCCGTCGGCCGTGGTGACAAAGGCATAGTCGCCCAGCCCATATACCGTCATTTTGATTTCGCGAAAGCGGATTTCCAGTTTCCCGCCTTCGCGACTTGGCAAAACGGCGGCGCTGAAATGATCGCCAACCTTGAGTTTCAGCCCGGGCTTGTCGTCCACCACCAAGGCGGACTCAGTGTCGAGTTCGGCAATGTAAATGCCTTCGGCGTTTTGTTCGGTGACGTAAACAAAACGCGACTGGAACTGTTTAACCAGCTTCGCTCGCAAATCACCCAGCACGAACAAAGCATGCATATCGAGATTACTTACTGCCAAGGAAACATCCCCACATTTGAAAATGATGCCGGACGCAGAAAAACGCACGGCAGAAAAAAGCGGCAATACCGATGGTGTCGCCTAGTGACCCGGTTGGCAGCCCGAGATGAGTTGCGCACTCATTCTTCGCGAAGCGCGTGAAGACTAATGGAAAGTCCTGCGCGTCGTCTCGCCGTGCCTTCGTCAAAATCTGAAGGAAAAAGCGCTGTCGGTTGCCAGAAAAAAACGGATTACCAATCTTAAGGAAAAGACGCTCTTGAAAAGGCACTTTTCTTACATATCGGCGGCAAAAAATTGCTTTAGATGTGATCAATCGCCAGCCAGTGAAGGTGATTCTAGAGCAGCGATGCTCTCGCAGACTACTCAAAACTATGTACACACGTCGGTAAAACACCGAAAAGGACTTCATATGAGCAACCTGACCCACACCATTCCGACCCCGGCAACACCTTCGCACAACGGTTCGACACTGCATTCGGCGGTCTTCTACGTTGCAACCGAACCCCCGGAGCAGCAGATGAGCCCACGCTATCATGTGATATTGGCGGGCAATGCGTTCTTCCATATCAAGGAAATTTCCACAGGGCATGTAAGAGGTTTCCGTAGCAACCACAATGAAGCATGCGCCCTCGCGCGGGCACTCGAGTGCCGCCGCTGAACGCCTTGCCCACCTCGTTTCGATGACGCTTCGTCATGCCGACGACTTAACTCAGCCGCCGGCAGACAACTACTGCCATACTGCGCGATACCAAAGGGATCCGCCCCGGGCCGGGCGGCTTCCAACACAACAGACAATTTCCAAGGGAAGGCTGCTAAGTGACGGAATTTGATATCGGTGAATTTTTTATCCGGGGCGAAGCCAGAGAAGTCGAAGGCGAATTCCAGGCCGTCATCATGATGCGTGCAAAACCGCCGCTAACGACAGTGACCTATCATCAGGTCGAGAAAGATCGCTGGTTCAAAACGGCCGACCTCGCGGCTGTTGCTGCGGCACAGTCGGCACTGGAGCTCAAAGCTGCCGTCGATGCAGGCGCGTTGAAAGCCTGACGAGCCAGGGTGGGTTCGAAGAAGGCGGAATCGCTGGATCGGGAAACAGAACACAGACATTTCAGATCAATTTACGCCCCAGCGCTTCATCCATTTGTGGAATCGCTCAAACCGGTTCGAACTCTCGGCGCGCCACTCCCTCAGATGCAATGACAACGCATTTGTCGATCGCGTATTTGATGCGACCGGAATTTCCTGAGGAGATACACATGGACTTGCCTGCAAATAATCTGGAAACCCTGTTTGCGCAACTGGGCCTGCCGACTGAAGGGAGCGCCATTGATGACTTCATTGAAGCCCATCAACTCGCGCCAGAGACCAAGGTGTCAGAAGCGGATTTCTGGGAACCGCATCAAGCTCAGCTTCTCAAGGATTGGCTACGGGCCGACGGCGAAGAAGCCATGATGGTCGACGAATTGAACGTACGCTTGCACGACGGCAAATAAAACGCCTTTACGGGAGCTGGCTTGCCAGCGATGACGGCGTGACATTCAACGTCGCAATCGCCAGCTCGCCAACTCGTACGGGTTTGGGTCAAGCCAACACGTCTCATGCATTTTGAGCTCCTGGACAACACAGCGCCTGGCATCAACGTGGATTTTCCGGCTTGTATCCCAATCGCAAACCGCCCCAATGCCGACCCTTCACGGTGATCGGCACGGACAGGTCGTGCATCAATTCGCCGGTGTCCCGAGTGTAGGTCTGCAGTAGCACCGCCTGCTGATGACTGCCGCAGCGAATGCCCGTGCGATCGGCGAATTTTCGTTTGGTGCGGTTTTGCAGGGTATCCACCTGCACATCGCCGGTCAGCGGCTGGCTGAACACTTTGTTGTGCGTAGGCACATAACCTTGCTGGGTGCAGGCAATCGCGAATACCAGGCCTTCGTGCCGCGGCAGCAACGGTTCCTGGATCGCCGGCAAAACCTGGTCGGTATAACGATCAAAACGCGTCTGGAATTTTGCCGGGCTGGTGTTGGGAATGGTCAGGTAATTACGATCGAACAAGTCGTCGAGGCTAACGCGGCCTTCGTCGATATCCGTCTCAAAACGCCCCGCGATCTGATTCGCCCCTTCCCGGGCCAGGTCGTAGATTCGCTGGTGGTAATCATCCAGGCCGACTTCGGCGAGGCGCTCGCTGATGGTTTCGGCCTGGCCTTCCATCTGCACTGCCGCCTCCGCCAGGCGCCGGGTCTGTTGGTCGCTGATCGCAAGGTCGCTGCGCATCTGTTCGATGGCGTGAAACAGACTGTCAAGTTGCTCGCGATTGGTATTGGCACCGTTGGCGATTTCGCCAACCTGACGCTCAACCCCCGCCGCCAGACGCGCGATGTTGTGCAGATGCGCACCAGTGCGTTCAACCTGCTCGACACCGGTGTCGAGGTCGCTGGACAGCTGGCGAATCTGCTCGACGACTTGTGCCGTGCGGTGCTGAATATCCGCGACCATCTCCCCGACCTCACCGGTCGCAGTGGCGGTACGCGCCGCCAGTCCACGCACCTCATCGGCCACCACTGCAAAGCCACGACCGTGCTCCCCTGCCCTGGCAGCTTCGATGGCTGCGTTCAACGCGAGCAAATTGGTCTGGCTGGCGATGGACTGGATCACCAGCGTCACTCGCTGGATATCGTCGCTGCGCACGCTGAGCGCTTCGATCAATTCACGACTGCCGTTGGCACGCTCGCTGAGCTGATGCATGCGCGTGATCGATTCGCTCAGCTCGGCGCTGCCGGCCGCGCTGCTTTTATGCGCTTCACTGGCCGCACTCAACGCGTCACGACTGAGGCTCGAGGTGGCCTGTTCGGTGGCGATCATCACTTCGGCGTTGCTGACAATCCGCGCCGCCGCGTCGAGTTGCGACTGCAGTTTGTCGGCCAGTTGCCGCACCGAGAAGGCAACGCCGGCAGCGGACAGTGCGTTGTGACTGGTGGTGCAGGAAAGATCACGCGTCAGCTCGGCCAACGCGCTTGCGCCACCGTCGTAGATTTGTTCGGGAGCTGCGCGCGCGCGCAGTCGGGGCAGCCAGACAATCACGACCGCCAGTGGCAGCCCGACATAAAGCGGCCAGTTCCCCAGCGCCATGCCGCATAACAACAGAACCAGGGCGATGCTTTGCAGCGTCGGTGACAGCCAGCGGTCTTTCGCGACAAGCGTTGGTGCAGGCACGGCCGAAGCCAGAGATCCGTCTCTCGTCATTTTCGTCACCCCACGTCGTTTGTAATTGTTGTCTACGCATTAAACGCCACTACAACGCCATTATCCATGGTCCGTTAGTCGCGGGCCTTGCAGGTCAACAAACCCGACAGCACTTTTCTGCAGACAAAAAAAAGCACCGCGGGCAAGCCTCATTCCTGAAGGAGTGGCTCGCCCGCGATGCGGGGCGTTACGACATCAAGCCTGACGCTGGTGCTTGTCGATCTGTTCGTGACGCTCTTGAGCTTCGATACAGTACTTGGTGGTCGGGCTGATCAGCAGACGCTTGAGGCCGATTGCCTCGCCGCTGTCGTCGCACCAGCCGAAGCTGTCTTCCTTGATGCGCTCGAGCGCCTGTTCCAACTGAGGCAGCATGCGCTGATCGCGATCGATCGCGTTCACCAGCCAGGTGCGCTCTTCTTCTACAGAAGCAGCGTCAGCCGGGTCGGCCGGCGTATCCAGGCTCTCGATGGCGATGCGATTCTGTTCGATACGCTCGTGGGTTTCGACTTTCATGTTCTGCAACAGCTCGGAGAAAAAAGCATGTTGCTCGGCATTCATGTAGTCATCCGCCGGCATGGCCAGCAACTTGTCCTTTGTCATTGATATCTCTATAAAAAAACGTGCATTAAGGCGAATTAGGGAGCGATCCGGCAGACCAGGTATGGCCAGCGGAAAGGCGCCGTTTATTCCAAGCGCCACCCGGCACTCAATTTACGAGGGGCGGCAGTCTAAGGCCGAGTCGAGGCCCCAGCAACTGAAAACTCAGCGAATTTGTCCGACAAAGCCCGGAAACTGCTCTATGGCAACCGCTGCGGTGATTATCGGAGTGCGTTTATAGCAAGAAATTCAACCAAACGGCTGTATATAGAAGACAAACGGCTCGGCGTGCAGGGATTATGGCGGCGTTGGCAGATGGATGAACCGCAAGTGCCCGGCGGTCGCACAATTCGCGGCGGCTTACAGGGCTCACTCCCTTGGCGCTGCACGTTCAATGCAGAAGCGGTTTTGCTCGCGAAGGCGGATCATCTGCATCAGTCTGCCTGCAGCCTACCCATAAAAAAGCCGCTTCCACCAAAGGCGGAAGCGGCAGAGGCACGAGCCTCAGAATGATCTTAGGTCAGCAATGCAATCAGGATGATGATCGGGATTGGAATGCCGAGGAACAGTAGAAGTAATGAGCGCATGGGAGTTCTCCTGATTAACGAACTTGAGTCGGGGTCACGTAGGCGTCTGTTTCAACGTACTCAACCGCATCCCGACGACGACCACCAAAGGTTGCAGCGAAACTGGCGAAGAAGGCACCGATCAGCAGTGCGACGAACATCCACAGTGCAGTCATGGCAGCGACCTTCGCGGCGGTGTCAGCAGCTTCCTTGGCGGCCTGCTTGGCGTCAGCGATAGCTTTCTGAGTGCGGGCGTAGACTTCGTCGACACGACGTTCAGCATCAGCCTGGCTCAGGTTAGTACGTTGAGCGACCAGTTGCGCCAGATAGGTACGGTCTTCGGCAGACAGCTGGCCGTCGTTCAGGCTCTGAACGAAGATACGAGTCACGGTGCTGCGGGCAGCGTCATCGCTGACAGCGGCAGGACGATCATCGCGGAACAAGGTATCGACGAAGTAACCGTACTGATCGCTGTCGGTGTTGCTGGCGGCGGTACCGGCTGCCTGAGTGGCTGCACTGGCGGCGCCGCCGACTGCGCTGGCGCCGGCTTGCACACCACCACTGACGATGCTGCTGACCGAACCGACCACCAGAGTAGCGGTTACCAGTGTGGCAACGCACCAGGCCAGAAAGCCATGCGCGGTATCGCGGAAGTAAACTTCATCACCGTGCATGTTGGCCCACTTCACCCGCAGGCGGCCGGCGATGTAACCGCCCAGACCCGATGCGACGATTTGCGTAAACGCCAACCAGATGATGGTGGAAATGCCCAGGCCTTTAGCGCTGACGCCCTCGTTGGCCCAAGGGGAAACTGCCGAGAAGCCCAGGCCGAAGCCGAGCAACACCAGGATCAACGACAACGCCGCTGCAGCGGCGGCCCCTGCGAAAATCGCGCCCCACGACACGCCGGATCTGGCGTTCGATTCTTCTGCGGCAGGATAGAAACCATCCGAGGATCTAATCATTGTTTGTTGCTCCAGGCAGGAAAGATGCTGTTACATGTTGTTAAAAGGTTGATTGCAGCCAGCGTGCCAATTTAGATCAACTAATAAACCCATATTTTTCAGTCACTTAGATATTTTGAACTTCCCGCTACCATGCAATTTGCAAGAATTCACTCTGAGCAGCGGGTTTTATGCACTGAGAAAACCATGGCATTCCATGAAGTTTTTTTCAGGAATAAAGCGGTGATTTGCAGGCAAAATGTCGAGCACCTTTTGTGAAATGCAAATCAGGCCATCCATGACCCGTATCTTGACCATCGAAGACGACGCTGTGACCGCCCGGGAGATCGTCGCCGAATTGAGCAGCCATGGTCTTTGCGTCGACTGGGTCGATAATGGCCGCGAAGGGCTGACGCGGGCGGTTAGCGGCGACTATGACCTGATCACCCTGGATCGCCTGTTGCCCGGGCTGGATGGCCTGGCCATAGTCACGACGTTGCGGACCATGGGAGTGACCACGCCGATTCTTATGATCAGCGCCCTTTCTGATGTCGACGAGCGCGTGCGCGGGTTGCGCGCTGGCGGTGACGATTACCTGACCAAGCCGTTCGCCACCGATGAAATGGCTGCCCGGGTCGAAGTCCTTCTGCGCCGACAGAGCACCGTCACCGCGCAAGCCACTACGCTGCGGGTCGCGGACCTCGAGCTGAACCTGATCAGCCATGAAGCCAGCCGCGCCGGTCAGTTGCTCACGCTGCTGCCCACCGAATACAAACTGCTGGAATTCCTGATGCGCAATAGCGGACAGATCCTGTCACGGATGATGATATTCGAGGAGGTCTGGGGTTATCACTTCGACCCCGGCACCAACCTGATCGACGTCCATATCGGTCGTCTGCGCAAGAAGATCGACCCGCCCGGCAATGCCCCACTGATCCGCACTGTGCGAGGCTCGGGTTATGTCATTGCCGAACCCCTCTAACGGCTGGCGCTCTTCCAGCAGCCGTCTGCTGGGGCTCTACAGTTCGCTGTTCGTGGTCTGGAGCGCAATCCTGATGGGGGTCATGTATTACGAGGTGTCTTCATATCTGGACAACCTCGCCAAACATTCGCTGATGCAACGTCAGCATTTGTTTTCACGTTTCTCCGGCGAGCAATTGGTTGATGCCCTCGCCGTCAGCATGACCTTCGACATCCGTGGCATCGACGCCTACGGCCTGTTCGATGCCGAGCACCGCTACCTCAGCGGCGCCTTGCGCGAGATTCCCCAAGGCCTGCCGCTGGACGGCAAGATCCATATGCTCAGCGACTGTGCCGATTCCGATGATCCGACGTTGCCCAGGGACAGCTGCGACGCTGTGGCCACTCAGGCCAAAGACGGGCGCTGGCTGATACTGATGCGCGACAACGGCTCGCTGTTTGCGGTGACCCGGATCATCCTCCATGCCTTGCTCTGGGGCATGAGCCTGACCATCGTCCCGGGCATCGTCGGTTGGCATCTGTTGCGCCGCCGGCCTTTGCAGCGCATCCGCGCGATTCAGGCCAGCGCCGAAGCAATCGTTGCCGGTGACCTGACCCGACGTTTGCCCCTGTCCAGTCGCCGTGACGAACTCGACATGCTCGCCGCCATCGTCAACGCCATGCTGGAACGCATCGAGCGACTGATGAATGAAGTCAAAGGGGTCTGTGACAACATCGCCCACGATTTACGCACCCCGCTGACCCGTTTGCGTGCACAGCTTTACCGGATTCAACAGCAGGCCGAAGACGGTTCGCCGCTGGCGTTGCAGCTGGAGTTGGTGCTGGCTGAAGCAGACACATTGATGGCACGCTTTCGGGGATTGTTGCGCATCTCCGAGCTTGAGGACCGGCAACGGCGTTCGGGTTTTATGCAGCTGGATCCGAAGCCGTTGTTGCAGGAACTGCACGATTTTTATCTGCCACTTGCTGAAGAAGGCGACCTCGTTTTCCGTCTGCAAGTGCCCGATATGTTGCCGCCGCTGTCCGGTGATCGCGCGTTGTTGTTTGAGGCGGTAGCGAATTTGCTGAGCAACTCGATCAAGTTCACCCCGCCGGGGGGCGAAGTGATTTTACGAGGGGTTGACGAAGGTGGGTCGACGCGAATCGAGGTGCTCGATTCTGGCCCGGGGATTGCGAAGGCGGAACGCGAGGCGGTGTTCCAGCGCTTTTACCGCGCCGATGGTGGCAACTCGCAGACGGGATTTGGCCTGGGTTTATCGATCGTTGCGGCGATTGTCAGCCTGCACGGGTTTACGCTGCAAGTAGGGACGAGTGAACTCGGCGGCGCGCGGCTGGTGCTGGATTGCCAGCAACGTCCGATTGCCTCGACCTGACTCCTGTCGACTGTCCGCCGTGGGAGCAAACGTTGCTCGCGATGGCGGTCGCACATTCATCATCGGCCTCAACATCGCCATCGCCATCGCCAGCAAGCCGGCTCCCACGGATTTGAGTCGCAAGACTCACGGACAACCACAAAACCTGTGGGAGCTGGCTTGCCAGCGATGGCGGTGGGTCAGACATATATCCGCCAGCTGTTCCACCGCAAGCGCGAGCAAGCTTGCTCCTGCGGGCCGTTGTGACGATCAGCCCGGGTAATTGGCTCGAAGGGCCTCAAGCCCGCCCTGATAAATGCCGCTGAATAACGCCACTACCTCTTCTTCGCTCACGCCCTGCGGTGCAAAACGCCCCGACCAGGTTACGCGAGCGCCGTCGCCTTGAGTCTCCACGAGAATCGTCGCCAGATAATCCGTGGCCGGGAAAGGTGCTTGTACGATCGAATAGCTGTAGGTTTTCGCCGCGTCATCAAAGGTGCGCAGACGCTCCACCACCTCGGCGCCATCCGCAGTCCGCAGGCTGCGCACTCGACCGCCTTCGCTCAGTTCGCTTTGGGCAATGAACGGCAGCCAGTCCGGCAGCGAATTGAAGCCACCGATCAATTGCCACACTTTATCGGCTGAAGCCGGAATATCGATCGTCGCTGATGCAGTCGCCATAAATGTCTTCTCTCTCAATACTTGCAATAGATGAACTGGAAATTCAAATCGCCATGCTGTCGACGACACCACCATCAACACGCAGGGCCGCACCCGTGGTGGCCGAGGACAATGGCGAGGCGATATACGCCACCAGGTTCGCAACCTCTTCCACTTGCGCCACGCGCTGAATGATCGACGTAGGGCGAGCCTTGCGCACAAACGCATCGGCTTCTTCCTGAACGCTGAGACCCGACGCAGCGGTAGCGCTCTTGAGCATCTGCTCCAGGCCATCGGTCAAGGTCGGCCCGGGCAGAATCGCATTGACCGTCACACCGGTGCCGGCCAGCCGCTTGGCCAACCCATGGGACACCGCAAGGTTAGCGCTTTTGGTCACGCCATAGTTGAGCATATCGGCAGGGATTGCGATGCCGGACTCCGAGGACAGGAAGATCACCCTGCCCCACCCTTGCTTGACCATGCCGGGCGCGTAATGTCGCGACAAACGCACGCCGGAGATGACGTTGACTTCGTAAAACCGCGTCCACTCACTGTCCGCTGTATCGAAAAAATCCACCTCGTTGAAGATTCCGAGGTTGTTGACCAGGATGTCGGCTTGCGGCTCTACGGCGAACAATTGCTCGGCGCCTTCCGCCGTACCGAGGTCGGCGGTCACGCCACGCAACTGGGCGCCTGGCACGCTTTGGCGAATGCTTGCCAGGGCCTGCTCGACCTTGCTCGCGTCGCGCCCGATCACCACCACCGTTGCGCCGGATTCGGCCAGTGCCTTGCTGATGCCCAGGCCGATGCCTGCGGTGCTGCCGCTGACAATGGCCAGTTTTCCGCTCAGATCAATCTTCATGCTCAAGCTCCTGTTGTCGGTAACGGCGCGCGCTCGGAGACCAGTTTCGCCTCGCGCAGCGCCTGCCAGAATGCTGCTGGAATGACTGCCGACAATGCCGCGACATCTTCAGCGATCCGCCCTGGACGACTGGAGCCCGGGATCACTGCTGCCACCGCCGGGTTGGCTGACGAGAATTGCAGCGCTGCTGCTTTGATGTCTACACCATGTGCCGCAGCGATGCGTTTAATCTGCTCGACCTTGTTGACGATCGCCGGGCTGGCTTTCTGATATTCGAAATGCGCACCGCCGGCAAGGATGCCCGAGCTGTATGGACCGCCAACCACGATCTCGACGTTCTGCGCCAAGGCCGCGTCCATCAACCGCTGCAACGCGCGGTCGTGGTCGAGCAGGGTGTAGCGACCGGCCAGAAGAAAACCTCCGGCTGCGCTTCAGTAAGATCGAGGGTCAACTCACAAGGCTCAACCTTGTTCACGCCCAATCCCCAGCCCTTGATCACGCCCTCTTCGCGCAACCGGGTGAGCACTTTGAACGCACCAGTACGCGCCTGGTTAAAGTATTCAAGCCATTGATCACCGTAGAAATCCTGCGCAATGTCATGCACCCAGACGATGTCGAGGCGGTCGGTTTGCAAACGCTTCAAGCTGTCCTCAATCGAGCGCAACGTCGCATCGGCGCTGTAGTCGTTGACGATTTTGTTCGCACGACCGTGCTCGAATACTCCGCTTTTCTCACCCAGATTACGGGCCGCGGCATCTTCGATCTCATCGAGGATCACCCGTCCGACCTTGCTGCTCAGCACGTAATCGTCACGCTTGTACTGAGACAACGCAGTGCCCAGGCGGATCTCGGACAGGCCCGAGCCGTAAAATGGCGCGGTGTCAAAGTAGCGCACGCCGGCATCCCACGCCGCGTGCACGGTGGCCTGCGCCTGTTCTTCAGGAATGGCGCGGAACATGTTGCCCAGAGGCGCAGTGCCAAAACCGAGTGCACCGGGCAGTTTGTCTTTCAGACTCATGATTCAATCCTCGTATATGACCGTTGAGCAGATCGTAGATTGCGAGAGTCGGACCGTCCAAGACATAATCTGCAGCACTTGAGTCCCCATAGGTCTGACATGATCGACATCCGCCAATTGCGCTATTTCGTCGCGGTCGCCGAAGAAGAACACGTCGGTCGCGCCGCTGAACGCCTGCACATTTCCCAATCGCCGCTCAGCCGGCAGATCGCCCAGCTTGAAGAGCGCCTGGGCCTGACCCTGTTCGAACGCAGCCAGCAACGCATCCGCCTGACCCGTGACGGCCAGACGTTCCTCGCCGAAACCCGTGCCCTGCTGACTCACGCCAATCGCCTGGAATCCCTCGGCAAACGCCTGGGTCGCGGGGAAGAAGGCGGTCTGTGCATCGGCTACATCGAGAACGCCATGCACGCCGGCGTCTTGCCGAACGCGTTGCGAGTGCTGCGCGCCGATCGGCCGAGCGTGCATGTCGCGCTGTACAACCTGAGCTCTGCGGAGCAACTCGAGGGCCTGCGTCAGCGTAGTCTCGATATCGCGCTTGTCAGCGAACCGCCGGTCGGTGACGACCCGGACCTGCTGGGCTTTCAGGTGCTGGACGACCCGATGTTGCTGGCCCTGCCCGAGCATCATCCGCTGGCGCAGCAGTCAACACTGACACCTGCGGACCTGGCGCATCAGGAATGGATCGGCGTGCAGCATCGCCAGAATGCAGCCAGCCGCGACGATTTCTTCAGCGCCTGTATTCGCGCCGGTTTCACCCCGGACATCCGCATGGAGGCCAGCGAACCCTTTACCGCGCTGGGCCTGGTGGCGTCGGGACTCGGCGTCGCAATGATCCAGAAAGGCCTGAGCCGCAACGCACCGCCGGGTGTGGTCTTGCGGGAAGTGCCGTGGATTTCCTTCACCACACCCCTGTGGGCTGCGTGGCACCGGATCAATCTTCGACCGTTGGTGGAGACGTTTCGCAAGGTGTTGACGGAGTGAAGCCTGGTCATTCGAGCCTGCGTGACTGCGGGTTTTCCTGCTTTACTGAACAGACCCTGAAGTCTGCGAGTGGCCCGCCATGAACCGCAACGACCTGCGCCGTGTGGACATGAACCTGCTGGTGATTTTCGAAACCCTGATGTTCGAGAAAAACCTGACCCGCGCCGGGGAAAAGCTGTTCCTCGGCCAGCCTGCAGTCAGTGCCTCACTGGCGAAACTACGTGATCTGTTCGACGACCCTTTGCTGGTGCGCAATGGTCGCAGTCTGGAGCCAACACCCCGCGCACTGGCGATTCTCAAGGAACTGCAGCCGGCGATGGACACTATCTCCGGTGCGGTCAGTCGGGCCAAGGATTTTGATCCATCGACCAGCCGTGATGTATTCCGCATCGGCTTGAGCGACGATGCCGAATTCGGCCTGTTTCCACCGTTGCTCAAGCAGATCCGTGAAGAGGCACAAAACGTTGTGGTGGTGGTGCGCCGGGTGAATTTCCTGCTGATGTCATCGATGCTCGCCAGCGGCGAAATTTCTGTCGGGATCAGCTACACCACGGAGTTGCCGGCCAATGCCAAGCGCAAGAAACTGCGCGACCTGAGCGTGAAGATCCTGCGCGGCGATGACCGTCCGGGTGCGCTCACCATGGATGACTATTGTGAGCGTCCGCATGCGCTGGTGTCGTTTTCCGGGGACCTGAGCGGGGCGATCGACAGTGACCTTGCGCGCATCGGCCGTTCGCGGCGAGTGGTGCTGGCAGTGCCGCAATTCGCTGGCTTGCGCGCTTTGCTTGCGGGCACCGATATGCTTGCCACCGTGCCGGATTACGCCGCGTGTGCGCTGATCGAAGGCAGCAGCCAGTTACGCGCCGACGATCCGCCATTCGACATTGTGCTGTCGGAACTGTCCATGGTCTGGAACGGCGTCAACGATAACGATCCGGCAGAACGTTGGTTGCGCTCGCGTATTTACCAACACATGTCGGCTCCATTACCGGTCGATTGAGTGAGCCGAAAGCACCAGGATCGGCTTCGCGCAAGTACACCGGCAAGTCAGTCACCGGCGGCATGGCCGGTATCTCGAAATACATCTGAATCACCCAGCCACGGTGATAGCTGGCGTGATTGACCACGTGCATGAGCATCGCGCCAGCGCTCATGGTACCGCGCTCGCCGGAAACAAAAGCGAATTCGACCGGATGGTCCAGCGATGCATCGGTCTGCCGGGCCGTCCATTTGCAGTACCACTGATCGATGTCATTTTGCGCCAGGCGCAGCTCTGGCAAATGCGGGTGGAGCAAATCGTGTGAGGTCTCGAAACCGTGGTGACGTCCTTGCAGGTGTGCCTGCCAGATGCAGTCCACGACGTAGATATGATTGAGGGTGCCGATCATGTTCTTGAACACCGAGACGCGCTCTTTATTGACCTCACCCGGCGGCAGGGCTGCCAGGCTATCGAAAAGGCGCCGGTCGGCCCAGCGTTTGTAGTCAGTCAGCATGCGGGCAGTGCGTACGTTGATCATTGCAGGTATCCCATGGTGATGGGCGCACTGCCAAGCATAGCCCGCATGACGCCTGCCGGCGCAGAGGCTGACCATCGGTCGGGATTTATTTACGTGATGTGAAGGCTTGTAACCTGCCCGCCCAAATGCCATAAAACCCGGAAATCCTGCCGGTTGCTTCGGCGCATCGGGAATTTTCATGAACGACCTCAGACCTGGCTCCCCTCTCCCGACGCGTTCAGTGGTCTTCGTTGCCTTTCCGGAAATGGGCCTGCTTGACCTGACGGGTGCGCAAACAGTTTTCTGGGCCGCATCCAAAGCCATGGCCGCGCGCGGTTTGCCGGGTTACGAGCGGCATACGGCGAGCCTCACTGGCGGCATGATTCAGACAGCTGAAGGCCTGGCGGTGGAAACCCGGGCCTTGAGTGAGTTCGCTGGTCAGTCGATCGACACGCTGATGGTGCCCGGCGCGCCTGACATTCTTCAGAACGTCGACCAGTGTACCGAGCTGATTGCCTGGCTGAAATCAGCATCAGCTGACGCCAGGCGAACGGCCTCGGTGTGCAGCGGCGCATTTCTGCTGGCACAGGCAGGCCTGCTCGACGGCCGACGTGCAGCGACGCACTGGTTGATGTGCGATGTACTCAAGCGGGATTTTCCGCTGATTGAGGTCGACAGCGACGCGATCTACATTCAGCAGGGCTCGGTGTGGACATCGGCCGGTGTCAGTGCTGGCATCGACCTGGCGTTGGCACTGGTGGAAGCCGACTGCGGCCGTGAAGTGGCACTGGAAGTGGCTCGCGAACTGGTGGTATTCCTCAAACGCCCCGGAGGTCAGGCGCAATACAGCCAGCTACTGCAAGCGCAAACCGGCGACAGCGCCGCTTTCGACGACTTGCACCTGTGGATAGCGCACAACCTCGATCATGCCAACCTCTCGGTCGACACACTGGCCCAGCAGGTTCAAATGAGTCCGCGCAATTTCGCTCGTGTTTATAAAGCGAAGACCGGACGCACGCCGGCCAAAGCCGTAGAAGTATTACGGCTGGAGGCGGCCCGGCGGTTGCTGGAAGAATCCGAACGCAACATCGACCAGATAGCCCGGCAGTGCGGCTTCGGCGATGAGGAACGAATGCGCTTTACCTTCCAGCGTAATTTGGGCGTTTCGCCACGGGAATACCGTCGGCGATTTTCGCGGTGATGCAGTTGGCAAAATTGATTATTTGTGTGGTCTGGAACTACAGACCTGCAGAATCGATCCTAAGCTATGTAATACATCCCTTACGCTTCATGCTGTCGGAGGACACCGTCATGCGCCGTCTGTTACTCATCTCTTCGCTCGTGCTGTGCTTGCCAGTGAGTTCGGCCATGGCCGATGTGGACGCAAAAGATGTCGCCACGTCGGCGGGTGTCTCGGCGTCCCTGTATTCGACGTTCAAGGATGACAAAATGATGATCCCCGCTCGTGATGACGCTTCCAGTTTCGTGGCCAGTGGCGGCACGATTCGCGGCGTTTACCTGGAGTCGGTAATGCAGGACATTCGTCAGAAAAACCCGGGGTTGACGGCCAGCGACGAAGAACTGGCTCAAGCCATTCTCGCGCAATAACGTCATCCGTCCGCCGTCGTATACGATCCAGTAGGAGCAAGCTTGCTCCTACTGCGGGTCTGCGGCGTACAGGTGATTGGCGGTCGTATACGATTCCAAAGGAGTAAGCCTGCTTGCGAGGCGGCCGGCACAGACAGCATCAAGTGGCCTGTCCCACCGCCATCGCAAACGTCGCCTGCGAGGCTACCGGTTTTAATCCATACGGTTTGGGGTGAGGCGTAGTTGGCCGTCGGAATCTGTGGCCGTGCTGACCGATGCGTAATCGGCAAGCGTCGCATGCGTGGTTTCAAGAGGGTGAACATGGGTCGAGGTGATAATGACAAGGTCTGCACCTGCCGCTTCGGCCGCCTGAATACCTACAGTTGCATCCTCGAAGATAAGACAGTCCGTTATTCCGACGCCCAGACGCTGTGCAGCGAGGTTGTAACCAGCGGGATCAGGCTTGCCGGCACTGACGTCTTCGGCGGTAATCATTACCGCAGGCTCGGGAATGCCAGCTGCAGCCATTCGACGCAGCGCCAGCGATCTCGGCGCAGACGTCACAATGGCCCACCCGTGCGCAGGCAACGACCGCAGAAAAGTTGCCCCATTCGCCACTTCAACGACGCCCTCCACATCTTCGATTTCCGCGTCGGTAACCCACGCCGCTTCCGCTTCGGCATCTATACCGGGCAGCGCCAGTCGGGTGATCGTGTCGATGGCCCGCGCACCGTGAATAGTTGGCAGGAATGACTCGACGTCAACGCCATGGCGCAATGCCCAGGTAGTCCAGATGCGCTCCGCAGCAGCAATCGAATTGAGCACGGTACCGTCCATATCAAACAGAAACGCGCGGTAGGACTTACTGAAAACAGATGCATTAGCTGACAAGAGCGGACTTCCTTACGCAAGAGACGGACAACCCTGCCCGGCAATGTAGCATCAGCGCGGTGCTGTGACCGTACCACTGGCAATATTTCGACCACCCGCCTTCGAGGTATAGGCTGCTTCCACCGTGTCCAGCAACTGTCCGATCGCCCACGGTTTTTTGATGAACTTGACGTCGTGCCGCACGCCCGACGTCTCCGGAGTTTCGTAGCCGGACATGATCATGATCGGCTTGTCGGGCCAGCGATCGCCAAAATGGTTGGCGAGGTCCGCACCATTCTTTTCACCCGGCATGGTGATATCGGTGAGCAACAGATGCACCTTGTCTGCGTGCGCTTGCAGATAAACGCACGCTTCATCTGCACTGGCCCTGGATTCGACTGCGAAGCCTTCGTCCACAAGGATTTCGATCAGAAACTCCAGGATCAATGGGTCATCTTCGACCACAAGAATCAATCCCTCAGGTCGGTTCTTGCCCGCCATGGATACTGGACACATACGATGCCACTCCCTGATAACTCGAAAAATGTTGCGGCTCAAATCCGCTGCTTATGAGGTATGAGCAGCGCGCTTCGTGGAAATTCACTTTTGATACAAGCAACTGATAAAAAGTGACGTCTGCCCCCTCAAGAGAGGTCCTGCTGAAGCTTTGCGCAGTCACGCCAGCGCAATTATGGGTAAAATGCCGTCCCCTTGAATTGCCGACGCCACCCGATGAATTCTGACGCCCTTTCCACCCTTCATGATCATCTGCTGAAGGCATTGGCAGATGCACCGGATGAAACGCGCCGACTGTTCCATGGCCGCGGCCGTTGCTGGCCGGATCTGGAGCAAGTAACGGTGGACTGGCTGCAAGGCGTGATGCTGGTGTCACTGTTCAAAGAGCCGGAAACGAAGCAACTGGACGCGCTGAAGCAGCTGCTGACGGCGATTTCTACCTCACCAGAGTGGCAAAACTCCGGCGCGCATACCCTGGCGTTGCAACACCGCTACTTGTTGCAAAGCACGACTGAATGGCTGCTCGGAGATGTCATCGAAGACATGACCATCACCGAGGGCAGCCTGCGTTATCGTGTCGATCTGGGCAGAAAGCAGAACACCGGGCTGTTCCTCGACATGCGTTACGGTCGCGACTGGGTGCGCGCCAAAGCGAAAGGCAAACGGGTTTTGAATCTGTTTGCCTACACCTGCGGATTTTCCGTGGCAGCCATCGCGGGCGGCGCCGAGCATGTAGTCAACCTGGACATGTCGAGCCCGGCGCTCAGCCGTGGCCGCGATAATCATCGCCTTAACGGCCATGACCTGAGCAAGGTGACTTTCCTTGGCCATGACCTGTTCAAGTCGTGGGGCAAGGTGATCGGCAAGGGCCCCTATGATCTGGTGATCATCGATCCACCGTCCTTTCAGAAAGGCAGTTTCCTGCTGACCAAGGATTACCAGCGAGTATTGCGTCGCTTGCCTGAGCTGCTAGGCCCGCAGGGCACGGTGCTCGCCTGCATGAACGATCCGGCACTCGGTGCAGATTTCCTCATCGAAGGCGTGATGCGAGAAGCGCCGGGGTTGCGTTTTGAGCAGCGACTGGAAAATCCGCCGGAGTTTCCTGACGCGGATCCGGAGTGTGGGTTGAAAGTGCTGGTGTTCACGTCGGGTGATTAAGCTGCTCAATGTGGCTACCCCGCTGCAACACCAACACCAACGCAAACCACCGCACCGGGCGCCCCAGTAGCAGCTGTCGAGCAGCGCGAGGCTGCGTCTGCGACCTCACCAACGCAATCCGGTTTCCAGGTCTACGACGCGCCCCCGGACGCAGCCTCGCAGGCTCGACAGCTGCTACAGGAATGGCGTCGCCTGGAGCATGGTTGCACCGAGGTCTCGTACGAAGGGACGCAGCCTCGCAGGCTCGACAGCTGCTACAGGAATGGCGTCGCTTGGAGCATGGTTGCACCGAGGGCTCGTCCGAAGGCGTGAGCTGCCTGCAAATGAAGCGCCGTGACTTGGGTTTCAGGTGAGCAAGCTCCGAGCCCGCAGGCACCTTGCAGGCTCAACTGATCCCGTCGCCCAGCCGCTGCCGCACAAACTCATTAGCGCGGTGCGTCATCTGATCCAGATGCCGGTCGCGCTGTTTTTCCGCATCAAGCATGGCCCGCTTGCCATGCTTTTGCAGCAGATACGTGTGGATCTGCCGCACCTCCAGCGAGCTGTAGATCGACGCCACGTCCAGCATCCCGATCAACCCGTCGCTGGCATGATCGTGCGTGTTCATCAGCACCTGCGTGCCGCGCACGCCCGTCACCTGGAAACCCGTCGCTTCAAAATACGGCACCTTGGCAACTGCGCAGCTCAGCTCCGCATGGGGGTAACGGCCGACCATCTCGCGCAGCATCCGCCGGGCAATGCCCTGTCGGCGATGACCCGCGTCCACCGCCATATACGCCACACCGCACGCATCGGGATCGTCCTGCATTGGCAGGTACAACAGAAAACCGACGACCTTTTCCGGGTCGTCGTCATCCGTCGCCACCAGCAGCTCCACCGCAATACCTTTTGTTCCGTTCAGCGCTTCCAGATAGAGATGCACCTCGAAGCCGATCGCGTACTGATAGACGTTGTACAACAGGTTGCTCGGCGGGATCGCGACCATGCTGATGTCGGTCAGGTTATCGACCACCAGCTGCAGAATCTGGCCATTAACGGGCTCAGGGCACGGAGTTTTGTAGTGGGTAATCTGGGGCATGAGGCTCTCTGAAACACTGTCGGCGGTTTACAAAGCTGCGCTGATCCCTGTAGCAGCTGGCGAAGCCTGCGTAACGATCCCGCAGATACGGCGCGCCCATCATAACGTGCGTCGGCGACCCGCTTGAAGGTAAACGCTGCCATTAGTGAATTCACCTCATGACTTCATGCAGTTTCATGCACTTAATCGATTCCTCAAAGCTTCCTACTATGTGAAAGATGAACCCTTGCGCTTGAGGAAATGACCATGAAGCTGTTCACCGCCACACTCGCGACACTGTGTTTCTCCGCGTTGGCCGAGGCGGATCAGGGGGGCGGCCGACCCGCGCCGAAGCCCTCGCCAGAGGTTCAGGAGGTGACCCCGCAACTCTACGCCTACACCACCGAATTGTTATTCGGCGAAGTCTGGAAGCGCGAGCAGCTGGCTCCGCGTGACCGCAGCCTCATCACGCTAGCCGCACTGGTCGCCGGCGGCCAGACCGCGCAGATGCCCGGGCATTTGAAGCTCGGGCTGGACAACGGCCTCAAGCCCAGCGAAATAAGCGCGCTGATCACCCATCTCGCGTTCTATGGCGGTTGGCCGAACGCGATGTCGGCAGCCAACGTGACGCACACAGTGTTTACCGACCGCGGCCTGAAAGCAGAGCAAATCATTGCGCCGCCTTCTGCCCCATTGACCCTCGATCCTGAGCGTGAAACCCAACGCAAGGCTGCGGTCGAGGCCGCGGTCGGCGGCGTAGCGCCGCAGCTGGCCGAATACACCAACGAAGTTCTGTTCGGCGACCTGTGGCGCAACACCGACCTGACACCACGAGATCGCAGCCTGATCACCGTCGCAGCGCTCACCGCGCAAGGGCAAGTGGCGCAGTTGCCCTTCCACCTCAACCGAGCGATGGACAATGGCCTGAGCCAGACCCAGGCCGCCGAGGTCATTACGCACTTGGCATTTTATGTCGGCTGGCCGAAAGCAATGTCCGCGGTTCCGGTGTTGAAGGACGTTTTCGAGGCGCGAAAAACCCAAGGATAAGAGGCTGGCCGGCCTATTCATGAGCCTGGCGCATAACTCTATAGCTCAATAACGCAAAAACATTCCGCGCGCGCATGGGTCACTCTTTTGATGAGGACTGGCAACGCCCAACAAAACCAGAGGAATCGAACCAATGGACGACCGTGACCTGATGTCGATCTCCCGGCGCAAATTTTTGATTGTGGGCGCAGTGACGGCGGCCGCCGTTGCGCTGCCGCCTTTCATTTCCGCGCGGGCGTCTGCCGCCAACGCAGCCCGTCCAATCAAGGAAAAAGTCTCGTTCGAGGTGAATGGCAAACAACAATCACTGGACGTCGACACGCGCACCACGCTGCTCGATGCGCTGCGCGAAAACCTGCAACTGACCGGCACCAAAAAGGGTTGCGACCACGGTCAATGCGGCGCCTGCACCGTGATCGTGGACGGCCGGCGCCTCAATTCCTGCCTGAGCCTGGCGGTGATGCACGAAGGTTCGAAAGTCACCACCATCGAGGGGCTCGGCTCGCCGGACCAGCTGCACCCGATGCAGGCTGCATTTATCAAACACGACGGCTACCAGTGCGGCTATTGCACGCCGGGACAAATCTGTTCGGCAGTCGCCATGCTTGGGGAAATCCGCGACGGTATTCCCAGCCACGTCAGCCCCACGCTCACTGACCAGCCGCAGTTGATCGCCAGCGAATTCCAGGAGCGCATGAGCGGCAACATCTGCCGCTGCGGTGCCTACTCCAACATTATCGATGCGATCAGCGAAGTCACGGAGGTCAGCGTATGAGGCCCTTCAGTTATCTACGCGCCAGGTCACCGGCCGAAGCCGCTGCGCTGGCCGCCCAGGTCGAAGGCGCCCGGTTCATTGCCGGCGGCACCAATCTGCTGGACCTGATGAAGCTCGACATCGAGACGCCGACGCATCTGATCGATGTTAATGGCCTGGCCCTCGAGCGGATCGAAGCGACGCCCGAAGGCGGCCTGAAAATCGGCGCGCTGGTGCGCAATACCGACCTTGCCGCCGACTCCCGCGTGCGCAAGGACTACGCCCTGCTCTCCCGCGCCCTCCTCGCCGGCGCCTCGGGTCAATTACGCAACCGCGCCACCACGGCGGGCAATCTGTTGCAACGCACCCGTTGCCCGTATTTTTACGACACGAACCAGCCGTGCAACAAGCGCATGCCCGGCAGCGGCTGTTCGGCGATTGGCGGATTCAGTCGGCCATTGGGCATTCTCGGTGTCAGCGACGCCTGCATCGCCACGCATCCAAGCGACATGGCGGTGGCCATGCGCGCCCTCGATGCACAAATCGAAACCGTCCGCCCCGACGGAACCACACGCACCATTGCGATTGCCGATTTTCATCGTCTGCCGGGCAACACGCCCAACATCGAAACCGCACTGGCCGTGAACGAATTGATCACCGCCGTCACCCTGCCGCCACCGCTGGGCGGCACCCACATTTATCAGAAGGTCCGCGATCGCGCGTCTTACGCCTTTGCACTGATTTCGGTGGGCGCCGTGATTCAAGCGGACGGCTCCGGTCGCGTCGCACTCGGCGGTGTTGCGCACAAACCGTGGCGGGTGGAAGCGGCTGAAGCGGCGATGTCCAAGGGCGCTACAGCGGTGTCCGAACAATTGCTCGCTGGCGCGAAAACCACCGAACAAAACGCATTCAAACTGACCCTGGTCGAGCGCACGCTCGCTTCGGTGATGGCGCAATCGAGGGCTCAGGCATGAAATTCGACACTCCCGCGACAACCAACCCGATCGATCAGATGAAGGTGGTCGGCAAGGCCACGCCGCGAATTGAAGGCCCGTTGAAAACCACCGGTCACGCCCCGTACGCCTATGAACATCACGACGCTGCGGCGAATCAGGCCTACGGAGCGGTCGTCGGCTCGGCCATCGCCAAGGGCCGCATCGTCTCGATGGATCTGGCTTTGGCCGAGTCCGCGCCGGGCGTGATTGCCATCGTCACCGCCGCCAATGCCGGCAAACTCGGCAAGGGCAAATACAACACCGCGCCCCTGCTCGGCGGGCCTCAGATCGATCACTATCATCAGGCCGTGGCGCTGGTGATCGCCGAGACCTTCGAACAGGCTCGCGCCGCCGCCGAACTGGTCAACATCTCCTATGTCGTCGGCAAAGGCGCCTTCGACCTCGCCAGCTCGCGCGCCTCGGGCGTCGAAGCCAAGGATCAGATGGCCGACACGGTACACGGCGATTTCGCCGGCGCTTATGTGGCCGCGCCGGTGCAACTCGATGAGACTTATTTCACGCCCGATCAGGCCCACGCGATGATGGAACCGTTCGCCTCGATGGCTTCCTGGCAAGGCGACAAACTGACGTTGTGGACCTCGAACCAGATGATCGACTGGTCTGTCACTGACCTGGCGACCACCCTCGGCATGCCGAAGCAGAACGTGCGACTGGTTTCGCCGTACATCGGCGGCGGCTTCGGCGGCAAGCTGTTCATTCGCTCCGACGCGCTGCTCGCGGCACTCGGCGCACGCCTGGCAAAGCGGCCGGTGAAAGTCGCGCTGTCGCGGCCGTTGATGATCAACAATTCGACGCACCGACCGGCAACGATTCAACGCATCCGTATTGGCGCAAACGCTGACGGCAAGATTACCGCGATGGCTCACGAAGGCTGGTCCGGCGATTTACCCGGCGGCAAAGTCGAACGCGCCGCGCAGCCAAGCAAGATGCTCTACGCCGGTGAGAACCGCCTGGTGACCATGCGCCTGACCACGCTCGATCTGCCGGAAGGCAACGCCATGCGCGCACCGGGGGAAACGCCCGGTTTGATGGCGCTGGAGATCGCCATGGACGAGATGGCGGAAAAGCTCAAACTCGATCCGATCGAATTCCGCATTCTCAATGACACTCAGGTCGACCCGACCAATCCCGACCGACCTTTCTCCAAGCGCCAGCTGGTTGAATGCCTGCGCACCGGCGCCGAGCGTTTCGGTTGGGACAAACGTCATGCGCGACCCGGTACGCAACGGGACGGGCGCTGGCTGATCGGCATGGGCGTCGGCGTGGCGTTCCGTAACAACGCCTTGGTGAAATCCGGCGCGCGGGTTCGCCTCAGTGATCAGGGCATCGTCACGGTGGAAACCGACATGACCGATATCGGCACCGGCAGCTACACGATCATCGGGCAGACGGCGGCGGAAATGATGGGCGTGCCGCTTGATCAAGTGGTCGTGCGTCTGGGCGATTCGAGCTTTCCGGTGTCGGCGGGTTCTGGCGGCCAATTCGGAGCCAACTGCTCGACGGCGGGTGTGTACGCGGCGTGCGTCAAACTGCGTGAGGCGGTGGCGCAGCGCTTGGGCGTGAGCGTCGAAGACGCGGTGTTTGCCGACGCAGAAGTGCGATCCGGTGGCAAAAATTTCCCTTTGCGTGACGCGGCCCAGGGCGGGGAAATCGTTGCCGAGGACACCATTGAGTTTGCCGAGCTGAGCAAGAAATTTCAGCAGTCGACCTTCGGCGCGCATTTTGTCGAAGTGGCGGTCGACAGCGCGACCGGTGAAACACGGGTGCGACGAATGCTGGCGGTATGCGCTGCAGGACGGATCCTCAACCCGACGTCGGCGCGCAGCCAGGTGATCGGCGCGATGACCATGGGCGTCGGTGCGGCATTGATGGAAGAACTGGCGGTGGACACGCGCCGCGGCTTTTTCGTCAATCATGACCTGGCCGGCTATGAAGTGCCGGTGCACGCCGACATCCCGCATCAGGAAGTGATTTTTCTCGATGAAACCGATGCGGTGTCGTCGCCGATGAAGGCCAAGGGTGTCGGGGAGTTGGGCCTGTGCGGGGTCAGTGCGGCGATAGCCAATGCGGTCTACAACGCTACGGGCATTCGCGTTCGCGAGTACCCGATCACGCTGGACAAAATGCTGGATAAATTGCCGCAGATGATTTGACCAATTTCGTCTATCCGGATTGGCTGTTTACTTTGTGGGAGCAGGTATTTCCCTGTGGGAGCAAGCTTCGCTCCCACAGGTTGCAGGTGATTCAGTCGGATTAGTGCGCGGCTGGATATTGCTCGGCGCTGACCTGTTCCATCCACTCAACGACTTTGCCATCGAGCACTTCGGCGATGGCGATGTGGCTCATGGCGGTGGTCGCTGTGGCGCCATGCCAATGTTTGACCTGGGGTGGAATCCAGACGGTGTCTCCCGGCTTGATCACTTTCACCCGTTGGCCGAATTCCTGCACCCAGCCCGAACCGGCCGTGACGATCAGCGTCTGGCCTAGCGGATGCGTGTGCCACGCAGTGCGCGCACCCGGCTCGAAGGTGACCGTAGCTCCACTGACCCGCGCAGGCTCGCTGCCTTTGAACGGCGCATCAACGCGCACGCTGCCGGTGAAATACTCTACGGGCCCCTTGGCCGAGGGTTGAGAGCCGTTTGGCATGACGGTGAGCATCGGGTCGTCCTGGGCCTGGGCTTCAAAGGCCAGTAGTGAAAGCGATAGCGCGGAGGCTGCAAGGTTCTTCATGGCTGTTCTCGATAGATGTCATGGGTACTCACTTTTAATTTAACGTTTACGCGTTTGCCCGATAAGCCACTAGAATCGGTTTAGACCTATGAGGGAGACTCATGAATGCTTCGGCAAAATGCCAATGACCTGCTGGCCTTTCTGGCGGTAGCGCGCGAGCGGAGTTTTACCAAAGCGGCCGCGAAACTGGGGGTTTCCCAATCGGCGCTGAGCCATACCATCAGAGGTCTGGAAGCCCGACTCGGTTTGCGTTTGCTGACCCGGACCACGCGCAGCGTATCGCCGACCGAAGCTGGCCAGCGCCTGCTGGAGAAAATCGGTCCGCACTTCGAAGAGATCGAGATCGAGCTGGCGGCGCTCAGCGATTTGCGCGACACGCCGGCCGGCAATATCCGCATCAATGCAATGGACCATGCGCTGGAATACATCCTGTGGCCGGTGCTGAAACCGTTCCTGGCGCAATACCCGGACATCTCCGTGGAGGTGTGCTGTGACTACGGTTTTGTCGACATCGCCGCGCAGGGCTTTGACGCCGGTGTGAGACTCGGTGAAGACGTCGCCCAAGGCATGATCGCCACCCGCATCGGCGCGGACATGCGCATGCTGGTGGTGGGTTCACCGGAGTATTTCACCGATCGTACCCAGCCGCTGACCCCACGGGATCTGACTGATCATGCGTGCAACAATTTGCGCTTGCCCACCAATGGCGGGCTGTACACGTGGGAGTTCAAAAAGGATCAGCAAAGCCTGAATGTGCGGGTTTCGGGTCAAGTCACGTTCAATGGTGTGTATCAGTTGTTGCAGGCGGCGCTCGACGGTTTCGGCTTGAGTTACATTCCGCAGGACCTGGTAGCGCCACATATTGAGGCTGGACGATTGGTGGCTGTGCTGGACGACTGGTGCGCGCCGTTCACCGGGTTTCATTTGTATTACCCGAGCCGGCGCCAGGCATCGCCTGCCTTTGCGTTGTTTCTGGAAGCGGTGCGGTATCGGGGGTGATTGCGCGGTGTCGGTTTGGCAGGCGGCGGGTTCGCTACCGTCATCGCGGGCAAAGCCCGGCTCCCACAGGATTGCGGGCGATCCCGAACTGCGCGAACAACACAAAAACCTGTGGGAGCAGAGCTTGCTCGCGAAGAGGCCGGCCCGCACATCACAGAAACCTCAAACCGGCCTCACTCCGCCACTGCCACCTGATTGCGCCCGCGCGCTTTCGCCCGGTATAACGCCCTGTCCGCGTTGTTCAACAAGCTATGCAGGTCATTGTCATTCACCTCCATTGCCGCCACGCCCAGGCTGGCGGTAATGCGGTGCACCGGCCCGGTCATCATTGCAGAAATGGAACGCGTCAGTTGCTCGGCAATGGCGGTGGCTAGATCGATCGAGGTATTGGGCAGCAGCACCGCAAACTCCTCTCCGCCCATTCGACCGGAAACATCGTTTTCGCGAAAGCACTGGCCGATCAGCACGCCCATCTGCCGCAGTACCTGATCGCCGGCCTGATGCCCGTAGGAATCGTTGATCTGCTTGAAGTGGTCCATATCCAGCATCACCGCGCACAACGGCACCCGATTGACTTTGCAATAGCTGAACAGCGTGTAGGCCTCGGTAAAAAACGCCCGGCGGTTTTTCAGGCCGGTGAGTTCATCGGTCTGCGCGGCGTGCAGAGACAGGCGATGGGCGAGCTCCATTTCACGGGTCAGACGAAAAGCGGTTTCCAGCGCGTCGGACATCTTGCGCGTGGCGTTGGCCACAAAAGAGGTGAACACCAGCACGGCCACAGCCATGCCGAACTGGACGGTGGTGGGCTGGAACAACAGCCAGAACGTGCACGGGAAAAGCACCAGCCCGATCGATACCAGCGTCATGTACCGATACGCCGAGTACCGCGACACGGCACTTACCGACATGCCGACCGTGAACAACATCACCAGCGCCTGTGCCAGCACATCATCCGGGGGCATCAATGCCAACGCACCAGCACCCCAGATCCCCGCGGACAGGACCAGCGTGATCCAGTAGATGCGCTCCCAGCGTTGCGGATCCAGACCACCGGCACCGTGCCGGAAATACAACGCGAACATCAGCAGGCGCAACAAGGCTGATGCCGTCAGGATCGCCAGCCACCAGGTGAGAACATGGTGATCGAAGCGGTCCCAGCACAACCAGCACATCATCACCGCAGCGAGGAAACTGCCGAACACCGCGGAAAATGACTGATGGAAAAGCTGATGCAAGCGGTCGCTGCGGACCTGCTGTGCGATAAACATTTGCTGGTCGTACCGAAATCCCTGGTCACCCATCTGATCCGCCTGATCGAGCCGCTGCGACAAAGCACTATTGTGGCAGTCGCAGCGGACGATGGCGACAGGGACAAGCACATCGCGTCACCGTATCCGAGGCGCTGGCCGGCAACGCGTGACCCGGTTCTCATTTACCACTGATAGGTTGCGCTCGCCTGGACCGTGCGCTGCGCACCGTACCAGCACCAGGAGTACGAATAGCAGGACGCCACGTATTCCTTGTTGGCAAGGTTGCTCGCGTTGACCGCCAGGCGCAGGTTGTCCTTGAGGCTGTTGATACCCGGTATGTCGTAATGCATCGACGCGTCGAACAGCGTATAGCCCGGCACCTTCAAGGTGTTGGCAGTATCGCCCCAGGACGAGCCGACATAACGCGCGCCGGCACCGACACCGAAGCCCTTGGCTACGCCGTCGTGGAACGTGTAATCCGCCCACACGGAGGCCGTGTGCCGTGGCACGCCATAGTTGGTCGTGCCTTTGGCGGAAACCGCCGGTCCCACGGCAATATCGGTGAGGGGCGCGTAACTGACGGTGCTGTTGGATTTGACGATGCGGTTGTCCAGATACGCGTAGGCAGCGGTGATGTCGAGATTGTCGTCCAGGCTGGCCTTGCCTTCCAGTTCGAAACCACGGGAGCGCACTTCACCGGACTGTTCCTGGCAACGCCCGGTACCGCAGATGTGGGACGGGTCCGGATCAAGCGTCGGCACGTTGCTCTGACGCAGGTCGAAGATCGACGCGGTGATAAAGCTATTGCTGCCCGGCGGCTGATACTTGATGCCGATCTCGTACTGTTTGCCCTCAGTAGGTTTGAACACCGAACCGCCAAAACCGGTGCCCGACTGCGGCTCGAATGACTCCGAGTAGCTGACGTAAGGTGATAGGCCGTTATCGAACAAATACACCAGACCGACGCGCCCGGTAAACGCTTCGCTGTCCAGCGAGGTTTTTCTCTTGATATGGGTGCGCAAGTCGACTGTGCTGTTGTTATTGTCGGCCCAGTCATAGCGGCCGCCCATCAGCAGTACCCACTTGTCCCACTTGATCTGGTCCTGCAGGTACAAGCCTTTTTGCTGGTTGCGTTGCGTGCCGTCGCTGGTAAAAGCCGGAGTAGCGACCGGCAGGCCATAGACCGGCTCGAAAATATCCAGCGTCGGCCCGCCGGCAGAACCGGATTTGGTGTCAGTGCTGGTGTTCTGGTAATCGCCGCCGAACAGCAGGGTGTGCTGCAACAGGCCGGTGTCGAATTTGGCCTGGGCCTGGTTGTCCAGGGTGTAGGACTCGAGGTTGACGTCGGCAGCGATGGTCGAGCGATTCGAAGTGCGGTAGTCGGCGCGCAGGTTGCTGTGGTAGAGGCTGCGGTAATCGCCTTCGCTGCGCAGGTAACGGGCGTTCTGGCGCAAGGTCCAGACATCGTTGAGGTGGTGCTCGAACAGGTAACCGAGGGAGAAATACTCGCGGTCACTCCTCTCGAAATCCTTCTCGCCGTCGTAAAAATCGACATCGATATCGCGCCCGATCGGGCTGTCCAGCACCGAGCCCCACGCCGGCGTCGAGCCGTACGAAGCAGCTTTCGGATCTTTCTGGAAGTGCCCGAGCAAGGTCAGGGACGTGTCGGTATCCGGCCGCCAGGTGAACGCGGAAGAGATTGACTGGCGCTGGGTTTCGGTGTGTTCGAGCTGGCCATCGGCTTCGTCGTACAGACCGGCGAGCCGGTAGGAATATACGCCTTGATCGTCGATAGGTCCGCTGAGGTCGAACGTGGTGCGTTTTTTATCGAAGGTGCCGTACTCGACGCCGATCTCGTGGAACGGTGTATCCAGCGGCCGTTTACTGACCATGTTGACCACGCCACTCGGGCTGGCCTGGCCGTAAAGGACCGACGAAGGGCCGCGAAGAATGTCGACACGCTCCAGGTCAAAGGCATCCTTTTGTGGCGAGGCATCGCGGCTGCCGGGCATGCGCAGGCCATCAAGGTACACCGCCGGGGAGAAGCCACGGATGGTCATCTGGTCCAGGCGAGAAGCTGTTGAGCCGCGGGATTCCGGGACCACGGCAGCGGTGTAGCGCAAAATCTGGTTGAGGCTTTCCGCACCCTGGGCGCGCATCTGGTCCCTGGTCACCACGGAAATCGACTGCGGCGTTTCATTGAGCGCCGTGTCGGTTTTGGTCGCGGACAACGAGCGCGTGGCAACGTAACCGTCAACCGGGCCGGTCGGACTTTCGCTCGGGTAACCACCGTTGATGTTGGTCGCTTGCAATTCCAGAGTGCCTTCGGCCGCTTCGGCCATCGGCTCGATGCGATAGCGTGTGGACGATAGAGCAATGGCGCTGAGGCCGCTGCCGCGCAGTACTTGCGCGAGGGCCTCAGGCGTGGCGAATTGGCCGTTCAATCCTGCGCTGGTTTTACCGCGGGTCAACGCTGGATCGAAGGCTAATGTCAGCCCCGATTGTTCAGCCAGGCTGTTGAGCGCGCGACTCAGATCTCCGGCCGGGATCGAAAAACTGCGCACTGCGCTGGCGGGTGCGTCCACAGATAATGGCTCAGCGGCAGACAGCGGCATGGCGACAAAAGCCATCGCCACCGAGAGCGCCAGTGGATGCAACGGACGAGCAAAGCGTGACATGGGAAATCCTGCGAAATGGAAGACGTTACTAACCATGACGTGTACGGCGGGAAAACAGACAACGAATGGTAGCGATTCGCATTGGATTTATTTTTTGATGGGTTCAGCTCCCCTCCCTTGGACCTCTGCGGGCTGGAACCTGTGGGAGCACAGCTCGCTCGCGATGGCGGGGAGCGAAAGATTCTGCCTATCACTCCCTAACACTGCCCCTATTAGCTGACTCCCGGAGTCGGGTCTAACCTTATCCCGGCGCTGGCATCATAAGCTGGCCGGTGTAGTGCTGATAAGGAGACAGGAATGAGTCCGAAGCCGGACCAAGGCCGCCCGTGGGGCAACTCGATTGCGTTTGTGAATACGGTGCGTGTTCAACGAATCAATTGCTCAAAATGCCGGGCTACAGCTTGTGTCGTCGACTTCGCTTGTTGCTATTCAAACGCCCATATCGGGCCGTGTAGTCGAATGAATACGACCAAAAAGGTAGCTCGCACATGGCAAACGAATCGAAATGCCCGTTCAACCACGCCGCAGGCGGTGGCACGACGAACCGCGACTGGTGGCCTGACCAGCTGAACCTGAAGATCTTGCACCAACACTCGTCCCTGTCAGATCCCATGGACGAGAGTTTCAGCTATGCCGAAGCGTTCAAGACCCTCGATTTCGAAGCGCTCAAGCAAGACCTGCGCGCACTGATGACCGATTCGCAAGAGTGGTGGCCGGCGGACTTCGGCCATTACGGCCCCCTCTTCGTGCGGATGGCCTGGCACAGCGCCGGCACCTACCGCACAGGCGACGGTCGTGGCGGCGCCGGTTATGGACAACAGCGTTTTGCCCCACTCAACAGTTGGCCGGACAACGTCAGTCTCGACAAGGCCCGGCGTTTGCTGTGGCCGATCAAGCAAAAATATGGTGCAAAAATTTCCTGGGCCGACCTGATCGTTCTTACCGGCAACGTCGCGCTGGAGTCGATGGGCTTCAAGACCTTCGGTTTTTCCGGTGGGCGTCCGGACGTCTGGGAGCCGGACGAGTCGGTTTATTGGGGCTCGGAAAACAAGTGGCTGGGTGGCGACACCCGTTATGGCAAAACCGACGAGCCGATGCAGGAACCTGGCGAAGGCCCACTGGTAGCGGAGCCTGGCGAGAACGAAGAAAGCCGCACCGACAAGGGTCGCAACCTGGAAAACCCGCTCGCCGCCGTGCAAATGGGCTTGATCTACGTCAACCCCGAAGGACCGGAAGGCAACCCCGACCCGCTGGCCTCCGCAAAGGATATTCGCGAAACGTTCGGCCGTATGGCGATGAATGATGCAGAAACCGTCGCGCTGATTGCCGGCGGCCACGCCTTTGGCAAAACCCACGGTGCCGGCCCTGCCGATAACGTCGGCGCAGAACCCGAAGCCGCCGGCCTGGAACTGCAGGGTCTGGGCTGGAAAAACAGCTTCGGCACCGGCAAGGGTCCGGACACCATCACCAGCGGCCTGGAAGTCACCTGGACCACCACGCCAACCCAGTGGAGCAATAATTATCTGGAGAACCTCTTCGGTTTCGAGTGGGAACCGAACCTGAGCCCGGCCGGCGCCAACCAGTGGATCGCCAAGGACGGTGCCGGGGCCGGCACCATTCCGGATGCCCACGACCCGAACAAGCGCCGCAACCCGACCATGCTGACCTCCGACCTGGCATTGCGTTTCGATCCGGTCTACGAACCGATCGCCCGGCGCTATCTGGAGAATCCGCAGGAGCTGGATGATGCCTTCGCGCGCGCCTGGTACAAATTGCTGCACCGCGACATGGGCCCGCTCTCGCGCTACCTCGGCCCGGAAATGCCCAGCGAAGAACTGCTCTGGCAAGACCCGATTCCGGACCTCGACCATGCCTTGGTCAACGACAGCGATGTCGCCGCACTGAAGAGCAAACTGTTGCAGTCCGGCCTGTCCGTTTCGCAACTGGTCTCCACAGCCTGGGCGGCAGCCTCGACATTCCGCGGTTCGGACAAACGCGGCGGCGCCAATGGCGGCCGTTTGCGCCTCGCGCCGCAGAAATTCTGGCAGTCCAGTCAACCCGAGCAACTGTCTAAAGTCCTCGATACCCTCGAACGCATTCAGAGCGAATTCAACGGCGCACAGGGTGGCGGGAAGAAAATCTCGATGGCAGACCTGATCGTGCTGGCCGGTAGCGCCGGCGTCGAGCAGGCCGCAAAAAATGCCGGCCACAGCGTCACGGTGGCGTTCACCCCGGGGAGGATGGACGCCTCGCAGGACCAAACCGATGTCGAATCTTTCGGATTTCTCGAACCGATCGCCGACGGCTTCCGCAACTACACCAAATCGCACTACAGCATCCCGGCCGAGCACTTGTTGATTGACAAGGCCCAGTTGCTGAACCTCACCGCCCCGGAAATGACCGCACTGATCGGCGGCATGCGCGTGCTGGACACTAACGTTGGGCAAACTCGTCATGGTGCGTTTACGACGCAGTCGGAAGCGCTGACCAATGATTTCTTCAAAAACCTCCTGGACATGGGCGTCGAATGGAAACCGACCTCACCGGACAACACGGAATTTGAAGGAAGGGATCGCAAGACCGGGGAAGCGAAGTGGACGGCGACGCGGGTGGATCTGGTATTCGGCTCGAATGCTCAGCTGCGCGCATTGGCCGAGGTCTATGCGAGTGCGGATTCGCAGGAGAAATTCGTCAAAGACTTCGTCGCTGCCTGGACTAAAGTGATGAACCTGGATCGGTTCGACCTTCAATAACCGCTGTCGCTGACACTGCAACGCCTCCCATATGGAGGCGTTGTGGTTTGCTGGCTCGGTGCTGAGAGACTAGACGGGAGAGATAGTGGCCAGCGCACCTATCAAGATGGTCAACACCAAAAATCCACCAAGGAATATCGACATCTTGGCCATCGCTGCCTCCTGCTTCTGAAAGAGCTGCCAGTGTGAGCCACTGGCCGCGAGCGGAACAGATGCAGGTCAAGCGAAAAAATACGGATCAGCCACAGCTTATTGACGTTGCGACCATGCCATAAGGTCGGTGATTCTCACTCTGGAACCGGGGTCAATACCGGGTCAGGTGAGTTGAGAAATTCGTTCCACCCTTCACAGGCATTGTGATGCCGCAAGGTCGCCTCCTCCCACGCCGGGCCTGAAACACATCGGGATGAGACCAGCACCATCATTCCCATCGTCGCGGCGTCCATTTCGATCAGCAGTTCGTGAGATTTGATCCTGAAGTCTTCGATTGAAATCATTGAAATGTCCCCCAGCGGAATACACCGCCATCGAAGAGCAAGTGCTCCTCAAACTGTCGAGTTGTGCAAGATGAAAAAAATTCAGGTGAACTGACCGCCGGTTGGCGAGTTTGGCTTGGTGGTAAGGCTCGGGTTGAAAAACCTGGCATTGAGTTCACAAGCGCCATATCGGTTCTGGCGATTGACGCCATTCGCAAAAAAGCCCGCTGACCGTCACCGGTTCAGCGGGCTTTCGAACAACTCGACTATTTACAGAGCCATATCACTCGAAGCATTAGCCTTCGGAGCCTGGGGCGCTTCAGTCGGTGCAGCGGCCGGAGCCACTGCCTGATCGATGGCCGGTGGCGGAGTCAGTTCCAGCACCTTGGCGGTGTAGGCCCACTCTTGCGCCACCTTCTCAGGATTGCCGTTCAGCTGCGTGCCGTAGCTCGGCACGATCTGGTGCAGCTTTTCCTGCCAGGCCGGCGATGCAACCTTGTCCTTGAACACTTTCTGCAGCACGGTCAGCATGATTGGCGCCGCGGTCGAGGCACCCGGCGAAGCGCCCAGCAGACCGGCAATCGAACCGTCAGCGGAAGCGACGATCTCGGTACCCAGTTTCAGCACGCCACCGGCTTCTTCATCACGCTTGATGATCTGCACACGCTGGCCGGCTTGCCACAGGCGCCAATCTTCAGCTTTGGCGTTCGGGAAGTATTCTTTCAAGGCGTTGAGGCGGTCTTCATCGGACAGCATCAGCTGGCCAGCAAGGTACTCGACCAGTGGGTATTCCTTGATGCCGACCCGGGTCATTGGCCACACGTTGTGCGTGGTGGTAGTGCTCAACAGGTCAAGGTAGGAACCTTCCTTGAGGAATTTGGTGCTGAAGGTGGCGAACGGGCCAAACAGGATGACGCGCTTGCCGTCCAGAACCCGGGTGTCCAGATGCGGAACCGACATCGGTGGTGCGCCAACCGACGCTTTACCGTAAGCCTTGGCCAGGTGTTGCTGGGCGATGGTCGGGTTTTCGGTCACCAGGAACGAGCCGCCCACCGGGAAGCCTGCGTATTCCTTGGCTTCAGGAATGCCGGACTTCTGCAGCAAATGCAGTGCACCGCCGCCCGCGCCGATGAAAACGAACTTGGCGTCGGTTTCGGACTTGCTGCCGTCTTTCAGGTTTTTGTAGCTGACGCGCCAGGTACCGTCGTCGTTCTTGGTGATGTCCTGCACTTCGCTGGACAGCTTCAAGTCGAACTTCGGGGTGGTTTGCAGGTGCGCGACGAACTGGCGGGTGATTTCGCCGAAGTTGACGTCGGTGCCGATCGGCGACCAGGTGGCTGCGATTTTCTGGTTCGGGTCACGCCCTTCCATCATCAGCGGAACCCACTTCTTGATCACAGCCGGGTCTTCGGAGTATTGCATGCCGGCGAACAGCGGGCTCGCTTGCAGGGCTTCGTAACGTTTTTTCAGGAACTTGATGTTGTCGTCGCCCCACACGAAGCTCATGTGCGGTGTGGAGTTGATGAACGAACGCGGATTTTTCAGCACGCCCTGTTGAACCTGCCAGGCCCAGAATTGACGGGAGATCTGAAACGCTTCGTTGATTTCAACGGCTTTCGGGATCTGAACGTTGCCCTTGTCGTCTTCCGGGGTGTAGTTCAACTCGGCCAGTGCGGAGTGACCGGTACCGGCGTTGTTCCAGCCGTTGGAGCTTTCCTGGGCGACGCCGTCGAGGCGCTCGATCATTTCCATCGAAGTGCCGGGTTCCAGCTCATTCAGCCAGACGCCGAGCGTGGCGCTCATGATGCCGCCGCCGATCAGCAGGACATCAACTTTCTTTGCCTCTTCCGCCTGAGCGGAAGTGATCCCCATCGACAAAGCCAGCCCCAACAGGGCCGTGTTCATTTTTCTAAACATCTGTTGCACCTATGATAAAACGCCATCCGCCCTGCCGTACTCATGACGAGGCCCTCGTTTCACGGCATTCAGGCAGGATGTCGTGGGGCAGCGTCAAAAATCGGAGGGGTGGGCACACAAGGCCGACGTGTTGATCGACCTCAATTTATATGTCCCTGCTGAACTGACTTTTTATCGTTTTTGGCCTCAGCTACTTGAGCGACAGTGATTCTGCTGGCGCGTCTCGAAGACACGCTAACTGAATAGGTCAAACCAAGTTGTTGCAAAGAATATCACGACAAGGCAAACCCGCGCGTCTGTTCCCGACTTGATAGTCCGGGCATGCGTAACGACCGCCTCTATACTGAGCTTTGATTTGCGCGACATAACGGTGAGTAAAAGTCATGAGCGAGAACGATCAGCTACGCAAGTATTCCTCTCAAGTAGTCGACGGAATCGAGCGCGCACCCGGGCGCGCCATGCTGCGGGCCGTCGGCTTCACCGACGAGGATTTCAAGAAGCCGCAGATCGGCATTGCCTCGACCTGGGCGATGGTCACGCCGTGCAACATGCACATCGACAAGCTGGCGCAGGAAGCTGAAAAAGGTGCCAATGCCGCCGGCGCCAAGGGCGTCATCTTTAACACCATCACCATTTCCGACGGCATCGCCAACGGCACTGAAGGCATGAAATATTCGCTGGTGTCGCGCGAGGTGATTGCTGATTCGATCGAAGTGGTTGCCGGGTGTGAAGGTTTCGATGGCCTGGTCACCGTCGGTGGTTGCGACAAGAACATGCCGGGCTGCCTGATCGGCATGGCACGCCTCAACCGCCCTTCCATCTTCGTCTACGGCGGAACGATCCGCCCGGGCGCCGGCCACACCGACATCATTTCGGTGTTCGAAGCAGTGGGCCAGCAAGCGCGCGGCGACATCAACGTAATCCAGGTCAGGCAGATCGAGGAAGTGGCAATTCCCGGCCCCGGCTCGTGCGGGGGTATGTACACGGCCAACACCATGGCGTCGGCTATCGAGGCGCTGGGCATGAGCCTGCCCGGATCGAGTTCGCAGGATGCCGTCGGCAGCGACAAGGCCTCGGACAGTTTTCGCGCTGGCCAGCAGGTCATGGAGCTGCTGAAGCTGGACCTCAAGCCGCGCGACATCATGACCCGCCAGGCCTTCGAGAATGCAATTCGCGTGGTCATTGCCCTCGCCGGCTCGACCAACGCCGTGCTGCATCTGCTGGCCATGGCGCATGCCGTGGATGTCGAGCTGACGCTGGACGATTTCGTCGAGCTGGGCAAAATTTCGCCGGTGGTTGCCGACCTCCGCCCCAGCGGCCAATACATGATGAGCGAATTGGTGGCCATCGGCGGTATTCAACCGCTGATGAAACGCATGCTCAACGCCGGCATGTTGCACGGCGACGTGCTGACGGTGACTGGCAAGACCCTGGCGGAAAACCTCGCCAACGTCGCTGACTACCCTGACGGTCAAGACGTTATTCTGCCGTTTGATCGGCCGGTCAAAGAGGATTCCCATCTGGTTGTGCTGCGCGGCAACCTGGCGCCCGGCGGAGCAGTGGCGAAAATCACCGGCAAGGAAGGCCTGCGCTTCGACGGCACCGCGCGGGTTTATCACGGTGAAGAAGGTGCATTGGCCGGCATTCTGAAGGGTGAGGTCCAGGCCGGCGATGTGATCGTGATCCGCTACGAAGGGCCAAAGGGCGGCCCGGGCATGCGCGAAATGCTCTCGCCGACGTCGGCAGTGATGGGCAAAGGGTTGGGCAAGGACGTGGCGCTGATCACTGATGGCCGATTCTCCGGCGGCTCGCATGGGTTCGTGGTCGGGCATATCACACCGGAGGCTTTCGAAGGCGGGCCGATTGCACTGATTGAAGACGGCGACAGGATCAGTATCGATGCCGAAACGCGGCAGATTACCGTGCAGGTGTCCGATGCCGAACTGGCGGAACGCAAGACCCGTTGGGTGCGGCCGGAATCGAAGTACAAGCGCGGGGTATTGGCCAAGTATGCGAAGACGGTCTCCAGTGCGTCCGAGGGGGCTGTTACTGATAAATATTTGTAGAGAGGTGTGGTCAGGGCGGACGCCATCGTGGGCAAGTCGGATCGCCGCCCGATGGCTCCTGCAGGTTCAGTGTCGAAATCATCGATCAGTCCAGTTCAAACGCGTCTGGTAACAAATACACCTCAACACCGTTAAAACTTCTGTAACCCTGATCGACTCTCACCTCTACACAGGCGATACCGACTCGCCCTGTTCGATTCATCCTCAGTTAATGCCGTCAGGCTATCAGCTTGTCCTTTCAGATCAGGAGTAACCCATGAAGCGTTCCCTATGGATTGGCGTAATCGGTTTTCTCGCGGCGGGTACTGCCCAGGCTGCGTCGCAGGAAGTATCGATGAACCTTGTCAGCGCCGACGGCGCGCCGCAAGCGATTGGCACCGTTAACGTCAGCGAGACGCCGTATGGCCTGCTGTTCACCCCGAACCTGAAATCCCTGCCGGCCGGTGTCCATGGTTTCCACGTGCACGAAAACGGCAGCTGCGAGGCGGGCACGAAGGACGGCGTCAAAGGTGCAGCGCTGGCGGCGGGCGGGCATTTCGATCCGCAGAAAACCGGCAAGCACCTGGGCCCTTATGCCGAAGGTCATATGGGCGATTTGCCGGCGGTGTACGTGACCGCCGATGGCATCGCCAACTACCCGGTGCTGGCGCCGCGCCTGAAAAAACTTTCCGAGATCAAAGGCCATGCGCTGATGATCCACGCGGGCGGCGACAACCACGCGGACATGCCAAAACCCTTGGGCGGTGGCGGCGACCGAGTGGCGTGCGGGGTGATCTGACCCGGTTGGCGCAGCGTTTAACTTTCAACAGATAGACGCTGCAGCGCTGTTCAGCAGTTGGCGCAACGTCAGCGCATTACCCAAGGCAAAGCCGCCGGCGGTGTTATCGAAAATGCACCAGGTGGCGATGCCGGCTTGCGCGCTGATGTGCGCCTGGCGGGCCAGCGCTTGCAATCGCTCCAGATCATAGTCGCTGTAATAGATACGCGGTGAGCCATGCCAGCGCCAATAGTGAATGCCCGGCCAGCCACCTGGAGCCCCACCGCCACCGATAACTGACGGATCGGCGGCCACCCGCCCCACTCGATGTTCAATCAACAGCTCTTCAGCCTGTAACCAGCTCTCATGCCGAGGCTCAAGCACCACTGCTCCAGCGTAGCGATGCCGCAATGCCTCGAAAAACCCCGTGGCGATGGCCTCCTCGTACTTCAGTGACGGCGGTAATTGCACCAACAGACACCCCAGTGAATCCCCCAGCATCGTGCACTGGAAGAGGAAATCGTCCAGCAGCTGATCGCATTCCTGCAACTGCTGAACGTGAGTAATCTGCTTGGGCATCTTCACCGAGAAGCGAAACCCCGGCGGGACCGATTGCCCCCAGCGCGCATAGGTTTGCGGCTGATGCGCTCGATAAAACGAGCTGTTGATTTCCACTGCACTCATCTGCGAGGCGTAGCGCTGCAGATGGGTGCCATGCTCGGTAAACAACGGCCAGTGTTCCCGCGGCAAATTCCAGCCGGCGCAACCGACATACACCGCTGGCCGTGCGCCAAGGCCGTTCAATAGAGCACCGCTGCAGCGTCGCGCATGAAAATTTCTACGGTCTTGGGCCCCACGCCTTCGAATTCGCTCAAGCGCTTTTCAAACGCCAAACGGTCTTCACTGGCAACGCGGATGTTGAGGATCCTGCAAGCATATTCATCAATCATTTTCCTGCTCAGATTCAACAGGCGCGCCGCTGTGGTCTCGTCGTAGCGCACATAACGCGCTTCACCCAACATCAAAACCAGTTCACGGTGAGTACAGCCTGCCAACTTGCGCGCAGTGTCGCGCGCGTGTTTCTCGACGATCACGCGGTAAGCTTGCACGGCGATGTCAGCCTGGATGCGCTTGCCCATCAGGAAGCTGGCAATAAACCACTTGAACAAGGCGCTTTCATCGTCGCGTTCGAGGGCAATGCCCAGATCGCTGGCACTGATCGTTTTGCTCATCGTCAGGCGCTCCTCCGCGAAGTCTTGACTCCATTGCTAGCTTCGAGAAAACACCGCACTGCAAGTTCGTTTTTTTATCGAGGCATGCTAGGTTGTACGACGACCGACAAGCTGGTGATGGCGGTCGTTCAGAATTAAACAACAATAAGGAAACACCCATGACAAACGTGAAAGTGCTGGTCGGTTTTCTCTGCCTTTTCAGCGGTTACGTCGCAGCAGCACCAGGCGCCGCCGTGAAGGATGTCGAGCAAGCCGTTGATCATCTGACTCAAGCGATGTTGAAAAAGAACATTCCAGAATTGAATAAGCTGACGGCCGACAACCTGACTTACGGTCACTCCAGCGGCACTATTCAAAACAAGAAGGAATTCATTGCCGACATTGAAACCGGCAAAAGTGCCTTCAAGACGCTCGAAATGCAGAAACAGACCGTCACCCTGTCTGGCGACACTGCGCTGGTGCGTAATCACTTCTCGGCCCAGGCGCTCAAAGGCACCGAAGTTGTTCCGACGGAAATCGAAAATTTCCAGATCTGGCAAAAGCAGAATGGCCAGTGGCTGCTGATAGGTCGTCAGGCATTCAGGTTCTGATTGTTGTTGCATACACAGGATGACCGTAGCCCGGACATCATCTAGTCTCTGTCCGGGTTTCAACGATCACCCTTGAACAACAACAACAACAACAACAACAACTCGGGAATAGACGATGTCAGAACTGAACCTGCACCCCGCCGCCGCTGCCACTTTGAGCCAATGGCACGAGATGATTCGCAAGGGCGACTTGCAAGCTCTCCCAGGCTTGCTCGACCCGCAAGCGGTATTCCGTTCACCGATGGCTCATACGCCCTACCCGGGTGCTCCCGTGGTCACGATGATTCTCAACACAGTGTTCAACGTCTTCGAGGATTTCCGCTATCACCGCGAGCTGGCGACGGCGGATGGTTTGAATGTGGTGCTGGAGTTCAGCGCGAAAGTTGCCGGGAAAGAATTGAAAGGAATCGACATGATCCGCTTCGATGAACAGGGAAAAATTGTCGAGTTCGAAGTAATGGTCCGTCCTCTCAGTGGCTTGCAAGCATTGGGCGAAGAAATGGGCCGTCGCCTCGGCGCCTATCTGGCGGCCAGCAAGGCCTGATCGCCAAGGCAGCGCCGGCTGAATTGGCGGCAAGCGCGATGCCCCACCTCAGCGCGAAAACCGTCAAGGATCAACCTGCGCCATCAGCTCGGGCACGGTTTCGGGACGATTGGCGAAGCGCTGCGCCAGCACTGCACAGACCATCAACTGAATCTGATGGAACAGCATCAGCGGCAGAATCAGCACGCCAATCGTGCTGCCGGCGAACAGCACTTGCGCCATGGGCACGCCGGTCGCCAGGCTTTTCTTCGAGCCGCAGAACAGGATGGTGATGCGATCCTCCTGATTGAAGCCGAACATTTTGCCCAGCACTGTTGACGCCACCAATATCAGCGTGAGCAGGATGCAGCACGCGAGCACCAGCCCGGCCAGCTGCCACGCCGGAATCAACTGCCAGATTCCCTCGTTTACTGCCTCGCTGAAAGCGCCGTACACCACCAACAGAATCGAGCCCTGATCGACAAATTTCAGCCAGCTCCTGTTGCGCCCCACCCACGCGCCGATCCAGCGTCGCGCAATCTGACCGGCAATAAACGGCAATAACAGCTGCACACTGATTTTCACAATCGCGTCCAGTGTCGAGGCACCATCGCCGTGCACGTTGAGCAACAGCGTCACCAGCAAGGGCGTGAGGAAAATCCCGAACAGACTGGACGCAGCGGCGCTGCAGATAGCCGCCGGAATATTCCCCCGGGCCAGCGAGGTAAAGGCAATCGCCGATTGCACCGTGGCCGGGAGCGCGCACAGATAGAGCATGCCCATGTACAGGTCGGCGCCGATCATCGGTGACAGCAAGGGTTTCAGTGCCAGCCCCAACAACGGAAAGAGCACGAATGTAAGGCCGAATATCAACAGGTGCAGCCGCCAGTGCCCCGCCCCGGCAATCACCGATTCACGCGATAACTTTGCCCCGTGCAGAAAAAACAGCAGGGCAATGGCGCTGTTGGTCAGCCAGCCGACACCCATGGCCACCTGGCCGCTGGCTGGCAGCAAACTGGCGATGATGACGACGGCGACCAGTGTCAGCGTGAAGTTGTCGGGGAGGAAACGTGGGCGTGTCATAAAAATGTCCGAAGTTGCCAAGGCGTGGCGACGACTGTAGCGCGACTGATGATTGCCGACTAACGCTAACAAGCCAGTGGATGTCTCTAAACGGACATACGTCAAGTGAAGAGTGCCAGGTCGTTGCCCTCTACGAACAGGCGTCGCCATGGGTAGAATGGCGATCCGCGACAGTAAGCCTGTTCGTTTCAGGAAGGCACCTGCATGACCGATTTGCGCACTGATGACCGCAATGGCTGGGCAATATTTCTGATCTTCCTGCGGCTTGGGCTGACATCCTTTGGCGGCCCAATCGCACACCTTGGCTATTTCCGCGATGAATTTGTGACACGACGGCGCTGGCTCAGCGAGCGCAGCTACGCCGACCTTGTGGCGCTGTGCCAATTCCTGCCTGGGCCGGCCAGCAGCCAGGTCGGAATCGCGCTCGGCCTGTCACGGGCGGGGTATGCCGGTGCAGTGGCTGCCTGGGCGGGGTTCACCCTGCCGTCGGCTGTCATCCTGATCCTGTTTGCCCTGGGTCTGGCGCATAACAGCAGCTTGATCACGCCCGGCGCCCTGCACGGTCTGAAAATCGTTGCCGTCGCAGTGGTTGCGCAAGCGGTCTGGGGCATGGCGCGCAGCCTGTGCACGGACGCCCTACGCGTCACCCTCATGGCCCTGGCGGCCGCCATCGTCCTGCTGCAGCCGTCCGCGTGGAGCCAGGTCGGTGTGATTGTCGCTGCCGGGGTGGGCGGCCTGCTGTTGTTCAAACCCGGGCAGGATGCCGAACATGAGCCGCTGCAAATCCCCGTCAGTCGGCGGACCGGGGCCATTTGCCTGACGCTGTTTGTCGTCCTTTTGCTGGGGTTGCCCTTACTCGCTCAATGGCTGCCTTATCAAACCGTTGCTCTGGTGGATGCGTTCTACCGGGCCGGCTCGCTGGTGTTTGGTGGCGGTCATGTAGTCTTGCCGTTGTTGCAGGCCGAGGTGGTGCCCGGTGGATGGGTCGGCGATCAAACTTTTCTTGCGGGATACGGTGCCGCCCAAGCGATGCCTGGCCCGCTGTTTACCTTCGCCGCTTTCCTGGGCGCTTCAATGAACACGGCCCCCAATGGCTGGACGGGAGGCCTGGTCTGCTTGCTGGCGATCTTCGCGCCGGCCTTCCTGCTGATAGTCGGCGCATTGCCTTTCTGGGAGCAACTGCGCCGCAACAAACGCGCGCAAGCTGCCCTGATCGGTGTCAATGCAGCAGTGGTCGGCCTTTTGCTGGCTGCGCTTTATCAACCGGTCTGGACCAGCGCCATCATCGAACCATCAGACTTTGCCTTGGCCTTGTTGGCGCTGGTAGCGCTGATGTTCTGGAAATTACCACCATGGCTGGTAGTGATGAGTTGCGCAGGCATCGGCTGGCTGTCGGGCTTGTAAGCGAACCACGCCGTCCACCACTTTTTCTGAAACACAAACCTGACGACTTGGGCCCCCTACTGAAAATCTGCCGACTATTCTTGAACGGAATCTGCGCTGAAAACAGGAGAACTGTCATGAAAGGCATACTCGGCGGCATCGCGTTGTCCGCTCTGCTGACGGCAACGGCAGCATTCGCTCATCACGGCTGGAGCGAATACGATTCCAACAACGAAATGGAGCTGAAGGGCACGATAGAAGAGACCGGTTATTCGCATCCTCACGGTTTGATCAAGCTCAAGACTACGGAAAAAACCTGGAATGTAGTGCTTGCTCCGCCGTCACGCATGGAAAACCGTGGGCTGTCGCAAGAGATGCTGAAAGTCGGGCAAATGGCGACGGTGGTTGGCTATCCCAATCGCAAAAATGCCGATGAATTGCGCGCCGAGCGCATAACCATTAACGACAAGTCCATCGAGCTGCGCTGATGCAGTCCGGTGACAGCGCCGCCGGAGCACGCTGGCTGGACTGGCTCGACGACTCGGCGCTGGGTGCGGCCATGCGTGGGGATCTGTGGCTGTACCCGCTGGTTGAAGTAATGCACATCATCGGGTTCTCGGTGCTGGTCGGCTCTGTGGCGATGTTCGATCTGCGTGTGCTTGGGCTATCCAAAGGCATCGCGGTGACGGCGCTGGCTCGCCACTTGCTGGTCTGGTCCTTGGGGGCGCTGCTGCTGATCGTACCTGCCGGGCTGATGATGTTCAGCGCTCATCCTCACGACTTCGCCAGCAACAATGTTTTCATCTTGAAACTCGGCCTGATTGCCACGGCGGGCATCAATGCCGGGCTGTTCCACGTCGGTGTATATCGCACGGTCAGCCGCTGGGATATCAACGCATCAGCGCCAGCAGTCGCCAAGGTTCAGGCGCTGTTGTCAATCGCCCTTTGGTTCTCAGTGATTTTATGCGGCCGCTTGCTGGCTTATACCTGACCCTCTCATACCAACGTATGGCGCGTTAATACCTAGATGCCCGCCCCGGACAACCTTCGCATGAGTGACGGGATTTTCAGGCCCATTAACATGCATGGATCAATGCCGGTGTTGGGACGGACTGCATTTTTGCCTGCCTGCTGGTTGCTTGAAATATCCCATGAAGTAATAAGGTGCACCTGATGAAAACACTTCAATACGCATTAGGCAGTGCGCTGCTCGCCGCCAGCGCTTTCGTCGCGATCGCCGCCCAGGCCGATGAAGCAGGAATCGGGTCCGCCAAGGGCGGTAGTCGTGCCGGTGGCGATCGCGATGCTGTCGCGCCGCTGGTGCAGCACGCGCCGGAAAAACTGGCGCCGGATCACGTTGCCGAAGGCGGCGCTGACCGTCTGCGCGAACGCCAGCTCGCCGCCGATGGCTCCGATCGCCTCAAGCAGAATCAACTCGCCGGCCACAACCCCCTGCGCGGCACCCGAGTGGCGGAAGGCGGCTCGGACCGGCTGATCGAAAATCGGCTTGCCGATGGCGGCTATGGTTACGATTCCAGCTCCGAAGTCATGCCCTACTTCTGTATCGCTTGCCGCTGAGCTCAGCGACCACCACCTCGCGCCGTCGCGCACGGCCACCCGGTGCGCATCCAAGCGGGATGCGCACATCCTGACTGGCGTTAATTCCGGGTTTTTTGTCCTGTCGGCTGACAAGCATTGCTCTTAGGATTTGCACCGTTACCAAGTTGCCCCCTGGAGGAGTGCCTGTTCGAATGATCAAAGCTGCGTTGAGCAAAAAGCACTACACCCCCGGCCAGATCACCCCGCGGCCACTGATCAGTATCAGTCACAAGCCACTGGAAAATGCCTTGGGCTGGATCATCGGTCTGGTGGTGGCGTGCGGCATCGTCATCATCAATTCGCACACCCATACCGACTACGCACCAACGATTCTTTACATCACCTTGTTGTTGATGGCTGCCAATCTATTCTCGATCAATGTGGTGATCCTCGTTGCGCTGATGTGCATCGCCCTGCTGACCGCACTGTTCGTTTATCACGGGGGATACCAGCAGTGGGAGACCACCACTGGTTTTTTCCGCTGCCTCACGGCGCTTTCGGCAATTACCTTTCTGGCGCTGCGCAGCAAATACGCGGCCGACCGCCTGCGCCACAACGAGGCCTATCTGACCGGTGCGCAACGGCTGAGCCAGACCGGCAATGTCTGCTTTTGTGCGTATATGGACCGTATTTCCTGGTCCGCCGAATCGGCGCGGATCTATGAATACCCACTGGACGAAAATCCCACGTTTGCGATGATCCTGGAGCGCACCCATCCCGATGATCGGGCACTGGCGCTGGAGGTGCTCGACAAAGCGGCGCGACACGAATCGCCGATCGAAATCCGCCACCGTCTGCTCTTGCCCGATGGCCGCATCAAACATGTGCACATGATCGCCAGCCCGCTCGACAGTCGTCACGGGCGCATCGAATACCTCGGCGCATTGCAGGACGTCACCGCCAGTAAACAGGCCGAGGAGGCGCTGTTTCGCGCTCAGTGTGAACTGGCCCACGTCGCTCGGGTGACCTCGCTGGGTGAACTGGCGGCGACCATTGCCCACGAGGTCAATCAACCGCTGACGGCCATCACCAGCAGCGGCGAAGCATGCCGACGCTGGCTCGACCGGCCGGTGCCGGACCTGGAAGAAGCACGCCAGTCGCTGGACCGGATCATCGCCAGTTCGTGCCGGGCCAGCGGCATCATCAGCCGAATCCGTGCCATGTCACGCCGCAGCGATCCGACGCGCCAGCCCGAGCCGTTCGACGACATCGTCAACGAATCGCTGAGCCTGGTGCAGCGGGAAATAGAGTTACACACCATCACTGTGATATTGGAGATGGATACACCGACGGCGATGGTCTGCGCCGACCGCGTGCAGCTGCAGCAAGTCATCATCAACCTGATCATCAATGCCGGCCAGGCGATGCAGATGCTGCCGCTCGCCGAGCGCGTGCTGCGAATCCGCACCTGGGTGGAAAACAGCAAAGTCGTGCTGGAAGTCGCCGACGGCGGTTCGGGCATTTCAGCAGACCTGCTCCCGTTCCTGTTCAACCCGTTTTTTACCACCAAGGAAAACGGCATGGGCATGGGCCTTTCGATCTGCCGCTCGATCATCGACTTCCACGGTGGGCGGATCTGGGCCAGAAGCAACGAGGGCCAGGGCACCTCATTCCTCTTTGCGTTGCCTCTGCTCGACGCAAGTCACCGTGAGCCGCTGCAGGGGACCGCTTCATGAACGAACATCACCCCATGAACAAGCCGGCACATCACGAACCGCTGGTGTACATCGTCGACGATGACGCGCCGCTGCGCGAATCCCTCGGCAGCCTGCTGCGCTCCCTTGGATTGCAAGTCAAGTTGTTCGCCTCAGTGACGGAATTCATGCAGTACGAGCGCGCCGATCTGCCCAGCTGCCTTGTTCTGGACGTACGCCTGCGCGGTATCAGCGGGCTGGACTTTCAAAATGATCTGGCAGCGGCGCACATTCATTTGCCAATCGTGTTCATGACCGGCCACGGCGACATTGCCATGACCGTGCGGGCCATGAAGGCCGGCGCGGTGGATTTTCTGTCAAAGCCCTTTCGCGAGCAGGACCTGATCGACGCGGTGTCGACGGCCCTCGCTCGCGACAAGGCGCAACGGGAGAGCCGCCGCTGCACTGATGAGTTGCGCGGGCGTTATGCGACCCTGACCCCGAGAGAGAAAACCGTGATGGCACTGGCTGCGTCGGGGTTGATGAACAAGCAGATAGCCGGTGAAATCGGCCTGAGTGAAATCACCGTGAAAATTCATCGCGGCCAGGCCATGCGCAAGATGTTCGCACGCTCTTTTGCCGATCTGGTGCGAATGGCAGAAGCACTTCGCGTCGATCAGTGAAAAAACGGTTTTATACGCACGTATGATTTTCCCGCTGACATGACGGCGTATCTTCCAGTGATATCGGGCAAAGGATGGCAGCCCGCTATCACGGGGGTACTGACATGAACGCCAACACCGTTATTTCCATCGTCGATGATGATGAATCCGTTCGAACGGCTCTGGACAGTTTATTGCGGGCCAATGGATATACCGTTCGCACCTACGCCAGCGCTGAAGCTTTTCTCTGCTCTACGGGCCCGGGCAACACCGGCTGCCTGATTTCCGACATTCAAATGCCGGGGCTATCCGGTATTCAGATGGTCGCCGTGTTGTCCGCGATGGGCCTGCGTATCCCGGTCATCTTTATTTCCGGCGACCCGAATGCCCCTGCCCAGATCAATGCAAAAGGCCAGTTGCCCATCAGATTGTTCCCCAAGCCCTTTCACTGCGGCGAGTTGATTGCCTGTATCGACGTCCTGCTTCCGTGCCATTCCTGAACAAATCCCATAATACCTTCGGATAGGTTCCCAACACCTCAGCGTGGGTGTTTCAACCCGATGTAGAAGTGCTGTCGGCGATTGACCTGAATAGAATTTACGCAGAACAACACCCCATGAACGCGTTCGCCGGATCACTTACCGGACGTGCTCAATTTTGTCTTCTGGAGATAACCGTGAAACAACACATTCTGATTATTGGTGCAGGGTTCGCTGGCGTCTGGAGTGCCTTGAGCGCGGCGCGTCTGCTCGACCAACATGATCGCAATGACGTGCGGATCACGGTGCTGGCGCCCCAGGCGGAACTGAGAATCCGGCCACGATTCTACGAAGCGGATGTGCACAAGATGATGGCCCCGCTGGACGCGTTGTTCGACGCGGTGGGCGTGCAATTCGTCCAGGGCACTGCTGACCGCATCGACCAGGGCAGCAGGCAAGTGACCTACCGTGATGCCTGCGGCACCCAAGGCACCTTGACCTTCGACCGCCTGGTGCTGGCCGCAGGCAGTCAGGTCATTCGTCCTGACTTTCCGGGCCTGGCCGAGCACGCGTTCGATGTCGATCAGATCGAAAATGCCGTTCACCTCGAAGCGCACATCAGGTCGCTGAGGGATCGCCCGGCGAGCACGGCCCGCAACACCGTGGTCGTGGCAGGCGGCGGCTTCACCGGGATAGAAACCGCAACCGAAATGCCGGCGCGCCTGCGTGCTGCGCTGGGTGATGACGCCGACATTCGTGTAATTGTTGTCGACCGCAGCCCGGGCATCGGTTCGTCAATGGGCGAAGGCATCCGCCCGTCCATCATTGAAGCTTCGCAACAGCTCGGCGTCGAATGGGTGCTCAATGCCACGGTCGCTTCGGTCGATGCCGGCGGCGTCACGCTTGCCGACGGCCAGCACATCGAATCCAGCACGGTGATCTGGACAGTTGGCGTGCGCGCCAATCCGTTGACCGAACAGGTAGACGGCACCCTTGACCCGCAGGGCCGTTTGCACGTTGACGGCCATTTGAAGGTGCTCGGCCAGGAAGCGATTTTCGCCACCGGCGACGTCGCACATGCTGTCACCGACACGCTGGGGAATCTGGCGGCGATGACCTGTCAGCACGCTATCGCCCTGGGCCGCTATGCCGGCAATAACGTTGCCGCCGATCTGCTGGGTGTCGCGCCCATGCAGTACAGCCAGCCCAAATACGTGACGTGCCTGGACCTCGGTGCCTGGGGGGCCGTCTATACCGAAGGCTGGGATCGCCAGGTGAAACTGGTCAAGCACGAAGGCAAGGAATTGAAGACGCAGATCAATAGCGTGTGGATCTACCCACCAGCCGCTGATCGCGCGATCGCCCTGGCGGCGGCTGACCCCCTGATCCCAGTGGCCTGATCTGATAATCGCTAAGTTTGCGAACCAAGGTCGCCGGGCCGCAACTCGGCAACTGCGCAGGTAACGAGCGTCGTGCATCACTGACGCTCGGCTTTATCCAGGCCAGCTCCCTCCTTGCTGCGCCGAGCCTTCCCAAACGCCCGCCACTCGATTTCTGGCGGGTTTTTTTTGTCCACTGCGCAGAGAGCTGACATTCCTGTTCGAATCAAGGTAATGGGATTGAACGCATACGCTATGTGCCGCCTTCGACTCCTTCAGTAGCATTGGCGAACGCCAGCCCTGCTTCACGAACCAGATGACGCCATTCAGCGCCATTGATTATCCCCAGCCGCTCCATTTCATCAGCCGCTTTAAGCAATTCGTCATATTGGTCCTCACAATCCATGCGGATCAGCGGTTCGTTTAAAAGCTGATACCAAGCTGCGAGGGCTTGCTGCTTCCGTTCGCTATTCATGCTCAAACTCCACCCAATGGACTGTCTCGTTTGGAAATTCACGGGGCGCGAGCGTTCCTCAGATCCGATATACGGCACAGGCAGAGTTTTTGCGCCACGGACAAACTTTTATCCTGGCCCTGACAGCTTGACCTAACCTCATAGGCTGGGTGATCAACAAGTCGAGCCATTCCATGCGTCCTGCATTGAACGCCATGATGTTTGTCGTATTCACGCTGTTCGGGATGATCGCCGGACCGCTGTCAGCGGCTGATTTACCTGAAACCGCAACGCCCCGGGCTGCAATCGCGGCATTAGCGGTCTCGCCGGGCGAGTTGCAGGCATTGCAGCTGCGCCTGGACACCCTCAAGCAGCAAATCTCGCTGGTCGACAATTACAACCAACTGGAGGGGCCACAGGATCTGGTGCAGCTATTCATCCTTGATGTAGATCGGCTGGCGGCGGCGCTGCTGCCAGTGCAAAACCAGCTGGGCGCGCAACTGAGTGTACTCGGCCCGGCACCGGACGATGAGGTGGCGGCGGAACAGTCGGATATCGCCGCACAACGGGTCACACTGACCGAGCAGAAAAACAAGGTCGACTCCACCCTTAGAACCCTCACCGCGTTGAAAGGCAGCGCCACTGAACTCATCACTCAAATCGCCGGAATCCGCCGCAATCTGCTGGAAAGCGAACTGACGCTGAGCACCCGCAGTATTCTCAACCCGGGCTTCTGGTGGCCGGTCCTGACTCCTTCAGCGGATGACCGACAGCGCCTTGGCGTGTTCTTTGTACAGGCCAGGCAAGCGCTGCGGCCCGCCTGGCAACCTGGCCAACGTTTGTTTACTTGTGTTTTGTTGATACTGGCGCTTGTGGTGTGGACCCTCGGCCGTCGACTGGCGGAACAGGGTCTGACATGGTTGTGCATTCATCGCGTGCCGGAAGGACGTTTGCGTCGCAGTGCCCTCGCCCTTGCCTGTGTGGTTGCCACGGTGTTGACGGTGGGTGTGGCGTTGCACGTGCTGTTCTACGCGCTCACCCGGGACGATCCGCTGCCGCCGATGCTCACGACGTTTTCCCAGGAGTTCGAAAAACTCGCCTACACCTGCGTACTGATCAGCGCACTCAGCCGCGCGCTGCTCTCGACGCAACATCCGTCCTGGCGTTTGCCGACGATCGCTGACTCGGTGGCGCTGACGCTCAAGCCCTACCCGGACCTGCTCGCCGGGGTGCTGCTGGTCCTGGTAGCGATCATTCAAGTGACCAACGCTGCGGGCGTGAGCAGCGGTCTGGTGATTGCCGGGCGCGGCATCGTGGCATTGATTGTGTTGTCGATTCTGGTGGCTCTGCTGGTGCGGACCGGCAAGGCTCGCCGCCAGGCGGTGGCGTCAGGTGAAACCGCCGAGGCCAGCACCACCTTCGCCGGCCTGCTGTACACCTTCACCGCATTTGCCACGGTGATTGCCCTGTTGGCACTGCTGACCGGCTATATCTCGCTGGCGCGTTTCATCAGCTATGAACTGGTGTGGGGGTTCATCGTTCTCTGCGGTTTCTACCTGCTGATGCAGGTGACCAAGGATGCTTGCGAATACCTGTTCTCGCCAAAGAGCCCCAGCGGCAAATCCGTCAAGCAGGTCATGGGCATCGAGGACCGTCGGCTGGAGCAAATCTCGACCGTGCTCTCGGGCGTCAGTCGGGCCGGGTTGTTGCTGTTGGCTATCGTCACGTTGGTGGTCGGCGGGGTCGGCACGACGCTGGGGCAATTATTGAACAATGTCTTTGCGATCCTTGGCGGCGGAGGCCTGCGCAGACTCAACATTATTCCCGGTCATCTGCTCAATGCGGTGCTCGCGCTGCTGGTGGGCGTGTGGCTGATCCGCTCGCTGGGACGCTGGCTGGATAACGAGTTTCTGCCGAAAACCGATATGGACCCGGGCATGCGCGCCTCGCTCAGCACGTTGTTCGCCAATATCGGTTATGCCCTGGTCATTCTGATGACGCTGTCGTCGCTGGGCGTTGAGTGGACCAACCTGGCCTGGATCGTCAGCGCGTTGTCCGTGGGCATCGGCTTCGGTTTGCAGGAGATTGTGAAGAATTTCGTCTCCGGGCTGATCCTGCTGACCGAACGCCCGGTGAAGGTCGGCGACCTGATCAGCATCAGCGGTGTCGAGGGTGACATTCGGCGAATCAACGTGCGTGCCACGGAAATTCAGCTGGCTGACCGCTCGATCGTGATCGTGCCGAACTCGCAACTGATTTCGCAAAACCTGCGCAACGTCACCCTGGGTGGCAGCGCTCAAGGCGTGGCGTCGCTCGATCTGACGTTCGCGCTGGACATCGATCCCGAGCAGGTCAGGATGCTGCTGTACGACGCGTTCTGCGAACATGAAACCATCCTCGACAAACCCGAACCAATGGTCCGCTTCAGCAAACTTTCGCCTGATGGCATTACGTTGACTGTCACCGGTTACGTCGCCAGCCCGAGAATTGTCGGCACGACCAAGAGTGATTTGTTGTTTGAGATTTTGAAGCGTCTGGGTGCGGCGGGAATTGAGCTGGCGAAACCGGCGGCGATGGTTTGACTATCCACGAACGCCTATAACCCACTGTAGGAGCAGAGCTTGCTCGCGAAGACCGACTGTCAGGCACCCACAAAGTTGAATGCCCTATCGCCTTCGCGGGCAAGCCGGATCGCCGCCCGCGCGCTCCTGCAGGTTTCCCCTGCGTTCACATCATCAGCGCCCGACAGTACGTGATTACTCGGGCTGGGGCACCGTGCGCAAGTACGGTTTCACCGTGGTAAAACCCTGCGGGTATTTCTGTTTGGCATCCTCATCGGACACCGACGTCGGGATAATCACGTCGTCCCCCGGACGCCAGTTCACCGGAGTTGCCACGGTGTGTCTGGCGTTCAACTGAATCGCATCGAGCAAACGCAAGACCTCATCGAAATTGCGTCCCGCGCTCATCGGATAGACCAGCATGGCCTTGATCTTTTTGTCCGGGCCGATGATGAACACCGAGCGAACAGTCGCGTTGTCCACGGCGGTCCGCGCGCCACCGCTGGCATTGGGGTGGATCATGTCGTAGAGCTTGGCCACCACCAGATTTTCGTCGCCGATCATTGGATAGTTGACCGCATGGCCCTGGGTTTCTTCGATGTCCTTGGCCCAGCGGGAGTGATTGCTGACCGGGTCGATACTGAGGCCGACGATCTTGGTGTTGCGTTTGTCGAACTCCGGTTTCAGCCCGGCCATGTAGCCCAGTTCCGTGGTGCAGACCGGAGTGAAATCCTTCGGATGGGAAAACAGGATGGCCCAGGAGTCGCCGATCCACTGGTGGAAATGCAGCGGCCCTTCAGTGCTTTCAACGGTGAAATCCGGTGCCTCGTCGCCAATACGTACCGTCATGCTCGCGCTCCTCGCTCTCTACGGTTGGGAAAACTGCGGAACACCAGTATAGAAGACGTTGGCGCGTTCGCCGGACGAACTGCCAGGTTGCGTGTGAACGTTAGCGGTTCCTCGCATCCTGCGCCCATTCTCGCGGACTTACTCCGGTTTTGCGGCGAAATGCGCGGGCGAGTGCAGAGGGGCTCTCGTAGCCGACCTCGCCTGCGATGAGCGCTATCGATCGCCCTTCGCGCAGGCGTTTCTGCGCCAGACTGACGCGCCAGCTCAGCAGGTAATCGGCCGGAGTCTGCCCGACGACCTGGCGAAAGTAATCGGCAAAACTGGCGCGAGACATGTTCGCGGTGGCCGATAATTCCGCCACCGTCCAGGGCTTGGCAGGAGAATCGTGTATGGCGTTCAGGGCTCGCGCCACCCGCGGATCCGCCAGTCCGGCCAACATGCCGGCCGATTGCACGCGGTGGGTGAGCAGGTGCCGCAACAGCTGGATCACCAGCACTTCGAACAAGCGATCCATCATTGCTTCACGCCCGCAAATGCCGTCGAAGGCTTCTTTGAATAACCACTCCAGTGTGCCGGCGAGTGTCGGCACGTCTTGCAGGTTCAGAATCAGATAATCGGGCAACGCCGCCGCCAGCGCGTTGCCGGCGCCGCCGTCGAACGTCAGCGAGGCGCAGACCAGTTGAGTATCAGTGTGCTCTGATGCAGACAGCCGATGCCGATAAGGCCGGGGGAAAAAAATAAGTGTGGGGGTAGTGAGGGCAATTTCACGCTCATCGGCCAGTTTGACGTTGAGCTCACCGCTGCGCAACAGGTGCAGATGCCCGCCTGATTGACTGCCGTCAAACGCCGTGACGCCGCAGAAATCGCCGCTATGAAAGGTCCCGGCGCTGACGCCGAAATGGCTGAGCAAAGTGGACAAGCGATCCATTGATACAACCCCGAGAGCTTTCTGGACGATCTGTGGCATATCTTCGACGATTTGCAGCCAACAGGCCAGCACCCGTCATTAGGATGAAGCCGTATCCAGCGCATCCCGCGCCTTCATTCCGGAGAATCCCCATGAGCCGCATCCCTACCCTGAACCTTGAACACGCCACCGAGATCACACGCCCCTTGCTGGAAGGCGTGCAGAAGAAAATCGGTTTTTTACCCAATGTTTTCCAGACACTGGCCCATGCGCCGGCCGTGCTCTCGTCTTATATGCAGCAGTCGGCAACGCTGGGTAAAACATCGCTGAGCGCCACTGAGAAAGAGGCGATTTTTCTCGCCACTTCTCAGGTTAACGGCTGTGATTACTGTCTGGCGGCGCACACGATGTTTGCCGGTAAAGCCGGGTTGTCCACCCAGGACATCCTCGCTGCGCGCCAAGGTCATTTGAACGCTTACGCCACCCTCGCCCGGCAGATTACCGAGAGCCGCGGCCATTTGAGCGCTGAACAGATTGAAGCCGCGCGAGCAGCGGGCATCACTGATGCGAAGCTGATCGAAGTGATCGCGCATGTGGCCTCGCAGACACTGACCAATTACCTCAACAACGTCGCATTGACTGACATTGATTTCCCCGCGATCGTTGCCTGATCCGAGCGACATCCCGGAGGCAACTGCCGAAGGCTGCGTCCGGCTCGGATCTTGACCGGGCGCAGCCACCTTGCAGCAACGCGATGTCAGTCCTGCGTAGACCTGGGCCTGCGAACCGCTCTTACTTTTCCACTGCTGCCGCCACCGCAAAAAAACAGCTCTGCGCCGTCGGATTCAAGGCCTGACACACCGATTCCTGCCGGCATCACCAGGCTTTGCAGCACATCGCCAGTCTTGCTATCAAGCTGGCGCAACTCACTCTCTTCGCCTTCCCACGTGCCGTGCCACAAGTGCCCGTCGACCCACGTCACGCCGGTGACAAAGCGATTGCTTTGCAGGGTGCGCAAAATGACGCCGGTGTGCGGGTCGATCTGATGAATCGTGCGATCGCGAAAGCCGCCGACCCACAGCGTTCCCTCAGCCCACGTCAGCCCCGAATCATTGCCACCGCCCGGCGCCGCAATCGTATTGAGCACCTCGCCCGACTGCGGGTCTATTTTTTGAATGCGGTCGGCGGCGATCTGGTACAGAAAGCGTCCATCGAACGCCGTACCTGCATCGGCCACGACGTCAATGAAACGCACTGTCTCGCCGTTGGCCGGGTTGAGTGCGATGAGCTTCTCTCCATTGGCAAACCATACGTACTGCCCGTCCCACGTCACACCGTGCACGGCGTCGACGCCGGCAAAGGGCCCGTACTCGCGGGTGATCTCTGCGCTGGAATGTTTCATGACGACTTCCTCTCTCAGGGTTCGAGGCGCTCATCCTAGTCACTCGGCAGAGGTGCCGGGAGTAACAAGGTCGTCGCGAAACCAGGTATCGGCGGGATCAGCCAGCGCCGCCCTCGCCCGCGTCCCATCGACTGTACCCGACCTGTCTGCGCCATTGCCTCAAGTGCACGCTGCACGCTGCGTTGGCTGATGCCTAGCGCCAGCGCCAAGGCCGAACTGGCCCACGCTTGACCGTCACACAGCAGCGCGAACACCCCGGCGAATTTCTCTTCCACCGGCTGCGCCAACACAATCACCTCTGTCGAGACCAGCGCCACGAGTGCAAAACCGCGCGGGGTCGCATGCACACCCGCCAAAGGTTTGAGCAGCGCCCGCAGTCGACCGATCTCTACCCGCAATCGCGCACGATGGGAATCATCCGTTAGCTTCAAACGAAAGGCTTGAGCAACAAGAATCTCTCTTGACACCTCGCCGGGCCAGGCTGTTGCCAACGTTCGCAGCAAGGTGAACAGGACCGGACGTTGCGCCAGGGAAACCGACATACCCACCCCACGCACCGCGTAACGACACGCATCGACCACCAGCGCGCTCGAGCCCAGCACGCCTTCGACCTCCTCCAGCAGCAGCGACCGCTCCTGCCCCTTGCAGATCAGTCGCGCAGCCGGGCTGGCTAAAATGCTTGCCGCGTTTTCGACCTCGGCCGCCAGCGCCGGAATCCCCGCCTGAGCGGCGGCCTGCGCAGCGCGTGCCAGGGCGGCGTGAGCCGAATGCGCATGCAGACGTCGGATGGCGATACCAACCAGAACCAATTCGTGTGCGGCTCGCAGTACCGGAGGCAGAAATGCGGGGTATTGGGCGGCCAGCAACATCTCCGCTTCATCAAGCCGACCGATCAACAGCAATCGACGGATCTGTAAATACCGTGCCTGGGCAGCGTTGACGCAGTCTCCGTGGGCTTCAAGCGCGACCCGTGCGGCTTCCAGTGTTTTGATCGGCCAGGTCAGATCCCGTGCTGCGAGGGCGATTTCAGCTTCAGCCACAACACACCTCGCCCGCGCCACGATTTCTCTGGGCGAGAAAGCCTGGGCAGCACGCTTGAGCAGCGTTTTGGCGCGCAGCAGGTCGCCCAGTTGTGCCATGGCGATACCGCGCAAAGCCAGCGCGGGCGCATCGTCGCGCAGTGCGATCCGGTCCAGGGCTGCAAGCGGGTCGCCCTTCGCCAAGTCCCGCGCCGCCGCTGTAATCAACGAGTCCATTGCCATCTCGCCACGCTTGTCACTCCCGCTAGCTCTTGTTGAGTCTAATCGACGATTTCAAAACAGGAACGCTGGACGGGGATGAGCGCGGTTTCTCGGTTTCTCTCGACGATTTACGGGGGCAAGCCCCCTCGCCACAAAAGCTCTCAAGCATTCTGGCGGGGACGCATTCCCGTAGCAGGTGGCGAAGCCTGCGTCTGAGCCAGCCAATTTCCTGTAGCAGCTGGCGAAGCCTGCGTCTGAGCCAGCCGAATTCCTGTAGCAGCTGGCGAAGCCTGCGTCTGAGCCAGCCACATTCCCGTAGCAGCTGGCGAAGCCTGCGTCTGAGCCGGCCACATTCCTGTAGCAGCTGGCGAAGCCTGCGTCTGAGCCAGCCAAATTCCTGTAGCAGCTGGCGAAGCCTGCGTCTGAGCCAGCCAATTTCCTGTAGCAGCTGGCGAAGCCTGCGTCTGAGCCAGCCAAATTCCTGTAGCAGCTGGCGAAGCCTGCGTCTGAGCCAGCCAAATTCCCGTAGCAGCTGGCGAAGCCTGCGTCTGAGCCAGCCAAATTCCTGTAGCAGCTGGCGAAGCCTGCGTCTGAGCGGACGCAGGCTTCGCCAGCTGCTACAGGGTGTAGTTTTATTCTTCGCTCGTTTCCGGCAACCGGTGTTCGCGACAGATCAGGTCGACTTCGATCATTTCCAGGGGCTCCTCGGTCAGCCCGCAAAAAGATCCGCCGGCCACCGTGCGATGAAAGCGGCAACTGCGGCAGAGCCCGAAGCTGGGCACATTTTCGCCGCGCTGGATGTTCCTCAACAGGTCCAGCAGCAAGCCCTCCAGCTCCTCCGAATGCGTGCCCATCCGCCGGGCTGCAGCGACCAGGAAATCGGGCGGTATCACCGCGTCCAGCAACGCCCGGGCGGGCGGCGTCAGGACCAGATGCACACTGCGTTTGTCCCGGGCATCCTGGGTTTTGGTCAGCAGTCCTTTGGCTTCCAGTGCTTTCAGCGATTGCGACACCGTGCCTTTGGTCAGACCGAGGTACTCGGTGACCGCCAACGGAGTGTTCGAATAGCGATTGCAGCGCCCGAGGTACATCAGCGCACTCAGCTGAATCGGCTGCAATTCAGACAACTGCGGATGCTCGCGGAACCACACACGCGTCAGGCTTGAGAGCCTTTCCAGCAAATCGAATAGCACGGTGACGCCCCAATCAAAAACATTGATTAATAGTATCGGATAAAAACCATATTGACAAAATCCGGCGATTCCGTAGGATTTATTGTGTCGATTCGAAACTTAATCCGAGACGGAGCAATCATGAAAACCACACTCGCAGTGACCCTCGCCTCCCTGCTGGCTTCGCAGGCATGGGCCCACGACTCAGGCGGCATCCACAGTGAAAAGGGCAAGGCAGACGCCGCGTTCGACCTGGTGCATACGCGGGTCTTCACGGAAGGGAACAATCTGGTGTTTGAGCAGTTGGTCGACGGCAAGGCCGGGAGTCGGGTGCCGGCTGCCAAGGGCGCTTTTGCCGGTGCCGAAGTTTACAGCTATGTCTGGCCCACCAGCCTGGACAGCTCCGCAGTCGGCTTCGAGGCCAAGTCGGGCATTCTCGCGTTGGCCCTGACCTCGCACCCGGACTTCGATGACACGCCGCAGCTGGACGAAAACAAGGACGGCAAGAAAGACAACGACGGCGGTCTCTGGCACTCGCACTGGGTGGTGCTGACCAAGGACGAAAGCTGCGGCCCCGGGGGTCTCAAGGTGCGCGACATTGCCAAAGACGCCAAACCGAAACTGCCGGCGACCTGGCCGGGCGCGCCGATCTACATCGACTCTCCGGGCTACGACCTGAGCGTGGCGAAAGACGCCGCGCAGATCCGCGTACCGCTGGCCGCCGTGGGTTTCCCGGAAAGCTTCAACTATGACGGCGTTACTGCCGCACTCAAGGTCAACGCCGACCTGCACAACCCGCTGCTCTGCGTCAGCAGCGTCTACGACGTCGCCTCGGGTGACCTGTCCCTGCCGGGCACCTGGAAACTGAAGGAGAGCAAATAATGACCGTTAAAGTATTCGACACTCACGTGCGCACCAAGGAAGGCCGCTATCTGCATTTCGATGTCCTGATCGCCAGCAATGACACCGAACTGGCCAAATCCTACGCGCGCAGGTTCCTTGATGAACAAGGCGTACAGGAAGAAGATATTGCGCTGAATGAGTGCCGGTTCTGCCACGTCGAACCGACCAATCCGCTGGTGGCCGAGGCGATCAGCAAGCACGGTCACTTCATCATCAAGCTGCAGGGTTGCCGGGAGTAACGTCATGAACGCGTATCAGCCTTTGAATTGCGACCTCCACGATTACCTGGAAATCGCGTGCCTGCGCGGCTATCGACTGGACATCGAGTTGATCGACGGCGCTCGTCTGGTCGCCAAAGCGCTGACTACGCGGACTTCCAGTACGAAAGAGGAATTCCTGTGCCTGGAGACGGTGGATGGCCCGGCGGAGATCCGCCTGGATCAACTATTGGCCATCACACCGTTGAATGACAACGCACAGTTCAAGCGTGTGGAACTTGCGGGTGCCAGCTGTTCTATCTAGCGTTTGCCATGCAACGGACTCCAGCCCGCCTCCAGATTTTGGAGGCGGGCTTTCTTGCGAATGCGATTGGGGATTCAGCTTTGTGGGTGCCTGGCAGTCAGTCATCGCGGGCAAGCCGCGCTCCCACAAGAATTTTATGCCGACCACTCCATGCTCCGACCCAAATCTCCTGTGGGAGCGTGGCTTGCCCGCGATGGCATCGACGCGGTCCGGTTGATGCACCGCGGCGCCTGCATCGCGAGCAAGCTTCGCTCCTGCAAGAATTTGATGCCGATCACTCAACTATGCTCCGATCCAGATCTCCTGTGGGAGCGAGGCTTGCCCGCGATGGCATCGACGCGGTCCGGTTGATGCACCGCGGCGCCTGCATCGCGACCAAGCTTCGCTCCTGCAAGAATTTGATGCCGATCACTCAACTATGCTCCGACCCAGATCTCCTGTGGGAGCGTGGCTTGCCCGCGATGGCATCGACGCCATCTGGTTGATGCACCGCGGCGCCTGCATCGCGAGCAAGCTTCGCTCCTGCAAGAATTTGATGCCGATCACTCAACTATGCTCCGACCCAGATTTCCTGTGGGAGCGTGGCTTGCCCGCGATGGCATCGACGCGGTCCGGTTGATGCACCGCGGCGCCTGCATCGCGAGCAAGCTTCGCTTCTGCAAGGGGCCATTGTGGAATGGGCGGCCATTGCAGGCATCGCCGGCGGCGGCGGTCTATAGTTAATGGCCTTGGGGAAACGCGCAAAATCCGATGCCGCAGGTGCTGCCATGAAACCCACTGAACTGACGTTGCTGCTTGCTTTCACCTTGAGCACAACGGCCACCGCATACGCTGGTGAAAGCCTGACACCGACGACTGACTACAGCAGTGACTTCCTTTATTACGGCGACAACCAACCCTTCGCTCACCCCGCTCCGCCGAGCCTGAGTACTGTGCCGCCGCGCACGTACATTCCGACGGCGCCGCAGGATTTCACCCCGATTGCCAGTGAGCACGTATTCACCGATTCACGTCTGCCGACGGTGGCCGACACCAGCGTTCGCGTGTTCATTCGTTCCTACGACGTGGAGCGCGGCGTGTACGTCAACGAAGAGGTCGTCGAGCCGGCATGCCTGCTGGCGTGCCTCAGCCGCCAGGGCCCGGTGGATCCGGTTTACCACTGACGTTTGTCCGGGCGCGCGAGGCCGAGTTTTTCGATGCGATAACGCAGCATGTCGCGACTCAGGCCCAGCAGCCGTGCGGATTTGGTGACGTTCCAGTCGGTCTTGTCGAGCATCTTGCGCACCATGTCGCGCTCGACTTCCGGCAGGTTCGTCGATTCGTTGCCGGTGTACACCGGACGTGGCTCGTGGTGCTGGGCTTCCTGCATCACGGGCGGATCGTCCACCAGGCTCAGGCAGACGTTCAACTGGTGCGCGGCGATGGTATCGCTCTGCGCCAGCAGCACGGTTTGCTCAAGCATGTTGCGCAATTCGCGGACGTTGCCCGGCCAGGTGTAGCTGAGCAGCAGCGATTCGGCCTGATCGCTGAAATGCAGGTGCGGTTTGCCATACCGTTTGCCGTGGATCGCCAGGAAATGCCGGGCCAGCACCAGAATGTCTTCACCCCGCGCGTATAGCCGCGGCACTTTGATCGAGATGATGCGCAGGCGGAAGAACAGGTCACGACGGAATTTGCCCTGCTGGACCATTTGCTCAAGATTACAGTTGGTGGCGCTGATCACCCGCAAATCGACCTTGCGCTCCTTCACCGAACCGACCCGGCGGATGGTCCGGTCTTCCAGCAGCTTCAGCAGTTTGGCCTGCAGGAGCAGGTCCATCTCGCCCACTTCATCGAGAAACAGCGTGCCGCCATCCGCCGCTTCGACCAGTCCCACGCGACGGTCCTTGGCATCGGTGAATGCACCTTTCTCGTGGCCGAACAGCTCCGACTCCACCAGATTGGAAGGGATCGACGCGCAGTTGAACTCAATGAACGGGCCTTTGCTGCGCGGACCGTCAAAGTGCAAAGCGCGGGCGACCAGTTCCTTGCCGGTGCCCGTCTCGCCTTCCACCAGCACGGGCGGCAAATCGGTGTTGGCCATCCGCCGCTCTGCGTCGAGCAATTGGCCAATGGTGCTTTTCAGGTATTGCATGGGCGCCGAGTCGCCGATCAACGCCTGGATGCCCGACTTCTGCGCCTCGCGCTCCTGATAAAACGACAGCGTGCGTTCCATACGCTCGGTGGCCAGGGCCTTGTCCAGCAACAGCTTGAGCTCCGGCAGCGCCACCGGTTTGGTGACGTAATGGAACGCGCCTTCTTTCATCGCCACCACGGCGTCTTCGACATTGCCGTAACCGGTCATCATGATCACTTTCAGATCCGGCGCGCTGATGCGCAGCTTCTGGATCAGGTCGTGGCCGCTCATGCCTGGCAGCGAATTGTCAGTCAGCACCACGTCGGGCGCGAAGGTGTTCAATTGCTCCAATGCATCCTCAGCCGAGTGGCAAACCGTGACCTCGAAGTCTTTGCGCTCCAGGTAGGTCTGAATGTTCTCGGCGAGCAGTTCGTCATCCTCGACCAGCAATATGCTGCGCTCCATATTCCCCTCCCGTTGCCACCATAAAATTGAGACTGACGCGGGTTCCTTCCTGCTCCTGGCTGGTCAATGCGACCGAGCCTTCGAACCGCTCCATGATGCGTTTGACCAGGGCCAGGCCAACGCCCAACCCGCCCTGCTTGGTCGTGAAAAACGGTTTGAAGACCATCTGCTGATGCTGTTTGCTCATGCCTTTGCCGGTGTCGCTCAGGGTCATGCTCACCTGCCCCGAATGCGCAGCATGGACCGTGATGGTCAGCACCCCACCGTCGGGCATGGCTTCCAGCGCGTTGGCAAACAGGCTGTTGAGAATTTGCGTGAGCAGCACGCGCTGGCTGACCACCGGCGGACAGGCCTGCGGCGTGAAGCGCACTTCGACGTTCGAGCGTTGAATCAGCGCCGTGAAGGCACTCAGGGTGTCTTCGATGGCCAGCACCAGATTGACCGCTTCGTGGTCGTCGTTCATCGGTCGCAGCGACACCAGCAGCTCGCGAACCCAGCGCGACATGCGATCGACCTGCTGGATGATGTCGCCGATATTCTTCTGTGAGCTCTGGCTGGCGATCTCCTGAGCGAGTTCGGCGCTCGAACGAATGTTCGCCAGCGGATTACGCAAACTGTGCGCCACCGCCGAGGACATCTCGCCCAGCGCTACAAACGTCTCATTGGTGATCAGCTGATTCTGCTGGCTTTCCAGCAGTTTGGCGGCGCGCCGGACAATCCAGAACAGCGCCAGGTAGATCGCCGCACCGCCGAGCACGGTCGCGAACCAGATCGCCTTGAACCCACGCTGGATGCGCGCGACCAGGTCTTTGGGCTCCTTGTAGATTTCGACCATCGCCATCACTTTGCTTTTGTCGGCGTTGAACATCGGAATGTAGTTTTCGATGAACAGATAATCCGGTTCGCGCAACAGCCGCTGTTCGGGGCGGTCATCGACGATTTCATGGTAGCTGGTGGAGACCGATTCTTTCATGGCGAAGGACTCCTCCAGCTCTTCATCGTCCTTGATATGCAGGCCAATCAACTCAGGGTTGGTGGACCAGACAATGGTGCGATCTTGTGCATAAACCGTCGCCAACAAAATGTCCGGCAGGTGTTCCACATGATCGAGAAACTCGATGCGGGCGGACGCGCGGTTGGCCGGTTCGACGTCGGGATAATCATGGTCGTTGCGAGGGTCGAGCATTTCGCCCATGGTTCTGTCGGGGCTGATCGCGGCATGCCGGATTTCGGCATCGCCCATGGCCTGGATGAATTGCGCGGTCAACATGGAGTCGCGCTCGACGCTTTCGGTCACCACGAAACGCGTGGAAATGTAGCCGAGGCCCAGCGCCACGGCGGCGATGATGAAAAAGCTGCCGAAGGAAAACCAGCGCAGCAGATTGAACCGTCCACACCAGCCCGGGCCTTGGGCCATCAGCCTGGCAAACGCAGGAAATCGTCGTTCCAGTCTCTGCATGAGGTGTGTCCTGAATGCGCTATCCAAACCCTTGCAGCCTTGTTTCGGTTCAGTGTAGGTGGCATTTAACGTGACGGACGGTTCAAATGATGGTATTTCGCCGCTATCGCTCACCCGGTAGGCACCAGTCGAAACAATCGATTGGAGAGCGCTGGCTTGCTGAGACGCTTGCAATTCCCTCGCCAAGCGGCAGACGCGCTTTTGAAATGAATTAATTTCAAGGCAAACAGTGGGTTATGGAATCAACGATCGCGTGGCCCCGCATGATCGGGGCTGGATTCCCCACTATCGGGGCAAACCTGACCCGTTTTCAGGGAGGCGTTTGAACGTCAGTTGCACACGGGTTCCCTCACCTTCACTGCTTTGCAGGCTGACCGTGCCGCCGCAGCGTTCCATGATCCGCTTGACCAGCACCAGACCGACGCCGAGACCGCCCTGTTTGGTGGTGAAAAACGGTCGGAAAGCCATGCGGCGTTGCTCTTCGTTCATGCCTTTGCCGGTGTCGCTCACTATCACGCTCACGTGCTGGGCATCGCTCGATTCCAAGGTGATGGTCAGCGTGCCGTCCTTGTCCATGGCCTCCACTGCGTTGGCCAGCAAGCTGTTGAGAATCTGTGTCAGTTGCACCTGCTGACTGAGGACCATCGGCGTCTGTTCAGGCTCAAAGACCACCCGCACCCCGGCCTTGGCGATCTGCAGTTCGAAGGCCATCAGGCTGTCGTGCAGCGCCGCCACCAGATTGACCGGTTCAGCCTCGTCATGCATCGGTCGCAGCGACTGCAACAACTCCCGGACCCACTTCGACATGCGATCAACCTGGCCGATGATGTCGTTGATGTTTTTCTGTGCCGGGCCGCTGTCGAATTCAAGGGCCAGCTCGGCGCTGGAGCGAATGGTCGCCAGCGGGTTGCGCAAACTGTGCGCGACCGCGGAGGACATCTCGCCGAGCGCGACAAAGGTTTCATTGGTGATCAGCTGCTTTTGTTGCGCCGCCAACAACATCGCCGCGCGCCGCACTATCCAGTACAGCCCCAGGTAAATCAGCCCGCCGCCCAGCGCGGTGGCGAGCCAGATCAGCACCAGGCCGCGCTCCATGCGATCAATCAGGTCCTTGGGCTCCTTGTAGATCTCGACCATCGCCGTGACCGTGTTGCCGTCGGCATCGAACAGCGGAATGTAGTTCTCGATAAAGATGTAGTCCGGCGGGGTGACAAACTTCTGCTCCATGCGGGTTTTGTCGATGCTGTGGTAACTGGCCGACACGGCGGTTTTCGAAGCAAACGCATGGTCGAGGTCTTCATCGGTATGAATCGTGGTGCCCATCAGCGCCGGATTGGTCGACCAGATCACCATGCGATCAGGCGCGTAAATATTGGCCAGGATTACGTCCGGCAGGTGTTCGATATGGTCGAGAAATTCACCGCGCGCACTGGCGCGGGCCAACGGGTCGACATCGGCATAATCGCGATCTTTGCGCGGATCAAGCAATTCACCCATCGTGCGGACGTTGGGAATCGACACATGGCGCACTTCCGCCGACGCGATGGCGCCGATGAACTGTGAAGTGAGCAACGCATCACGCTGCACACTCTCGGTGATTACGAACCGCGTGGACACGGCGCCCAACGCCACGGCCACCGTACCGATCACCGCCATGCTGATCAGCGAAAACCAGCGCAACAGATTGAACGGCTGCTTGCTCGGGCTCAGCTGATGGTCACGCTCACCGGAAGGCAGCGCTTGCGTCGACGTATTCATGGTCGATGTTCCCGACGATTCCCCAATAGGGTTATAGCCCAGAGCCGGGTTTTTGCCCGGTTATGGGATCGCCGACATTCCCCACCCTCCCCACCTGACCCCAACCCTGGGGCCAATGGCCCGTTCGGACCAAGCGTAAAACTGGACCCACATCAGCCGCGCACGCCTCTGTTCCGCGCCTTGAACAGCCGTTTCGCGCGGTTGGTATGGAAGTTGCCGATACCCTCGCAACTGGCCCATCCCCACGGGACAGGCATTCCGATAGAGGGAATACACATGCACCCTTTACTGTCCAAAACTGCGCTCGCTGTTGCCGTGACCGCGCTGACCCACGGGGTGGCCCAGGCCGCTTTGTTTGCTGTCGATCCCGGACCTTATTTGCCCGCCAATGGTTCTTTCGCCGCCTGGTATCAGGACACCCACGGCCGGACCCTCGATTTGTGCCTGTCCAAAGCCGTCAGCTCCCGGGCACCCGGTGTGCCAGGCGCCCCGTCCTACATGTGCACGCTGCTGCCGACGCCAGGCGTGTTTGACGACACACAGCCGATAGCTTTCCCGACCAACTTCCCCGATGAAGCCTTTTGGTTTACTGCCGACGCGACGATTATCGACGCCGGCCGAGGCATCGACCTTGAATTCGGCACCGCCATCGAAGCGGCGTTTGCCGCTGAAGAGCCGATAGAAGGCGATCAGGTCAGCTTTGCCCGTGTGCGCATTCGGGCCGACGTGCCCACCGCCGGCACCTACGTGGTCACTCACCCCTACGGCGTCGATGTCTTCGACGTACCCGCAGGTGGGCGCCGCGCGATCAACATGACCCGCGACATCGGCATCGGCACACCGAAAACCTACGACGGCGCCTTGCGCGGTGATGTCGGGCCGTTCCTGCGCAGCGTCAACGGTCCTTACACCGAGACCAATCCGTTGACTGGTGCGGCCGAGCAATACATCGGCGACCCGAATCTCGTGGAAGCTGTGACCGGCAGCCCATTCAACACCAACTTCGTGCGCATCGAAGGCCCCAACGGCCTCGACTTGCGGACCACGTTGTTCGGGATCTCAGGCAAGTTGTCGACGGTGGTGCGGCCTACACCCATGATCACCGAGCGCAGCACGTATTCACGCAAGGCCGGCGACAGCGCGCCGGTGGCTCAGCAAGACGTGTTCGTGAAAGCCCCGCCGCCACCGGCTACCGTCGCCCTCACCAGCAACGACCCGGTGCTGAACCTGACCGAGGCCGACACCACCGGCAATTGGTACGCGCAGTCCTCGGTCAATCCGAGTCTGCCGAGCAGCTTGCAACTGACTGCGGATAACCACGTGGCCATCCCGACCAGCACTCCGACCACCCTGTCGATGGCCCTGACCGACCTGGTGGTGATCCAGCGTGCCGAATACAGCCTCAGCTCCGGGCAACTGACGCTCGTGGCTTCCACCAGCGACGAAACCTCACCACCCGTGCTCACCGCCACATCCGGCAGTGGCGCCGCGATTGGCGCCCTCAGTGGTGAAGGTGCGGTGAAAAGCCTGGCCACCGGGATCTCGCCGATCCCACCGGCCAAGGTTCGGGTGACGTCATCCAATGGCGGCAGCGATACCGAAGAAGTGGTCATCGTGCAATGAACACTCACATGCCCAGATTCGTATCAGGAGGCATCATGAACAATTGGCCACGCCTGGCGCTCAACGCCCTGGGACTGACGCTATCGCTCTCCGGCAGCGCGTTCGCGCAGCTTGCCGCCGTCGACCCCGGTCCCTACACCTTCGCCACCGGGAAATTCCCGATGTGGTTTCAGGACAACAACAATCTGTCGATGGAACTGTGCCAGTCGCGCGCCGCAAGTTCGCGCGTGCCAGCCACGGTGCCACCGTCCTACATGTGCATTTTGCTGGCGGAACCGGGCATCTACGACGATGCCCAGCCGATGATTTTCCCGGACAACTGGCCGCCTGAAGCGTTCTGGTATGCCGCGGAAACTTCGATCCCGCAAGTCGGCAACAGCGGTTACGAGATGGAAGTCTATGTCGCGGCGATCGAAGCGGCGTTTGCTTCCGAGGTGCCGGTCGAGGGCGATCAGGTCGCCTTCGCACGGATTCGTCTGCGGGTTTCAGTACCCACCGCCGGGATCTACACCATCACTCACCCGTACGGCGTGGAAACGGTCAACGTCACTGCGCCCGGGCGTCGTGCGATCAACATCACTCGTGACATCGGCATCGGCGCTCCGGGCAATTTCAGCGGTGTATTGGGCGGCAACATCGGGCCGTTCCTGCGCAGCGTCAACGGCCCGTACACCGAAGTGAACCCGGACACCGGCGCGGTGGAAACCTTCGTCGGCGACCCGAATCTCACCGAACAGGTGACCGGCAGCCCCAACAACACCAACTTCGTACGGATTCAAGGGCCGGCCGGCACGATTCAAACCAACCTGTTCACCGTGTCTGGCAAAGTCCTCGACAACCGTGCCCAGACCCCGGTGGAAATCGGCCGCGCCACCTACCGTCGCACCTCCTCCGGCCCGGGCACCAGCAACACCCGGGTGGAGGTCTTTGGTAGCTCGAGCAACAGTTCGAGCCTGTGCTTCCGTGAAAGCGTCGCCCTGGTCCCCGGACCACCGCTGTCGCCCTGCCTGATCAACATGACGGGTGATAACAATGGTCTGTTCTTCGGACAACGGCAGATTACCGGTGCCGTGCCTCCTGTGGTCGTGATCACCGCCAGCAATGCCACCGGCACGACCCGGCCTACCGCCGTGTCGAGCAAGCTCACCGACCTGGTGAAAATCCAGACCGCTCGCTACAACTGGAGCAACAACAGTTTGCTGATCGAGGCCACGTCGACGGATGAAGTGGCCGTGCCGGACATGGTTGCTCAAGGTTACGGACGGCTGTCGAAATCCGGCACACTGCAACGCCTGACCATCTCCGACCTGGCGCAACCGCCAGCCTCCGTCACGGTGAAATCTGCCGCCGGCGGCAGCGACACCGAGCCTGTTGTAGTGGTGGGAACAGCACCGAACAGCGGTGAAAATCAGGCGCCAGTGGCAGTGGCCGACAGCGGCAGCACCAGCTTCGGCATTCCGCTGACCCTCAACCTGCTGACCAACGATGACGATCCCGATGGCGACACGCCGCTGAGCATCACCGCACTGACCCAACCGGCCGCGGGCCAAGGTACGGTGGCGTTGAGCGGCAGCACCGCTGTGGTCTACACGCCACCTGCCGTGGTCAATGCACCGCTGACCACCACCTTCACCTACAAGGCGCAAGACATCAAAGGACTGGCCTCGGCCACCCCGGCGACCGTGACCATCACCGTGGCGCCTAACCAGGTGCCTGTGGCGGTCAACGACAGCATCGCGACGCTGGGAGTGGCAATCCCGATCAATGTGCTCGCCAACGACACCGATCCGGAAGGCAACGTACCGCTGACCATCGCCAGTGTGACCCAGCCTGCGGCAGGTCGCGGCACCGTCAGCTCCAACGGCACGGTGATCACCTATACACCACCGGCCACCGTCACGACGGCGTTCACCACCACCTTCACCTACATCGCCAGGGACAGCGTGGGTGCCTTGTCGACCCCGGGAACGGTCACGGTGCAAGTCTCGCCACGGCCAGCCGCCGAGACCTTCACGGTGACAGCGGCTACGGTGACGGCGCGCTCCAACAATCGCTTCAACTGGGACTTCAGCGGTACCTCATCGGTGACCACCGGCAACACCATCACTGTCGAGGTTTCGACCCCGACCGGACCGGTGACGCTGGGCACCACCACCGTGCCATTGACCGGACGCTGGAGGCTGACGGTGCCCAACAGCACCACGGTGGTTCCATCGGCCAATCCGACTGCAACCATCCGCTCGTCACAGGGCACGGTGCGCTCGGTCACAGTCATCGCCAACTGAGCCATCGCCCCCTCAATCGCATCGGTTGAGGGGGCGAGCGCTTGCCGGAGGATATCGCCATGAAAACGTCGACCGCCGCCCTGCTCTGCCTGCTCCTGTCGTGCAGCAGCGCCGGCCTGCGTGCCGACGATTTGATGGAAAACGAAGACATCGCTCCCGGCGCCGACCTCGGCGAGTTGCCAGCGCCGATCGGCCAGCAAGCCCTGATCGAACAGATCGGCCAGGCCAACTACGCGTTGCTGCAGCAAAACGGCCAGTCGCTGCTTGGCAGCATCGTCCAGGCCGGCAGCAATCAAGAGGCATTCATCCTGCAACAAGGCAGCGACCTGATGGCAATGATCACTCAGCAAGGTTCCGGCAACGCCGCATCGATCACCCAGAACGGCGACCACAACCGCGCGCAGATTTCGCAGAACGGCAACAACAACGACGCCAGCATCGACCAGGCGGGTACGGGGCTTTCCAGCGCCGTCAACCAGGCTGGGAACGGCATGAGCGTTTCGGTCAAACAGTATCGCTAAAGCACTGCAACAGCCCGGAGGTTCCATCATGTTCAAACTGACGCCCCTCACCGCCGCCATCCTGGTCATTGTCAGTGCCCAGGCCATGGCGGACGACAGCGTTTCAAGCCAGAGCCAGCTCGGCACCGCCAACATCGCCGATGTGAAGCAAAGCCAGGCCAGCTTCGCCAGCGCCACCCAGCAGCAACTGGGCGGCGGTAACGACGCGGCGGCGGTCCAGGACACCGCCACCAGCGTCATCACCCAGGATCAGGCCGGCGAATTCAACGCCGGCTATGCCGAGCAGTTGTTCGAAAACGGCAGCACCATCACCCAGCAGCAGGCCGGCAGCTTCAACACCAGCCATGCCAGCCAGTCGATCGGCGCAGTGGGGAGCAACCAGGCCCTGCAACAGCAGCAAGGCACCGGCAACTTCTCCTTCGTTTATCAGGAATCCCAGGACGCCAGCTCGGGTACCACGTATCAGGTCGGTGAAGGCAACGAAGCCAACATCGAACAGTTCATTTTCGGTGCCGGCAACAACGCGACGGTCATCCAGTTCGGCACCGCCAACTACGGCACCGCCGAACAGATCGGCCACATGGCCGGCCAGATCAACATCAACCAGGCCGGCGAAAGCAACTACGCCTACGGTGACCAGAGCTTCGGCGATGGCGGCACCATCACCATCAACCAGCTCGGCGGTTTCAACGGCACCGAAGTCTGGCAGGATTCCCAAGCCGCCAGCCAGGCCACTGTCACCCAGAACGGGCAAACCAACGAAACCGTGGTCGATCAGAGCTTCGGCAGTAACAACGTTGCCCAGGTGCTGCAAGTGGGCGACCTCAACGCAATTTACGCCGACCAGTTCGAGTCGGTCGGCTCGACCCTTGCGCTGTACCAGCAAGGGACCAATAACGTGCACTTCACCTACCAGACGGGCGACAGCCACGTGCTCAACGCCACTTCGGTGGGCAACGGCAACAAAGTCCACGCCAGCAACTGGAAGGGCCCGGACTCCGGCGGCCAGTTCGGCAGCAATCAACGTGCGACCGTCAACCAGGCTGGCAACAACAACATCGCCAACTTCACCCAGGATGGCGTCGGCCATGTCATGACCACCAACCAGACCGGCACCGGCAACAAAACCACGGTCACCCAGGCCGACTCCTACAACGAGCTGTACTTCGACCAGAACGGCAGCGACAACATCCTCATCGCCTCGCAACGCGGCACCACCAACCTGGCGCAAGGCTCCTCCACCGGGTCGGGTAACAGCACCGAGTTCGACCAGTCTGGCACCGGGAACCAGGCGTTCACCAACCAGGTGTATGGCAGTGACAACCAGATCACTGTCAAGCAGACCGACAGCATGAACGTGGCTTATGTGACCCAGGGCGGGACGGGGAATACGGCCAGTGTCGATCAGAGTGGCATGACGCAAATGGCGACCGTGCAGCAGTTTGGCGCGGATAACCGGGCGACTGTTTTGCAGCAGTGATTACGGGGTAAAAAAACGACCGCGGCCCTTTTGGGGGTCGCGGTTTTTTTTCCTGAGAGAGGGGCTCTTCCCGTTGGACTGCGAAGCGGGCCTGTTCGGCTACACCGCATTCGCTGATCTGCGACTGCTTCGCAGCCGAACGGGGGCAAGCCCCCTCACCACAAATGTGTGGGTATCAACTTTTAATCATCGTTTCTGGTCAGCGCACGCAGCTCGGACTCAATCCGCCTGTTGATACTCTGTTGCCGGACAAGCTTTCAGCAGGTGCTGCTTGCGAGCAAGCTTCGCTGCTACAAAAAAACCGGCGCTCACCGTTCGCTTCCACCACCCAAGGCCGAGCGCTGGCTCACCTGCGGTTGATCCTGTGCTTGCACCACCCAAGGCCGAGCGCGAGCTCGCCTGCGGTTGATCCTGTGCCTCCACCACCCAAGGTCGAGCGTTAGCTCGCCTGCTTTTGATCCTGTGCTTTCCACCACCCAAGGTCGAGCGTTAGCTCGCCTGCTTTTGATCCTGTGCTTTCCACCACTCAAGGCCGAGCGTTAGCTCGCCTGCTTTTGATCTTGACCCACCCGCCCCTTCGGGAGGCTGAGTGGAGGTGTGCATCCGGGGAGTGGCGCGTAGCGCCGTTCGACGCAGTCGAACACGCTGCATGTAGGTCGTAGCGAAGCAGACCGGAGGGCAGTGTCCCCGGATGGATGCCGGAGCGAAGGAACGCCGAGCCCCAGCGAGGGGCCGGACGCTCGGGGCGAGCCTTTTTTTGCTTACTTTTTTTTGGCGTTTGAAAAAAAAGTGAGTCGCCGTAAGGGCGAAACCGCCAGCCGCCGTTACCGCAGAAATGGATATGTATTCAGGCAGCAAGAGCCAGGTCGGCCCGAAGGCCGCCTTCGCGAGCAGGCTCGCTCCTACAGGGATTTGGGTACACCGCGGAAATCGGGCTGGAATGAGGGCCGCCTTCGCGAGCAGGCTCGCTCCTACAGGGATTTAGGTACACCGCGGAAATCGGGCTGGAATGAGGGCCGCTTTCGCGAGCAGGCTCGCTCCCACAGGGGTTTGCAAGACTTCCGCCGACCTCGCCGATCACTCACCTGCTTCCTCAGGCACAATCTTACTCTGCGCCAGATACCGATCCAGCGTCTCATTCTGCGCCGCAGCCGAATTATCCCCCGCCACCGCCCACAACCGCCGCTCAATCCCCTGCGCCAGCAGATGCCCCACCGCCGACTCGATCGCCGACAGCACACATAGCTGCGCCGGCTCGTTAGTGGTATAGCCCACCTCAGCCTCGAGCAACTTCTTGAACTCGATAAACTTGAACACCCCGGCACTGCGCCCGACCGAATAAATCGTCTTGCTGGTCATCACATTCGCCAACACCTGGCCACTGCGCACATCCACCGCGCGAAGGTTCACCGAAACCTGGTCCACCCGGTACTCCCGGGAAATATCGATCCCCAGATACCGCGCCCCCTCGCCGCCACTGCGCACGTTGGTGTCATACGCAATGATCCCACCCTCGAGCATCAGATTCGCCGCCTGCAACGGCGGCAACTCACCCTGGATATTCACCGGCGTATTAGCCTTCTTTTGCGAGGCGCGAATGATCTTGCGCTCGGTCAGCAGGTTCTGCAGCCCCTCGCGCTCCAGCACCACAAACCAGCCACTGGCCTGCAACGCATCCATCAACATGCTCGCCGCGCCCTGGGTCACGCTGGTGGAAAAGGAACTGGCCGGGGTCGGCTTGTATTGCCCGGTCTGATCGCGGAAACCGTAGACCACTGCCATCAGTCGCCCCTTGGGCCGCGGCATGTTGATCAGGTCGTAATAGGTCGACGCGCGCGGTGTCAGCGTCGGTGATTCGGTGTCCTGCTCGGCGGGCATCGGCTCACGCAGACTGCAACCCTGCAACGTCGCCAGCAGCATCCCAACCAGTATTATTTTTTTCATGTCCGTCACTCCCCATCGACCCGTGTCCCCTTCAAGGGGCCAGTCCATTCACCTGGATTTCCGAAATTTCACCCGTCACCCGATCGGTTACTACAATCGTCAGCGCCCCCGAATCGTCGAGCACGTCGACGATGAATGCATCGGTGGACAGGCTGCCGGTGTTGCCGGTGGAGATGTTGTCCAGCAATTGCCCGAGCAAACGTGATTCCAGTTGATTGCTGAAGCGTTCGAGGGCCGAGGTGCCGGCCAGCGATGAGCGGCTGCGCAAATCGGGATCGTCGTAATCGTTTTGCGACTGCGCGTTATTGAGTAGCCAGGTGCCGTTCAACGGGTTGCCGCCAAACGAGGGGTTGATCGGCGTGTAGACCAGCTCCGTGGCCTGGACCAGGCCGCCACTGGCGAGGCCGAGCAACCATAATCCGGTGCACTGCGAGAGCGTTTTCGCTTTCATAATTCGTCCCTCTCAAGGTCCGTGGTGTCCTGCAACAAGGCTTCCAGCTTGCGCTGAACAATCTGTCCGCGAACCCAGTCGGCGGCGTCGGAAGCCTCCTCCTTGAGCTCGACGGTGTTGGGCGGCAGAAAGCGCCGGTAAACCAATCGCTGCTGATATTCCACAGTCACCAGGCTGCCCCAGCGCGCTGAAGGCCGTTCGCGCACCACCAGGTTGAAATCCATCGGGCTGGTGGCGCGCAGGCGTTCGGTGAACGCGTAATAAAAGTCGTGGCCGATGTGCGAAATCGTGTCATCGACGACGAAGCCCAGCAGTTCGTCCTCTTCCGCGGCCGAGGCGGACCAGGCGCTCAAGATCAGGATCAAGGCCAGACAGAATCTGTTCATGGCTGCACTCCCGGCGCTGCACCAGGCTGGGCATTCGGTCCGGGCGCACCTTCGAGGAAGGCCTTCTCGGCAACGAACTGCCAGTCCGCGTAACTGGCCATCCCGGTGAAATCCGACCATTGCGCGGGGAAGTCCGCCTGCTTCATCGGCTTATCCGTGGACGGGCTGTTGAGGCCGGTGATGCGCCCGTCAAACCCGCGCATCAAGGTCCATTCACCGCCGCCAACCGGGTCCGGGTACAGCTGCCGAATATGGTGTTTGGCATTGGGAAAACGCTCGTCCTGCAACAGGTCCGCCAGCTCTCTGGGGTACTGTGCCAGCCCTGGCGAACTGCGGTAATAGCTGCGCAACGCCTGGGCGTATTGCGTGCCAACCCAGAGCAACTGGCGCTCGCGATCACGCTTGGAGGCGGTCGACCACAATTGGCCGGCACTGGCCAGGCCCATGCCCATCAGCACGATCAGGAACAGCACGCCGAGGTAGGTGAAACCCTCCTCACCCGCCGGCTTACCACTCGGAATAAAGGCTGCCATCACGCGCCCTCCCGGTGGCACCGCTTTTGATATCGGCCACGCCGCCTGCCACGCCGTCCGGCGGCGCGACCAGCACCCATAGATCCTTGCGCTCGGAAATCGGGTCGGTTGGCGGGTTGCGCAGGTAGCGCTGCTCGACCAGTTGTTCGATGGAATCGGGATAGCGCCCGGTGTCGCCGTAATAGTGATCGAGCGCCTCACGCATGGCTGACAGGCTCTGACGCAATGTGGTTTCTTTGGACGCCTCGAGGCTGTTGAAATAGCGCGGCAAGGCGATGGTCATCAGGGTGGCGATGATTGCCATGACCACCATCAGTTCGAGCAAGGTAAAACCCTTTTGCCGAGTCATGATCACCACTCCCGATACGCAATGCCGTTGAGCCCTTTGCCACGCGCTTGCGAGTAAACGTCGAAGACGTCCTCGCCCTCGCGAGGGTTCAGCGCCGTGCTGTCATAAGAGCGCACGCCCCAGCCGCCTTCGTCGTCACGCTTGACCGGCGCCAGCGGATCGCGCGGCACCCGGCGCAGGAAATAGAACTTCGCTCCCTTGGCGCTGCGCACATCACGCACGCCTTCGACCAGCACCTGCAGGTTCGGCGGGTAACCGCTGCTGTTCAGCGACTTCTCGATGTAACCGGCGTCGAACGCACGTTTGTAGGCGTCGATGGCGTCGCGAATCTGGTACAGCGCGGTGCGCAATTGCTGCTCTTTGCCCCGGCGCACCACGGTCTCGGTCAGCGGCGCGGCCATGCCGGCCAGCAGGCCGATCAGGGCCAGCGTCACCACGACTTCGATCAAGGTAAAACCGCGCTGGGAGGCGTTCATGATCAAGGCTTCCCGATAACGACTGGAGTGTTGACCGCAACCGGATGGTCGAGGCCAGCAGGCTGAGTCGAGGTCTGCATGCGCCGGTCCGGGGCCTGAATGTGCAGACTGGTTTCGGTGCCGGTGGGGAATTCCATGTCCGACGGGCTCTGGTACGGCAGGTTGCGTACGATGCGCGGCGTGATCGACAGCACCAGCTCGGATTTGCCGACGGTGTCCTTGTTGCTGCCGAACAGGCGGCCAAGCCCGGGGATGTCGCCAAGGCCAGGAATCTTGTTGCCGGTGGCGCCGTGATCGTTGCGCATCAGCCCGGCGAGGATCTGCGTTTCGCCGTCATGCAGACGCAAGGTGGTCTGCGCATTACGGGTGTCGACCTGCACCGGAATCGTGCCTTGGCGGGTCGGCTCCAGCGGCGTTGCATTGCTGACCTCCAGCGCGATCTTGATGGCGACTTCGCCGTTGAGGTGCACGGTTGGCTGCACTTCCAGCTTCAGACCGACATCCAGGTAAGTCACGCTCTCGGTGATCACCGGCCCTTGGGTAGAAGGCACCGACGTGGCGCTGATGATCGGCACACGCTGACCAATGTGGATACGCGCCTGTTCACGGTTGCTGACGCGAATCACCGGGCTGGCCAGCGTGTTGATGTCGTTGTCCTGCGCGTTGATCTTGGCCTGTGGCGACGGCGAAATACTGATCCGGCTGGAGTTGATGCCCTTGAGTTGATCCAGGATGGTCACCGCCGAACCGTCACCATTGACTACGCCAAAGGTATTCGGCCATTGCAGACCCAGGTCGAGAATGCGCTGGGTGGCGACCTCCATCACTTCCACTTCCAGCACCACTTCGGGGTTGGACTGGTCTTGCGACTGGAGGAGCTTTTCCGCCATGCGAATCGCGTCTTCGCTGTCGCGCATGGTCAGGGTGTTGAGGCGTTCATCGACGAACACGTCGCGGGTCTTGAGCATGGTTTTGATCATGTTCAGGGCCGTATTGGCGTCGATGCTCGTCAGGTAGAACGTGCGCATCACCAGCTCTTGATAATCCTTGAGCTTCTGCGGCGAGTCCGGGTAGATCAGCAAGGTATTTTCGTTCACCACTTTCTGATGCAGCTGGTTCTGTTGCAGCAGCAGTTCCACGGCGTCTTCGATGCGTACATCACGCACAAAGATGGTGGCCTTCATGTCCGGGCGCAGGTCTTTGTCGAAAATGAAATTCAGCCCGGCGACCTGCGACAGCACCTCGAAAATGGTCTTCAGATTGGCGTCGCGAAACTCCAGGGTCACCGGCCGGTCCAGGCGTGTGCGCAGCTGCGGGTAAGGGATGACGTTGCGGCTCTGCACCAGGCGAATATTGCCTTGCAGTTCCAGCGCACCGTCGTTTTTCGGGTCCAGTTCGAGGATCTGTTTGACCTGGCGATCGGCGCCGTAAATGTCGCCGCGACGCAGGTCGCCACGGGCCAGTTCGAGCTTTTCATCCATGCTGCGCAGGTAGTCAAGCTGGCGCAGGGCATCCTGGGCGCGCCGGTTGTTCGGCTCGATGGTCAGCACCCGGCTGTAACCCATGCGCGCCTGGGGAAAATCACGGTGCGCACGGTCGGCATCGGCTTGGGTCAGCAGTGCGGTAATCGCCTTTGCGCGGCCACTGTTCAAGGCCAGATGCAACTCCGTGTCGCGGGGGTTCTCACGCAGTCCATCGTCGATCCGCGCCAGCCCGGCTTCGTACTGGCCCTGTTCGATCAGGTCAGACGCTTCCTTATTGGCGACCTGGGCCGAACTGCACGCCGCCAGCGCGGTACACAGGCACAAGCTAGTAAACAACCGGGATCTGTTCATTGCGCGCTCCCCACAGACAACGTCTGGGATAAATGCAGAGGCAGGTAGACCAGACTCAATTCCACATCGGAAATGCCCTCGATCCGCCAGGTGTCGTCGATCACATCCCCTTTGCGTACGACGTATATTTTTTCGCCGTTCTGCAGAAAAACCTGCAAGTCGGAACGGTCATCCATGCGGCCAACAAACTGGAACGGCATCGGCGGTGCAGTGGGGACTTGCACCACCGGGGCGACGCTGACGGGTTGTTCAGTGACGGTGGCGATCTTCGGCGCGGCCTTCCAGCTGCGCGCCGCGAACAGGTCGCCGGCCGGACTGAGATCCTTGACCACGGCGGCTTTCGTGCTGGCAGAAGCCGCCGGCAGCGTGCCGACGTTTTTGCCTTTGGCGGGGTTCGCCATCACGGCGACCACATCGAGGTCGTCCGTCGGCATCAGGTAGTCGGGCAACCAGGCCAGCGCTGCCGCGATAGCAAAAAAACCGAGCCATGCTGCTACGCGCTTGTTATTCATCATGACCTCGACAGGTAAAGGGTCATGCGGATCCGGCCGGTCAGGTCGGTGTCGGCGATCTTCTTGCGCTGGAACTCGACGTCTTCCACCACCACGGCCGGCAGTTGCAACAGCAAGGCATGCAGGAAGCGCCGCAGTTGCGGGTAGCTGCCGCGCACGGGCAGGAGAATCTGATAGCGCGCCAGATGGGTCTTCGGGTCGATGCCCAAGGCGTATTCACCACGGGCCAGGTTGATGTGTTCCTGCGCCGCCAACGCATAAATCTTGTCGATGGCGACGGTGGCCTGCGGTTGGGACGGCAGCTTGCTGCGGAAGTCATCGAGCTGGCGCTGCGGCACCACCGGCGCGGCGACACTGCCGTCCTCGACCCGGGCCAGGTATTCACCGGCTTCACGGGTCTGCTGGCTGAGCTGTTGCAGCGACTGCCAGTCCGGCATCAGCCCCGTCAGGCCATACACCAACGCCACCAGCACCATCGCCAGCCCCGCCAGCCCGGGCACGCCGAGCCCTTGCAGGTATTCGTGGACGATCAATTCAGGGATTCGCATCGCCAATCTCCCAAGTAGCCGACAGGTTGAATTGCACCGGGCGTTCCGCCACGTTGACGACAATTTCGTGGCTCAGCAGCGAGACATCGGAGAGCTCGTCGCTGGCCTCGAGATTGCGGTGAAAGCCGAGCATCGCTTCCAGGTCTTTCGCCTCGGCGCTGATTCGCACCTGACCCTTGCGCGCATCCGGGGTCAGCGCCAGCAGCGCGATGTTGTCCCGTGGCAGGCTCTCAAGCATGGCGAACAGATGCTCCCACGGCCGCCGCAGCTGCTGCGAGACCTTGCGCATTTCCGCGAGGTTCTGTGCCTGCTCACGGATTTGCGCCGGGGTCAGGCTGGTCTTGCTGCCACTGTCACCGGTCAGCACACGCTGCGCGGTTTGCAAGTGGCCTTGCTGTTGTGCCGCCTGCTCACTGAGGTGGTGCTGAACGAACAGGCAACCGAGGGTCAAAACGGCGCCGACGGCGAGCAGGCTCCAGCCCAAGGGACCGGAGCGGCGACGTGGCTGGAAATCGAGCATCAGCGGGCGCATGTCAGGCCACCGCCCGGGACATCACGTACAGGCAATCGCGCACGTGGGTGCGGTCTTCTTCGAGGGTGCGCAACTGCACACCGGGCACGTCGGGCTGCACGTCGACACGTGCCGGCGCATGCAGGTAAAGGTTCAGCGGCCGCTCGCTGGTCGAGGCCTGCAACTGACTTTCGCGGCCGATCAGCGCGCTCAGGGCCACGTCGCTGTCACCCGTGCCCACCGAACGTACCGAGGCCCAGCGCCCTTCGCGAGCGACCAGCAGCACGCTGCGCACCGGCTCGGCGACTACGAACAGAAAGTCGCCAGTGTCGAAACTCTTGTCAAAGTGATTGAAGGCCGCCATCAGGTAGGGTTGCACCGAGCCCAGACGGACCTTGCGCGCGCTGGCGAGGCTGCGCAGACGCTCCAGCAACTCCTGCGGCAGCGCGGTGGCGATGCGGTCAAATCCCGCAGGCTCGGGCGACAGCACCACGCTCCAGGGCTGGGTGGGTACGCCATACAGGTCTTCGAAACACAGCGTGGCGAAACCGAGCAACTCGGCCGGGCTGCTGATCTGGTCGCTCCAGGGCACCAGGCAAAAACGCCCGAAATGCCCGGAAACCACCACGCTCAACTCCGCCCCGGGACACGTGTGCTCGGCGAGCAGGCGGTCGAGGGTTTCCAGCGCCACTGACCAGGCATGGAAACCTTCGTCGATGAAACCGACGCTGCCCAGCCACAGGGTTTCGCTGCCCTTGCGCTGGCCGAGACCGACGCCGCTGGCGCCGAGCACGGCGATAAAACGATCACGAGACAAAAGTGACACGATTGATCTCCTCGAGCGTAGTCCGCCCTGCCTGCACCAGTTCCAGCGCCGACTCGCGCAACAAGCGCAAGCCTCGTTTGCACGCGTGGGCCTTGATCTTCGAAATCGGTTGGCGCTCGACAATCATCTGCCGCAGTTCATCGTCCAGGTGCAGCAATTCGGCAATCGCCGTACGACCGCGATAGCCGGTGCCACGGCAATGGCCGCAACCCTTGCCATGCACGAACTGGTAGTGATCGACCTGGCGTGGATCGAGCCCCGACGCCTGCAATTCTTCATCGCTGGGGTTACCTGGCGTACTGCAGGTGGCGCAGACCAGGCGGATAAGCCGTTGCGCCAGCACCGCATTGAGCGCCGAGACCAGGCTGTACGGGTCGATTTCCATCTGGGTGAAACGGCCGATCACGTCGAACACGTTGTTGGCGTGAATCGTGGTGAACACCAGGTGGCCGGTGAGCGCCGATTGCACGGCGATCTGCGCGGTGTCTGGATCGCGAATCTCGCCGACCATGATCTTGTCCGGGTCATGGCGCAGGATCGAGCGCAGGCCGCGAGCGAACGTCAGGCCTTTTTTCTCGTTGACCGGAATCTGCAGCACGCCCGGCAACTGGTATTCGACCGGGTCTTCGATGGTGATGATCTTGTCCACACCGTGGTTGATCTCGGTGATCATCGCGTACAGCGTGGTGGTCTTGCCGCTGCCGGTCGGGCCGGTCACCAGCACCATGCCGTAGGGTTCGGCGGCGAGGCGGCGCAGTTGGCGCAAAGTTTCGTCTTCAAAGCCCAGCGCCTGCAGCTGCACGCCGCAGACCTTGTCCGCCAGGTCCTGTTTGTCGAGCACCCGCAGCACTGCGTCTTCACCAAAAATGCTGGGCATGATCGACACCCGAAAGTCGATCTGCCGCCCGCTGATGCCGATCTTGAAGCGACCGTCCTGGGGCACGCGCTTTTCACCGATGTCCAGCTCGGCCATGACCTTGACCCGCGACAGCACCTGTTCGGCGAACTCGCTGCCCTGAATCTTGCTGATGTTATTGAGCACGCCATCGATCCGGTATTTGATCACCAGACCGCTGCCGGTGGTGCCGAGGTGGATATCGCTGGCGTGCATTTTCAGCGCGTCGTACAGGGTCGAGTTGACCAGCTTGACGACGACGCTGGCGTCCTCACTGATGCTGGTCAGGGACAGGCTTTGCAGGTTGTCGATTTCGATATGGGCGCCGGCCTGGGTGTTGAGCGATTCCACCGCGTGGAAGCTTTCTTCGTGACGTGCCAGATAGGCTTTGAGGTCATCGGCATGCACCAGGTACAACGGCGCGCCGTGCAGGCAGTCATCGATCCAGGCGAGACGCCCGCTATCAAACGGGTCGGCAAATACGCCGATGACCGCGTCGTCGTGGCGCAGCAGGATGAATTCGCGTTTGAGGCATTGGGCCAGGGTGACCCGGTCGAACACCGGGGTGGCGCTGAACAGGGTGTCGGTGTCGAGCACCGGGTAATGCAGGGTTGCGCCCAGGCACTGGATGAACGGCATAGGCGCCAGTTCGCAAAGCACCCCGAGGGCTTCGAGCATGCGCTCGCCGGACGTGGCGGCACGGGCACGGGCCTGGGCCAATTGTTCGCTGGTAAAACGGGACGGTGTGCAGTCCAGCAGCGCCGGTTCTACGGCAAGGGATAGACGGTCCATGGCTTGCTCTCCAACGCCGGGGCTTGATGCCCTGTCGACGCGGCGAGCAATTACGGCGTGAGCCGAACCGCTTGTCGCGTCACTAATCCCCGGTGAGCAATTGTTCGTCGTCTGGTGCCATGGAAGTCGATGGAGTGCGTCGACGATCTGCCAGCACCCAACTGCCGTCGTACAACTGCAGCGGGAAACTCTCGGTCCTGCTCTGGCGTCGTTCGACGAAACCTGCGGATGAGCTCATGCCAGCTCTGGGTTCGCGCCTGATTCCCAGAAGATCACAAACTGCACGGGCCAATTCCGCCAATGGAAAGGGTTTGAACAGGATATGGCTGACACCCTTCTGGCGCGCCCGTTCGCAAACTTCTGCGGTCGGGTGCCCGGTGATCAGCACAAAATGACACTTCCCGTTCTGGCGGACGGCATCGAGCACCTCGAAACCTTCCCTATCAGGCAAGCGGTAATCGAACACCATCACATCAGGTGCAAAACGTTCGGCTAACCCGATTCCCGTCGCACCGTCATGTGCCATCCGGACGTCCAGACCTTGCGCTTCAAGGTAATCCTTGAGGTTTTGGGCAAGGAGTTGTTCGTCTTCAACAACCAGTACTTTGTTTACCAAGGTGGACTCCTTGAACCGCAGGTCCGAGAAACGAACCTGGCGGAGTGCGCGCCTTAATGAGGCTAACGCACACTTCATGCCAGGCTGAGCACCGGATCGATTACCGCTGCATATCGTTGAAATTCATGGGAAAGCCATTAGGTGCTGGCATTCCGCCCCCCAACATCGGGGAAGCGCACGGAGGGGGTCGAATGCTTTCCCCCACTATTGGGGGGGAAACTTCATTGATCGTCAATCCGTTCGATTCGATTGCTTGAGCGCAATCGGGCCAAGACCTGTTGCCGCACTTGAGACTGTTGCTGCCGGGCAAGAAACGCCCTGACTGTTTCCAGCCCCTGTTCTTCTGGGACATCGGCAGCCCGCAAGTGGTTCTCAAGAATAATCAGATGCCAGCCCACTGCCGTGCGCACGGGCTCACTGACGGCACCGGGGGTGAGCGCAAACGCGGCGGCGTCGAACTCCGGCAGCATGCGGCCGCGCGCGAAGTAGCCGAGATCACCGCCATTGCTGGCCGAGCTGTCTTCGGAACCGCTGCGAGCCACGCTCGCAAAGTCCGCACCCTGGCGGATTTTTTCCTGCATTTCTACCAGGCGCAGCCGCGCTGCTTCAACTGTCGCGGCATCGGCACCGGCCGGCACTTTGACGAGGATGTGGCGGGCTTGAATCTGCTCGGGCCGGCTCATCTCGGCGCGATGTTCGGCGAAGAACGCACGCACCTGCTGCTCATCCGGTGCGCTGCCCTTGGTCAACTCGGCGAACACTTGCTGCGCGGCGAGTTCGCGGCGGGTGTACTCGACAAATCCCGGCTCGTCAAAACCGGCATCGCTCAGGCGTTGGGCAAATTTGTCCGCGCCGCCGATGGCCTGACGGGTTTGCTCAACCTGGGCCTGCACCGTGGCATCGCTAATCACCACCCCGCGCTTGACGGCTTCCTGCCACAGCAATTCGCGGTCGATCAAAGTGTCGAGCGCGGCCCGGCGCAATTGCTTATACGCCTTGGGATTGCGGATGCTCGCGACGGCCCGACCCTGATCCTCGAGGAATTCAGCAAAGTAGCGCTCGAGGCGCATTTCGGAGATTTCCTCGCCATTGACCCGCGCAGCCACTGGGCCATTGCTGGCGAACGCGGCCGGCAGCCACATCGCAAACAGGATCAACACGCGGGTGATTTTCATGATCGACCTCCGCTCAAGGCATCGCGGCAATGGGTTTATAAGGGGCGACGCGGTAGAAGCGCTGGTCGGGCAGGTCCACGGTGACGATGTGCGCGCCACTGAGGCCGAGGCGTCGACCCGGGCCGAAGCTGATCAGCGGGGTCAGGCCGGTCTCGAAGTCATGCAGCCCTTCCAGGGCGTTGACCAGCTTCTCGCGGCTGGCGTCGCGCCCGGCCTGTTTCATGCCCTCGCTCAACAGCAGCATCGAGGTGTAGGCGCCGACTTGCAGCACGGCGTGCTCGCCGCCCAAACCTTGATGTTCGCGCAAACGGTTCAGGGCCGTGCGCCCGGCCAGGGTCCAGTCGCTGGGTACAAACGGGTAAGCGAGAAACACCCGTCGGGAAAATCCACTGGGCACCTGCATCAGGTCGCCCGCCACCTGGTTCGAGGCGGCAAACAAATACGGCACCTGCCCGGCGCTTTGCAAGCGTTCGGCAAGCTTGCTGAAGCCGCCGCTGCTGCCCAGGTAAAACACCGAGCGCGAGCCCAGTGGCAACTCGTCCTGCGCCGAGTCATAGGTTTGCACGCTGACGTTTTGCCAGGCGCGATCCTGCAAGTACTGAGCGAGGTTCTGTGCGGCCAGGCGCTGGGTCGCAACATTGGGATGGATGATCAAGGTTGGCCCTTGCAGTACGCGCAAGCGCTCGGCGGCGTAATCAGCGAGCGCGATCATCTGTTCGCGCAGGCCTGGCAGCAGTTCGAAGATCTGCCGGTTGCTTTGCGCGTTGCCTAGCAGCGACAGCGGGCCGATCAGTGGAATGCCAGCGCTCTCCAGTCGCTGTGCCAGGTCCGCGTTGAGTGCCGGTGCCAGCGGTGCGATCAGGGCAAACACCTGTTCCTGTTCGATCAAGCGTTGTAAGGCCTGTTCGGCGCTGGCGCGGTCCGGGCCCGGATCGACAATCGTCAAAAGCACTTGCCGGCCATGAAGGCCACCGGCCTCGTTGATGCGCGCGACGCTACCCTTGAGCACCGCTGCGACGGTGGCACCCTCCTCTGCCAACGGCCCCCGGCTCGGCAGCAAAGTACCCAGGTGCAGACTGTCCGCGGTCAACCCGGGATCACGATCATCAGCGATCCGTTTCAGGTAGGCGCTGAGGTTGCGCTGGTCGTTCATCGACAGGACGAACCGTGGCATCGCCGGGTCGAGCCGATGATCACCCGGATCCCGTCCCTCCTGAATCGCCCGCACCAGGCTGCTTTCAGAATACGCCGGGTAATCTCGGCCGTTGATTTGCTGCTGACCGTAGGTGCTGCTGAGTCGCGACCAACTGATGTCAGGCGGACGCACGCCTCCTTCGGGCCGCCCGAGGCCATCGGCGCCGTGGCAGTTGGCGCAGGGCAGACTGGTGGCGGGCAGCAGCATGTCTGCCGCACCGACCCGCGCCATGATCGGTTCACCGCTGGCTGACACGCCCTCCCGGTACAGCCGCTTGCCCGCGCTTTCGCTGGGGCTGAGGGGCAGCGCGTGCACGGTCAAACTGAGGCCGCCGAGCATTAACAGGCAAAGGACGAGGGAAGTTTTCATGGCCCCGGCTCAACGGCCAGCCACGGGCATTGCCAGCAGCTGCAAGCGCTGGGCAATGGCAGCGGCCGGGGCGTCGGGGCGAATCTTGCTCCAGCGTTTGTTGGCCACGTCACCGACGATCAGCTGTGTGGAGTGCTGTTCGGGGCTCGGTATGATCTGGCCGATGCGGCTCAATACAAGGTCCATGTGTGCCTTGTCACCGGTCAGAAAAAGCCAGTGGGGGCCATCGACGCCCTGCTTCAAGGTGTAAGCCTTGAGCACCGCCGGGGTGTCCCGCAGCGGATCACTGGTAAGGGAAATAAAAGTAATGCCGTCCGCCTTGTCGCCCAGGACTTCACGCACTTGCTTGAGCTTTTGAGTGATCAGCGGGCAGGCATCCGTGCAACTGGTGAAGATCACGTTCAACAGCACGATACGGTTCTGCAAGGCATCGCTGTAGAAGCGCAAGGTCTCGCCGTTCTGATCCTGTAGCGGCGTGTCAGTGAACCAGGTTTTTGCGTCACGGGTGCCGGCGGCCGGTTGCGCCGCCGTCGCGGCTTCTGCCGGTGGCTCTGTAGACGCGGCTGGCTGATGCCCTTCGTGGGAAAACGCCAGAAAGCTCATCACGCAAAAACACATGGTGAGGAAGATCAACGCGAGCGCTTTCATGGGTGATGCTCCATGGCAATGGCGGTGTGCGCGGCGTGGCTGTTGCGCAGGTTGCTGAGCTTTTCCACTTCACGGCTCAAAACCGCCGGGTCGGTAAAACCGTAATAGCGCGTCCAGTTGCGGCTGTTGCCGTCGCCGACCAGGATCAGCGGCTGATGACTTTTGAAGTCGCCACTGAAACTGCCCAGACCCTTGAGGGTTTCGTTGACCGATTGCGTGGTACCGGTCAGCCAGCTCCAGCCCGGACCGTTCTGAAATGCAGAGGCGTAGTCATTCAAACGGCCGGGGTCATCGCGCTGCGGATCGATGCTGATCGACACCAGCTGCACCTCGTTGCCGACCCGGGCGCCGAGCTGTTTCTGCACCTTGCCCATGATCGACGACACCACCGGGCAGACCGTGGTGCAACTGGTGTAAATGAAGCTCATCACGACGATTTTACCGCTCACCAGATCCTTCTCCAGACGCACCGCTTTGCCGCTCTGATCGAGCAGTGCGACATCGGCGAATTTCACCTCGGCGCTTTCGGAACTCGCGCTTTTGGCGGGCATGTCGTGCCCGGCGTGTTCGTCCGCCGAGTGCGCCAGGGCTTGACCGATGCCAGCGGCCAGGAGGCAGAAGGTGAGCAGTCCACGGTGTGCGGATCGGTTCATGTCGATTTCCTCTTCAGTGAACGTCGCCGGGCAGGACCCGAACGCTGGCAAAGTTCTTGTCATCGAAACTCGCGCCGAGCGACTCCGCTCGCACGTGCAGGTACCAGGCGCCGTTCTGGTCAAGGGTCACCGGGGCTTCGTAGATGCCGTTGCCGACTTCAATTGCGGCGACTTCCTGAGCCCGAGAAGTCGGCGCGCGGAAGTACCGCACCTGCACGTCCTTGACCCCGCTGCGGCGGGCTTTCTGCTGGCCCTGGACGATGCGAAAACGCACTACGTACGGGTTGCCTGTGGACGCAGTGTATTTGTCGAGCATGAACTCGACCTTCGGCAGACCGGCCAGTGGGCTGAGGTTTTTGTCTGCCTCCACCGAGGCGCTAAAGCAATGGATGATGTTCGGTTGATTGAGCAGAAACGCCACGTCGAAACGCCCGCCTGCCGGCAGTTTCACCCGCGCGCTGTAGACCCCCGGTTCCACCTCGCGCAAGCTGCGATCGATGACCAGCGCCGCCCGCGCCACTTGCCCGCGATTGGGGTAGCCGGACATCGGTGCGTTCATGCCTTCGGCGTAGAAGTACGTGGTGTTGTCCACCGGATTGACCACGAACACCGCGTTGTCATCGCGCGACACCGCCAGGCTCGACGCCAGCGGCAAGTCACCGGCCAGGCGTGGCGCCTGGGGTCCGGCTTCAAAACCCTGGCTGATCGGCGTACGGCCCTCGCCCAGCGACGACAGATTGATCATGGTGACCTTGGCCGAAGCCAGACCGCGTACGTAGGCATAGGCCTTGGTGAACACCACTTGATAGGGTTCGGCAGAGACGTCCAGTTGATGGATCAACGAGTCGGTGGCGGCGTCGATCACCGACGCCTGGTTCTCCAGGGTATTGAGGACGATGCCGAAACGTCCATCCGCGCTGAAGGCCATCGGGCCGAGGCCCTGATTGACGTTGATGACCTTGCGCACGGCATGGCTGGCAGTATCGACGACGGTCACGGTGCCGTCCTTGCCATCCGCCACGTACACCGCCTGGGAGAGCGGCGAATAGGCGACTGACAGCGGGTGCGAACCGGTCTTGAGTTGTTTGCTGATGGTGAGGGTCGCAATGTCGATAATGCTCAGGGTGCCGTCGTCGCGGTTGGTGACGAAGGCATGTCGGCTGTCCTTGCTGAAGGCGATTTCGTGGTGGCCGGGGCCGGTGGCGAGGGTTTTCAGGGGTTTGAGACTCTGTGCGTCGATCACGGTGACGCCAGATTCTTCGGCCTTCGCGGCATTGTTGCCAACCCACAGCAGGCGTTCGTCCGGTTGCAGCGCGACGCGGACCGGGTTGCTGCCGGCGCTGACCGAGTCGATCAATTTGAATTGCTGACTGTCGATCACCGCGACCTCGCCGGCGGTGGGCATCGAGATGAACACGCGTTTGTTGTCGCGCGGCGTGACCCAGTCCATCGGTGGTTGCTTGATCGCGATGCGCGCCATGGTGCTGGTGACGCCGCCCACCGAGACGGTCGGGTCCACTATCGAGACGCTGGCGTCGCGGTCCATCACCATCACAAAGTAGCTGTTGAGGTCCAGCAGTGGCCGTGCGCCGATGTTCGATTTGAGGAACACCCCGATACGCGATTTGCAGCTTTGCTCGCGGCCCTGGGCCTTGTCGGCGGCGACGGTTTCCGGGTCGAGCCAAGCGCCGGGAGCGACGCCGGAGAGTGGCTGGCCGGAGGTGCTGTCTTTAATGCGGAAACGCACGTCGGCGAATTCGCCTTCGCGCAGCACGCCGTCCTTCGCCAGGGAATGCATTTCGAGCGCGATGGAGACCCCGTCGCGGACCAAAGTCTGGTCGTTGGCGGTGACCGGCATTGCGGCGGGTGCAGTAGGTGCGAGCCTGGCCGGCGCGGTAGTCGTCTGCCCCACCGTCAGCCATATCAGTCCAAGCCCGGCCAGCAACGCGCCAGTGGTGAATTTGATGGTCCTGTTCATGATGTTTCTCCCCTCATCAATCTGCCATGGCGCGCCTCTGTGGGAGCGAGCCTGCTCGCGAAGAAATCACCTCGGTTTGCAGTGAGGCGAATTACGCTTTCGCGAGCAGGCTCGCTCCCACAAGGTGTGCGGCGTCTCCCGCCACACACTCAAGCTTCCTTTCTACGGAGCCGGGGCCGGCTCCGGTTCATTGGTCACCCGCAGCAAGCCCCACAACCCGGCGGTGTTGCCATAGGCCCCGTAATCACGGAACAGGTAGTCGCCCGGTATCGCATTGCTGCCCCCGGCGCTGGGGTGAATGAAGCTGAAGTGCGCCGCCGGTAGAATGCTTTCCCGCGCGCCGATGTACATCGACATCGGGTTATACCCAAAGCGCACCGAACCCACGCCTGGCGTACTCATCGGGTAGCCACCGGTATCGCTCTTCTCCGACTGGAACGGGTTGACCGACCAAACGTGACCATCGAGCTGGAAGGTCGAGCCGCGGCTGCCACCGGTTGGCAACAGGATGTGCGTGCGGAACGGTTGCCCCGGTTTCACATACAGCACCGGAGTCTGCGGATCGCCGCCGATCAGCGCATTGCTGTAAGCCATATGCGCGTTGGGCATGTCACCGTAACCGGCGCCATCGGCTCGGCCGAACGGCGCATCCGGCGCCAGGCCAAAGCGGAACCACATGGGTTCGGCCTTGTAGTTGATGGCCATGCTCGAGTTGTCCTGTGGATCGGTCGGAACACCGAAGCCCTCCGCAGCAATGCCTTCCACCGGCCGCCCATTGGCCCAGCGAATGTTCAACGCTTTCTGCCAGACCATCGCAAAGTCGCGGTAAGAGGTCTGTCCTGGAGCCGTGACGGTGGCGTTGGTCTTGCGCGCATCTTCCACCCATGTCGCGCCACTCGGCAGAATGCTCATCGCGCCACCCAGGCCTTTCTGCGGTTGTTTAATGACATCCGCCGGGGTGATATTGAGTCCGCCGAACTCCACCGCCGTGGCATTGATGTTGTCGACACTGCGCCCCAGCTGGGTCACCGGTTTGCCTTCGCGCTCCAGGTGCCCGGCGTAGTACTGGTAAGTACGGGTCGGGTACGCACCGCTGCTGCCGGCACGTGGCGGCACGGTCTGGGTCGGGTTGGCGCCGACGTTGACGCCGTCGGATTTGGTGATGTCATACGCCAGCAGTTGCGCGTGCAGGCCGACATGGCTGGATGGCCGCAGCAGGTTGTTGCTGAAGATGGTAGAACCCTGTCCACTGTTGCGATCACGCTTGACCAGGCCTTGCATCACTGCTGTCTGGGTCAGGTCGGGCATGATCAGCGGCAGACGGTTCTCCAGCGTGACGTTGATGCAGTCGCCGGCTGCCGCGCGCAGGACCAGCGGCTCTACCGGAACGCCCGGTTTCAGTTTGCCGGTGGCCGGATCGAGGTCCGATTTACGCACGTACAGGATCGCGGTCGGGTCATGCAGTGGGCCGCTCTGCCCGCCGATGGTGATGGTTTCGCCATCTTCAGGATCGGTCACGGTGACCTGTGGGATGTTCACCGGTCGCGAGTTGAACACCAGGGTGCCGCCCGCCGGATTCAACGGTCCACCCACATGTTGCCCAAGCCCGGCGGGATCGCCGATGGTCAGGTTCAACGGGTTGCGCAGGATGTCGTTGGCCAGCGCCGCAACCACTTCATAGTTACGTTGCACGGTCGGACGGGTGCCAATGCCGTTGGGATTGGCGCTGATTCGCGGGCAGGAACCATCGAACGCCACTGTGTTGCGCATCCCCGTTGGTTTCGGATTGTTCGGCACCGGGAAAAGGTCGTTGCGTTGGGCCGTGTAGTTGCGCATCACGCCCCAGATACCGTTCCAGTAACCTTCGATGGAAGCGTCCATGGAGTATAGGTAGTCCCCGGTGGTCGCGGCCGAGCTGGAGAGCATCGAAACGGGCGCGTTGAAGCCCATCTGTTCAGAGATGCCGACCATTTGCGAGGCCCGCCAGCCAGAGTTGGAACTGTTGCCGAACCCCGAACCGCTTTGCAGCCATTTCACGCCATGCAGGGTCACGTTGTGCTCTTCTTCGTGCCCGCCCGCATGCACCCTCAGGCGCACATTGTCACCGGTATAGGTACGCAACATCGGAGTGAACGGATCTCCCGGTTCCGCGCCACCACGGTTGATGTGAGGCGGGAACAGGGTCGTGCCGCCGGTCGGCCCGGTCGCTGCAGTGACCAGGTTAGGTGCCAGGTTCATCGCCGGGATCGCACGGTCGGTACGGCTTTGCATGGCGTACGCGAGGTCGCCGCCGAGGCCGTCGGCCTGCATGCCGCGCTTGCCATCCGGGCCCACCTTGTTCGGGTCGTACACCCGCAGTGCCAGCGGTTCGTTGCGGTAGTTGACGACGAACATGCCAGGGTCATCGACCGAAATCGCTTGTGGGCATGGTCGGGTCGGGCAACCCGGCACCATACCGCCCTGCACTTCAATGATGCCGTCCAACAGAGTGCTCGCGTTATTGCGCACCGGTGGGTTGATGGCGTAGCGGAAGGTATCCGCAGTGGCCGGGAATGCTTGCGGATTGGGCACACCATTCGGCCCGGCGCCGACGTACACACCGGCTTCATAGGCGTGCTGGAAATCGCTGTATTCGAGGAAGAACTCACGGAAGCTGTCGTTCTTGCCGTCACCGTCCAAATCACCGGTAGTGATGACTGCTTGCCATGACGTCGGCCCGCCATCCTGCCGCCCACCGCTGTACAACTGCTCGCCGGTTTCGGCGTGGAACCAGCTGGAACCGGCGGGTTCAGCCAATACGGTGGCGTACAGGCCAATCTGCTGGTGCGTCGATGGGCCGAGGTGGTCGTGGGTGAAGATGGTGCCCAGGCCACGGTCGACGCCTTTGATGTTTATCACCGGATCGACGAACCAACGTTGCATGGCCGTCCGCGCCCCTACCCAGTCGGCGCGGCCGAACTGACCGAAGTACGGATGGTTTTTCGCTTTCGGACAGGCTGGAGTGCCGTCACGCGGGTCGGCGCCTTGGCACTGGTTGAACTCGCGAATGGCGTGGATGCGTTCCTGCACTGCGCCGGGTGAAAGCACGCCGTCTTCATAGTTCCAGCCGTTGGCCGAGCCATCGGCAGCGGTCAGGTCCCATTTCGGCAAGTGAATGTGCTGACCGATCACATCAGTCGGTGTGCGCACCTGATAGTCATCCATCTCATAGATGGCGGGCACCAGGTTGGTTTGCTGGTATTGCACGCAGTCGAAGGTGTTCATGCGCATCACCAGCGGCTCTGGCGGACGCTGCTTGGTGATCACCGGCCAGGCGTCTTCCCACAGGGCGAGAATGCGCGCTTGCGGGAAGTGGTAACCGACTTTGTTGTACACGGCGTCAAACTGGATATTGGCCGCCTTGTAGACCCGTGGACGATCCGCAGTGAACGTCGAGCTGCCCACGAACGACATGCCGTCGGCGCGCTCGCCACTGGCAAACTCACCGGTGCCGGCGCTGCTGGTCAGGCGTTTTTGACGGTCATCCATGCACGGTTCGTAGTACGGAGCACCGGCCATCGGCAGTGCGCCGTTGGTGCGGAAGTTGCGCGCCACGATTTGATTGCCGGGCAATACCGCAAAGCTCGGATGGTCTTTTTTGGCATGGAACGCCATGGCCGCCTGTTCGACCTCAGTGCCTTCCTCAGGCATGTAAATGGGTTTGGCGCGGGTCACTTCCTTGGAGAAATCCAGCGACGTGGTGACGGTGAGAGCCTCGCCACCGGCGGAATAACCGTCCAGGGTATGACGCCCCAGGCCGCCATCCCAACCACCGGACTGCGCCGGGTCAAGGTTGGCCCACAGCGCTTTACCGCTGGCCTTCAAGGCCTGCGCGGTAGCGGCATCGAGCATGTCCAGAGGCGGCGTTGGTGGGCGCTGGCCGACCGAACTTTCCATGCCGCCAATCCAGAATGGATAGCCAGGGTTTTTCAGGGTGCCATCGGCACTACGGTTGGCTTCGCTGCGATCCACCAGCGCCAGAGACCCGATGGCCTGCGCAACGCCAGCCTGATGTTCGCCGTCCTCACCGTCATCGTCGTCGCCGTCATCACCGGCCACCAGGGTCTCGCCAATTTTCGGCACGATGGCGACTTTGCCAGGCATGGGTGCCATCGCTTTGCCCGGCAGAGGCACGACGGCAGGAATGGGCGTGCCCGCGACGATTTCGCCGTCCGGCAAGGCCCGGGCGCCAGCAGCCGGTTTGCCGCTGCGCAGGGCGAACGGCTCGCTGTGGAAACCATCGCTGCCTTGTTGCGACACTTCCAGTTTTGTCCCTTCCTCAAACACGTCGTGAACGCGCCACATGGACCACATGCCTTGGGCAAAATGCGGGTAGAAATGGCAGTGATAGATTGCATCACCCGCCACCCGGTTGCGATTGCCTGACCCACCGTTGGCGATTTCATAGGTGTAGCCGGCACCCGGCCCGATGCCTTGTGCGTCGACATAGTCCGAGTTGTCGTCATTGGGGTTGAACAACCACTGGTGACCATGCAGGTGGAAGATATGTTGTTCGTGGCCGTTGTGGGTGTTGCGGAATTTGACGAAATCCCCAATGTAACTGTGGTTGACGTTGGAGGGCTCGGACGGGTAAAGCGCCATGGTTGCCTTGACGCCAATCTGGTCGGCACTCGGCGTTTCGCCCGGGCGAATGTTCTCCAGGCCGCTGTTGGCCGGTACATCCACCAGCATTGCCACGTCACCGACGGTGTGGGAGCTGAGGAAGAATTCCTCGTAGGCACACGACAGGCAGTCGTGCATCGGCCCGACGCCCAAGCGGTTCGCGATCACCTCGGCGCCCATGCCACCGGACCCATAGTTGATCATGAACGAGTCGCGGGTCGGCTCCAGCACGTGGGCCATGACCGGGTCTGCCCAATACGCGGGGAACGCCTGGGTCGCGGCAGTTTCATCCTGGAACTGCGAAGCGAAATCGCGGAACGGTTCCAGCCGATTAGGTAACGCAGGGTTGCGCTTGCCGACCGATTCCAGCGGATAGGTCGACGCCGGGAAACTGCCGTCGGCGTTGCTGCCCATCACGATCGCATCGCTCTCGCTGGAGATGATTTCATTGCCGTCGACCATATTGATGATTGGTGTGCCGGCCTTGCCCTCACGAACCCACGGTTCGCGCTGAGGATAGCGCGCCTGATAATCGACGATCGGATGACCCGCAGGTGTGCGGCCACTGCTGGCCAGGCGCATTTCCTCTTCCGTGACGGTGTTGCGATAGGTGCGGCCGCCTTTGGGCACGACCACCACTTCGGCGAACAATCCATTGGCCACGTTCCCGGCATCACCTTCGCCGCCGAAGGTTGCGCCACGGCTGCTGGCGGCGAACGCGCCTTCGCGCTCGGCGTACAAGGTGTACGAGCGGCTGGCACCGGGGGCGATCAGGGTATTGGCGTTGCGTCCGGTGAATGACGCGATATCGTCAATGCTGTTGACCGCTTGCATGCCGTTGACCTGGAAGCCGACATGGCGGTCCCGGACCTGCTCATCGACCTTGAACTCGTCAACCGCGCCGACTTCCACTTCACCTTCGATTTCTCCTTCCTCTTCTTCCTCACCCCCCTCGTCCGATGAGTTGGGATTGGCCTGATAGGCCAGCAGGTTTTGCAGATTGACCGTCAGACAGTCACCAGCAGCAACCCGTAACACCAGCGGGCGCGGACGCTTGTCCGGCCGCAATGACACTTTACCCGGCACCGCCGCGCCGCCCTGGGCCAGCGACTTGTCGTGGTCGTCGACCACGTCGCGGCGCAGGGCAAACATCATGCCGTTGGCGTTCTGCGCCCCCAAGCGGTTGAACATCAGTGGCTGGTCCAGCGCCACGACGTTGGCGACCAGGTTGCGCTCACAGCGCAGGGCTGCTTCGGCCTGACTGATGCCGAGCATCGAGGTCACCAACAGCAGCAGGTGGAACAAAGACTGAGCGTTGGATTTGCCGGTCATGATGACGGACCTCGCAGTGGGTGCTCATGGGAATGGTTCACGACAATGTCGCTGGAGCAATCGGCATGCCATAAAAAAAAGTGTGGTTACTCAGCAAGTTGCGAACCGATTTTGATGACCCGGGGAATATTCCCCACCCAATCCCCCCATTCCGGGCGCATCCTGTCCAACGTGCTCTGTAACGCTGGTGAACGCTGCCCCCATCCCCGTAGCAGCTGTCGAGCTTGCGAGGCTGCGTCCATTCCCGTAGCAGCTCGCCCATCTCCGTAGCAGCTGTCGAGCTTGCGAGGCTGCGCCCACCTCCGTAGCAGCTGTCGAGCTTGCGAGGCTGCGCCCACCTCCGTAGCAGCTGTCGAGCTTGCGAGGCTGCGTCCATTCCCGTAGCAGTTGTCGAGCTTGCGAGGCTGCGTCCGGCTCGGGCCGCGTGCAACATTTGCATTGAGCCAAGCGCCGGGCGGGAATGCAGGCGTGCGTTCCCCACATTCGGGGCACCCCCCGATCACAGCGGCGCATCCACCGCCAGGCCTTGCAAACGCCGGTATTGGCGCAGCACATTCGGCACATAACGCTGTGTTTCGGCGAACGGCGGGATGACGCCGCCGCGGCTCAGCACCGCTTGCGGCCCGGCGTTGTAGGCGGCCACGGCGAGGCTGATATCGTTGTCGAACAGGGTCATCAGGCGCTTCAGATAACGCGCCCCACCCTGTATGTTCGCCTTGGGGTCGTAGACATCTTTGACCCCCAGCTCGCGGGCGGTGTCGGGCATCAATTGCATCAAGCCGCCGGCGCCTTTGGGTGAGGTCGCGCCAGTGTCGTAACTGGACTCGGTCTGGATCACCGCGTGCAATAACGCGGCAGGTAATTGATTGGCCGTGGCGGCCGCTGACACCAGTTCGGCATAGGGCTGCGCGGCAATCATCTGCGGTTGCCGATCGAGCCCGACCAGCGCTGATTCGGGCTCGCGGATCACCCGTTCATAGGTGCGGCCGGGACGGTGGACATTGGACAGCACGTAGCTGCCCTTGGCGTCCACGGAAACGAACACATCGGCCTGAGCGATGCCGGTCAGCAGCAGACAACCAAGCAGTCCGGTGGTGAGTGTTTTCATTGTTGTGCCTCCCCTGACCGCCCCCGAAAAATGGGGCTTATGCCCCAATGGACGGTCGTGGATCAGCCATACGCAAGCACTGTGCCGCATCCGCAAAGCCCGTAACTCAGGGGCTTGAGGAAGATGTCGAAACCTGAGCATGGCAATTGCATAGGCCCTCTCAGCGACCCTTCTGCCTAACTGTGTGAGGTCATCATGAATCAGCGTCTGAGTTGTGCTGCGCGTCGGCAACGCGGGTTTACCTTGCTCGAACTGTTGGTGGTGCTGGTGGTGCTGGGGCTGTTGGCCGGCATCGTCGCGCCGAAGTATTTCGCTCAACTCGGCCGCTCGGAAGTGAAGGTGGCCAAGGCGCAAATCGAAGGCTTGAGCAAAGCGCTGGATCTGTATCGCCTGGAAGTCGGCCATTACCCCTCGACCGAACAGGGTTTGCAGGCGCTGGTCACCGCCCCCAGCGATGAAACCCGCTGGACGGGCCCGTACTTGCAGAAAAAACTCCCGCAAGATCCTTGGGGTCGTGACTACGCCTACCGCCACCCCGGCGAAAACGGCGAGTACGACCTGTTGTCGATGGGCAAGGACGGCCAGCCCGGCGGTGAAGGCGAGAACGCTGAAGTGACCAGCTGGCAATAACGGGAGTGTCGAGCATGCGCTTTCATCTCAAAGCCGTGGGCAAAGCCGGCGTGGTTTCGCTGACGGTCGATGCACCCGGGCACAGTGAGGCCCGGCGCATCGTCGAGGATCAGGGTTTGCGCGTGGTCAGCCTGCACGTCGAGCGGCACTGGCGGGCGCTGCGGTTGCGCAAGAAGGAAACCTTCAACCTCGTGCTGTTCAGCCAGGAACTGACTACGTTGCTCAACGCCGGCCTGCCACTGATTGACGCGTTGGAGAGCCTGGCGGAAAAGGAAAGCGCGCCTCAGGCGCGCAAGACGCTGAGCGAATTGGTACGACTGCTTTATGAAGGCAAGTCATTCTCCCAAGCGCTTGGGCAGTTGTCCGCGGTGTTCCCGCCGCTGTACGTCGCACTGGTGCAATCCAGCGAAAAAACCGGCGCTATCGGCGACGCGCTGGGCCGTTACGTCAGTTACCGCCAGCGCATGGACGAGGTACGGCAGCGCATCGTCAGCGCCTCGATTTATCCGTTGCTGTTACTCGTGGTTGGCGGTGGTGTGGTGCTGTTCTTGATGGGTTACGTGGTGCCGCGTTTCAGTCTGGTGTTTGAAGGGCTGGGTTCGAACCTGCCGTGGTTGTCACAGATCCTGATGAGTTGCGGCATGTTCCTGCATGCGCATCAGGGTGAATTTTTCGCCACACTGGTGACGATCATCGTCGGCCTCGCCTTCCTCCAGCGCCAACCGGCCTTCCGCCGTGGCGTCGACCGTCTCATCGAAAAACTCCCGGCGGTGCACCAACGCATTTTCATGTACGAGCTCGCCCGCTTCTACCGCTCACTGGGGATCCTGCTGCAAGGCGGTATCCCGCTCGTCACCGCCATGGGTATGGTCCGCAATCTGCTCACCGTCGGCTCGCGCGTGCGCCTCGATCAGGCTTGTGAACGTGTGCGCGAAGGACAATCCCTGTCGGCCGCCCTCGAACTCAACCACCTCGTCACCCCCGTCTCCCTGCGCCTGCTGCGCGCCGGCGAACAGTCGGGCAACCTTGGGCAAATGATGGAACGCAGCGCCGACTTCTACGACGAAGAAATCAGCCGCTGGATCGAATGGTTTGTGCGCCTGTTCGAGCCGTTGCTGATGACGTTTATCGGTTTGTTGATTGGGGTGATCGTGATTTTGATGTACATCCCGATCTTTGAGCTGGCGTCGAGCATTCAGTGAAGGCCGACGCTGTACGGCGAGACTCGCCCGCGAAGACAGCGTGCCGGTAGCAGACGCTTTGAACCCCAACACCCGTCAAACAGGCATAATACTTTCCAATAGGGTGGGTTCTCCGGGCGTCTCGGTGATAGGTTGGCGTCGGGGCCGGCGCATGAGCGCGAGACAGATCGCGACGCGCCTGAGTGCCCCTCAGCCCAACCAGAGCGTGCCGAATTGGATAGCAAAACCTCAGTGACATTTGATGCGCATGAGTTAGCGCAGGTGCGACGATTCAACAAAACGCTCGCCTGGTTGCCGCGGTTCCGCATCCGCAACCGCTTCACTCCCCGGTTCATTCAAGGGCTGTTGCGCCTGGGCCAGATCGGCGGCGCAGGCAAATTGGCCCGGGTGGGCCTTGAAGCTGAAACACGGCTGGTCGACATTGATGGGGTGGCTGTTCGTTTGCGCATCATAAGGCCGAAAGGACCGCCCGAAGGCGTCGTGCTGGACTTCCACGGGGGCGGATGGGTGATCGGCAACGCACAGATGAATGATGCCTTCAACGCGGGCATGGTCAACGCGTGCAATGTGGCAACGGTATCGGTGGATTATCGGCTGGCAGTGACCACGCCGATCGAGGGCCTGATGAGCGATTGCCTGGTCGCCGCCCGATGGCTTTTAAGTGACGGCTGCGAAGAATTTGCCGGCCTGCCGGTGATCGTCGTCGGTGAATCCGCTGGCGGGCATCTGGCCGCTGCCACCCTGCTGACGCTCAGGGCGTGGCCGGACTTGCTTCAGCGGGTGAAGGGCGCGGTGCTCTATTACGGCGTCTACGACCTGACCGGATCACCCAGCGTGCGTGCCGCAGGTGCCGACACCCTCGTACTGGACGGCCCCGGCATGGTCGAGGCCTTGCGCATGCTTACCCCGGATTCGAGCGACGAGCAACGTCGGCAACCGCCGCTGTCGCCGCTGTATGGCGACTTCGACGGCCTGCCTCCAGCGCTGCTGTATGCAGGCGAACTTGACCCGTTGCGCGACGACACACTCGACCTCGCCGAACGCTGGAAGTCGTCTGCGCAGGTGGATGTGCATCTACTACCGGCGTGCCCGCACGGGTTTATCCACTTTCCGACGGCGGCGGCCGACAAGGTGCTCGCGCACAGTCGGGAGTGGGTCAGTGAGCGAATTCATGCTCTGAGTCGGTGACGGTGACGACCGGTTCCATCCCTACTTAAATGCGCAGCGTCCAGGTGCTCAGATCTCAATCGGCCTGCAGGGAAGTGTCCAAACGCAAATCCGCGTCTTTCGGCCTCAAAGCCGACAGGTAAAAAAAACCCCGCAACCCAATCAGGGGCGGGGTGAAATTTGGCTGGTTGCGGCCAACCAAAGGAGCTCGGTCAAATGATCAATGGCCGGTCAGATGCATTCCTCGGCGGCACGTTGAAAACTGGAAGGAAGAAAATTCGAGGCCAGCAGATGCCGCTCGTAAATAAACACATGGCCGCCGCTTCCAGACTTGTAGGCTTCCAGCACATTGTCCGCCGAGATTTTGCTCGGCACTACAATTCGATAGCTACGCTGGGATTGCGACACGGTCGGGTTCAACGCACGGTCCTGCAGCTTGGGCACTACGCATTCGGCGTATTGAGCGGGTGTCTTGTGAGTCTGCAGAGTCAGGGTCGGGTCATTCGGCGCAGAAGCACAGCCGGCAATCAGCGTCACAACTGCCAATACAGGCACACATAACAAACGCATTGGTTTCATCCTGCAAAGAAGGTTTCGACTCAAAGCTTGAGTCGCCTGTTCGATGGAGGTGATTTTCCGGTTATTACCGACAAAGCAGAACTTGTGTTTGGTAATGGTCACTATTATCTCTAACGATAGTTGCGCTGCGCACCGGCGACTGCGCACTCCATCACAAAAGACAAACGAGGATCCCTCCTTGAGAACGTTTGACCTGATCCGCGACGCTGTCCTGCCCGAATTTCGCGAGCGGGTTGCCGAGTACCTGACTCAATACGAAGACGTGTTGCTGAGCGAACACAGCCCTGACCCTGAGCTGGCTCGAGCAACCGCCAATCAGTTGCGTGGCTATCTGCGTGGTTTGAATACCATGCGAGTGTTGGGCATGGCTGATTGGGAGGAACTTGATCGGCGTGTGGTGAACACGTGGCTCTAGCAATGCCCGTGCAGGACTGAATGGTCGATGGTGCCCAGCAGCTCACTGATCCACCGGACTTCCTGAGAGAGTTCCTGCACCTTCTCTTCGGGTATCGCCTGCCGCGCGCGGCCCAAATGGATCAGGGTTTTCTGTTTCTCGCGCAATCGGCGTTGCCACTTGTCGAGGAACACTGCGCTGCGTGCCTGCATCTGCAAGGGTCCGAAGTACAACTGCTCAGGGCTGTAATCCACGGTCCCGAGGTATTCAGCGACGATGATCTCGTAATCGAAACGATTTTCCCGCAACAGTTCCTCACAGAGGATGCGGTAACCGTTGTCCATCAACCAATGGCGCAAGGGTGGTTCGCCGCCGTTGGGCTGCAGGATCAGGCGTTCGCGCCCGCTGAGGCGCGCCTTGCCGCTCTCCAGCAGGTCGCGAATGGTTTCGCCACCCATGCCACAAACGGTGATGGCGGTAATCCCGTCGCCCGGCTCGATTGCCGCCAGACCATCGGCCAGCCTAACGCTGATTTGCTGGGTGAGACCGTTGTCGCGCACCGTGCGTTCGGCCGCGTGGAAAGGCGTCAAAGCCACCTCCCCCGCCACCGCCGCGGCGATGACGCCCCGGCGCATTAACGCCACCGGCAAATAACCATGATCCGAGCCGATATCGGCCAGCCGCGCACCGGCAGGCACATGCGCCGCCACCCGTTCCAGGCGCAATGACAATGTGTGTTGGTTCAACGGTATGTCCTTTTGACGTGGTGCGTAGGGCGACAGCACAGGCGGGCTATGGTCCATGGAGCTTGAGCCGGATTCAACTGGTGAATGATTTTTCGACTGACCCACGCCATCGCTGGCAAGCCAGCTCCTGCAATTTCACGGCGGACATGATTTCTGCGTACCTGCACAGAACCCTCTGGGCTCAGCGAGTCAGCAACGACGTCGCCAGGAGCGCCTGCAACCCCATCGGCTTGGCGAAGTAATAACCCTGAGCCTGCCCGGCGCCCATTTCGCGCAGCAAAATCAGCGTCTCTTCGTCTTCAACGCCCTCGGCCACCACACTCAGGTCCAGCGATTCGGCCATGCGCACAATCGCCCGCACGATTGCGCGGCTGCGGGCGCTGGTGGTCAGTTCGAAGATGAAGGACTTGTCGATTTTCAAGCCGCTGAAGCGGTATTGGTGCACATAGCTGAGGGAAGAGAAACCTGCGCCGAAATCATCGAGCACCACCGACATGCCGTTGTCAGCCAATTGCTGCATGGTCAGCCGGGCCATCGCCGGTTCGGCAACCAGCGCGCCTTCAGTCAACTCCAGGCAGATCCGCGCTGGCGCGACATCATGCCGGGCCAGCAGGGCCAGCACGTCACTGGCGAAATCCGCACGGGTCATGCTGTAGCTGGAGCAATTGACGTGCACCGGCGGCCAGTCGGCGTGTTCGGGCAGGGCCAGAATTTCGGCAATGCTGTTGAGCATGTACAGATCCAGCCGACCGATCAGCCGCAAACCCTCGACATCCGGCAAAAACTCACCCGGTGCGATTACCCGGCCACCCGGTTGATGCCAACGGATCAACGCTTCCAGGGCGAGCAATTCACCGCTGTCTACGCTGACAATCGGCTGGAAATACGGCAGCAGTTCGTCAGTGCGTTTCAGCGCGTTGCGCAACGCCCCCTCTCGCTCGACCTGATCGGACACCTCGCGGCGCACTTCCTGATTGAACACTGCGTAACTGTCGCGCCCGGCACTCTTGACCCGATACATGGCAGCATCGGCGTCGCGCAGTAAATCGGCTGGTTCGTCATGGAATTGACTATCGGCACCCACAATACCGATGCTGCAGGACGAAAACACTTCGTGGCCATTGATAAGGAACGGCAGATCGAAGGCGACCAGAATCCGCTCGGCAATCTCGACCACCGACTCCAGTGGCGCCGCCGGTGCGAGCACGGCAAACTCGTCGCCGCCAAGGCGTGCGAGCATGTCGGTTTCGCGCAGACAACCGCGCAAACGATGTGCCGCCTGCCGCAACAGCAGGTCGCCAAAATGATGGCCAAGGCTGTCATTAACCATCTTGAAGCGGTCAAGGTCGATGAACATCACTGCCAGATGCCCGCCGTCGCTGCCGAACTGCGCCCAGGCCAGATCAAGGCGTTGTTGCAAGTAGGTGCGATTGGGCAATCCGGTCAGCGCATCGTGAAAGTTTTCGTGCTGCAGCCGTGCATTGACGTGATCGAGTTCACGGGTTCGGCTCTGCACTCGCGCCTCAAGCTTGAGGTTGGCGGCGTGAATCGCTTCGGCAGCCGTGCGCCGGGACAACGCGGTGTCGATATGACGCGACACGAACGTCAGCAATTCCTGGTCACGCAACGTGTAGCGCACCTGCGAGGTATAGCTTTGTACCGCCAGAACGCCACGCACGGCATCGTCTTCGAACAGCGGGATGCCCAGCCATGAATAGGATCGGACGTGCTCGTCGGCCAGCTGGATTTCTCCGAGTGCAGACAACCGCTCAGCCTCGGCAACATCGATCAGGCAAGGCCGACGCTGACGGATGATGTACTCGGTCAGGCCTCGACGGCCACGCCGCGCGGCCGGGCAAGTGGTCAGACGCTCATCGACGTAATAAGGAAAGGTCACCTCCCCGGTCGCTTCGTCGAACAGCGCGATGTAGAAGTTTTGCGCGAACAACAACTCGCCGACGATGCCATGCAGGGTCCGAAACAGTTCGGTCATGTCGCCTGGCTGACTGGACAGTTCGGCGATCTGAAACAGCGTGCTCTGCAAATGTTCGGCGCGCTGGCGGTCGGCGACTTCCTGGCGCAGGGCGTCGTTGAGTGCCGACAACTCGAGGGTGCGGCGCAGCACCGTTGCTTCCAGGTCGGCACGGTGCAGGATACGGTCGAGCGCCATGGCAACGTGGCGCGCCACCACCAGAAAAAGCGCGCGGTCTTCGGCGCTGTAGGTGCGGGAAACGTCGTAAACCTGCATCGCCAGCATGCCGAACACATCGTCCGAGGCATTCTTCAACGGCGCGCCCATCCAGAACTCGGGACGGTCACCCACGCAGTGAAAACGTCCTTCGTCCTGTGCCGCGCAGATGCCCGCCGCGTCGATCAGCAAAGGCTGGCCGGTAGTCAGCACTTGCGCGGTCAGCGACAGATGCGTCGGGTCAAGGTATTCGTAATGTTCGGACTCCACGGCGTCAACGTCGATGATGTCGACGTAATACGGATAATCGATCTTGCCGGTGTGCGGGTCGTACAGCGCGAGGTAGAAGTTCTCGGCATCGATCAGGCTGGCCAGCAGCCGATGAACGCCGACCAGAAACACAGAGCGATCGCGGGTCGAACTGGCCAGGTAGGTGATTTCATAAAGCACACGCTGGGTGATTTGCGCGCGGGCCAGGGTGTTGGTCTGCACCTGAATGCCCAGGCGCTGGGCAAACCCGGCGAGCGCCGGTTCCGCTGCATCGTCGAGGGGGGCGAGTAGCCAGCCCAGCACGGTTTCGCCAGTGCCAGTCGGCCAGCGATGCAATGAGCGGGACTGGCAAAAACCTTCAAACGCTTCATTGGTGATGCTGGACGGCCACTGCATGCGCGGATCGCCCTGCCCCATCAAATGCATTTGTTCACCGGCGCGATACACCACCCATGCGGTGGTGTGGACCCAGTTTCGTGCCGAGTCCAGCAGGAGTTCAACCGTTTCTTCGTTGCCAGCGTAAGCCATGCCGACCCTGCCCAGATTCCCTTTCGCTTGAGATGCAGCAACCTCGCAATCGTTCGATCGCGGCGCTGAGTCCGTCAATGGACAAACACTCATCAACGCTCCCGGAGCCAGAGACTGGCGATGCTATTTTATGATTTGCCAGCAGAGTGCCAGTGAACATCCCGTTTAAAGCTTATGGGAGTTTTTTTCAATGGGTTTTTTTTGATTTATGGGTAAGTGTGACAAGTTTCGAGGGTGTTAGTCATTTACGGCGTCGCAGATAGCGACGCGGAGCGTCCCGGGAAACGTTCCCACGCGGAGCTAGGGAACGATCATTAACTGCAGGACGCAGGCTTCGCCAGCTGCTACAGGGTTGCGATCAATCAAAAAACGGTGCAACCAAAACCCGACTCCCCACAAAAAAACTGTCCGCCACCAACCGCAACGGCTGCAAATCCAGGTCACTGACCCCATCGGCAATCAACTGCTCAAAATGCCGATACACCGCCGCGTACTCGCCCTCCTCCGATACAGCCTGACGAACCCCATCAATACTCAACAGCGCGCCACCATTATCCAGTCGCAAAACCCCTTCGCTGCAGCGGATCTCGATGCTCCAAAGCTCGTCGTGACCATGATCAAAATCGAACTCGGCGAGCACTTCCAGGTGCTGCGCATCCGACATTTTGATCGATGCAGCAATCGGCGACTGACAATTGTCGGGGACACGCAACTCTGCCGCCTCGACAAACAGCGGCAACGCTAGCAAATGAGTAACAATCGACAGCGCATTGATGCCCGGGTCGAAAACCCCCAGACCACCCGGCTGCCAGATCCACGCCTGGCCAGGGTGCCACTTGCGCACGTCCTCCTTCCAGTCGATCTGCACGCTCTGCAATGTGCGGCCGGCCAGCCAGTCACGGGCGGCAGCGATGCCCGGCGCATAGCGCGAATGCCAGGCGAACAACCCGCTGACACCCTGCTGCGCGACCTGATCCACCAACGCCATCGCTTCACCGAGCGTGGCGCACGGTGGTTTTTCGACCAGCACGTGCTTGCCCGCCGCCAACGCTTGTTGCACCAAGGCAAATCGCCCTTGCGGCGGCGTACAGAACGCAATTGCATCCACGTGCGGACCGCTTGCAAGCAGCTCGGTCAGCGAGTGAAAATTTTCCACGCCAGCGCAGGGCTGCCCTTGCGTCGCGACAGCCACCAGGTCAAAAGCGGGATTGGCCTTGATGGCGGGCACGTGTTGATCTTGGGCAATCTTGCCGTAACCCACCAGACCGAGACGGATCGGTTGCATCAATGACTCCTGTTGTTTTTCTTGTCTAGAGAAACGAATGGGCGAGATTACGTTTCTCTGGACAAGAAGTCATTGGTTGCGTGGTCAGTTACGCATCGTCAAATCACTTGATCGACAACCTCAATCTGCGTCAAACCAACCAACTCGGCCTGCTCCACGATCTCTTCCGGCGTTGCGTCTGCATTGGGCATGATCAGGCTGTTTTCGCTGTCGCCGAAATGCAGCTGCAGCAGATGCATCGCAGCCTCATGAACAGGCAGCTCAGTGTCTTCAAGCTCGAAGGTATGCTCGCGCGGTTCGCCGTTAAACAGGTATTCCACGGTGTAATCATGCATGTCGGGTTTCCTCTGAATGGGATGTGTGCAGTTCCATATCCTGACTTGCTGGTCAGTTTTTAGTTCAACTGGAATCGTGAGTACTCAGTGCAGAACATGCGCGATATCGTGGATTGCGGTGCGCGGCTGGTAGGCTACCGGCCCTGACACGACTTTGATGGATAGAGGCTGGAGCGAATATGGCCGTGAACAACTTGAGAATGCTGTCGGTCGGTGAGGTCGCACGGCGCGCCGGGGTGGCTGTTTCTACACTGCACTTCTACGAGAGGAAAGGGTTGATCGCCAGCGTCCGCACCAGCGGCAATCAGCGCCAGTTTCCGGCGCACGTGCTCAGATACGTCGCCGTGATCAAGGTCGCGCAGCGCGCCGGAATTCCGCTCAAGGAGATCAAGCAGGCGCTGGATGCGTACCCATCGGACAGTAAACTGTCGGCCGGGCAATGGCGCGATATCTCGTCGCAGTGGCGAGACAACCTCAACAATCGCATCGTCATGCTTACGCGTCTTCGCGATGAGCTGGATGGCTGCATCGGCTGCGGTTGTCTGTCGCTGGAAGACTGCCCTCTGCGAAATCCTGCGGATAAGTGGGGTGAGCAAGGTCCGGGCGCCGGCCTGCTGGAGCGTGATTAAGTGGCAAACACACGTTCGGCAAAGACGGGCTTGACCTAAACAAAAGTTAAGGTCTGACGATGCAACTTCAATCACTTGGAGAGTCGTTCATGCCTTCACAAATTTCCTCGCCCGCGTTAACCCTGTCCAACCCTGCCGGCCTGTACGACCCGACGGACAACGCCTATTCGCATGTCGCTCAAGTCCCCCTCAATGCGCGCATCGTGCACCTCGCCGGCCAGGGCGGGCAGGACCGCGAGGGCTACCTCGCGCCAGGCTTCGCGGAGCAAGTGCGGCAAACGCTCGCCAACGTCGAGATCGGCCTCGCGGCGGCCGGCGCTACGCTCAACGACGTGTACAAACTCACCATACTGGTGGTCGATCACTCCGAATCCCGCCTCGCCGAATGGGCAACTGAGGCAAAACGGGCGTGGGGATCGCACCTGCCCACCGGCACACTGATCGCGGTCCCGCGGCTGGCGCTGGACGGCATGCTGGTGGAGGTCGAGGCGATTGCCGCACTGCCTGCGGCCTAGGAGTCAATGCGATCCTGAACAGACGTTCAGGGGGTTAGTGGGTATGATCCGGGAACCCCGTTCATTGTGGATCAACGTTCATGCCCACATCCCTCACCCGCCCCTTCCGCGCGCCAATGCTCAAGCCAGGCGAGACCGTGGTCCTGTTCGACGGCGTGTGCAAGCTGTGCAATGCCTGGGCGAGATTGCTGATCCGTCATGATCCCCAGCAGCGGGTGCGAATGGCGACAGTGCAATCGCCTGAGGGGCAGGCACTGCTGGCCTGGGCCGGGTTGCCGCTGGATGAGTTCGACACCATGGCGGTGATTCGCGATCAGCACTATTGGGTGCGCTCGGAGGCCTTTTTTGAAATCATCGACCAACTGCCTGCTGCCTGGTCGGCGCTGAAACTTCTGCGCTGCTTTCCCCGCGTAATACGCGACTGGTGCTACGACCGCATCGCGCTGAATCGTTATCGGATTTTCGGAAAGTACGACACCTGCCTCCTGCCTGAGCCCGATCATGAGCGGCGGTTTCTGAAGGCGCCGGTCTGAAGGCACTGGCGCATCACTGGATCGCCCGACGCGGCGCACAATGCCCAGGCACGGGCCGCCACAACCTCATAGCGCCTTGGCCCAATCGCGCAGCAAATACTTCTGGATCTTGCCTGTCGAGGTTTTCGGCAACTCGCGGAACACCACGGTTTTGGGCAATTTGAAACCGGCCAGATGCTCACGACAGAACCGAATGATGTCAGCCTCGCAAGTGACGGCGCTGTCGACCTTGAGGGTGATGAAGGCACACGGTGTTTCTCCCCATTTCTCGTCCGGGCGGGCGACCACTGCCGCTTCCAGCACAGCCGGATGGCGATAGAGAACATCTTCGACCTCGATGGTGGAAATATTCTCGCCACCGGAAATGATGATGTCTTTGAGGCGGTCCTTGATTTCGACATAGCCGTCCGGATGCCTGACCGCCAGGTCGCCTGTGTGAAACCAGCCGCCAGCAAAAGCCTCGCGAGTCGCTTGCGGGTTCTTCAGATACCCCTTCATCACCGTGTTGCCGCGCATGAAAATTTCGCCAATGGTGAGCCCGTTGCTCGGCACCGGTTGCAGGGTTTGCGGATCGGCCACCATCAAGCCTTCCAGCGTCGGATAACGCACACCCTGGCGCGACTTGATCCTGGCGCGCTCGTCGAGCGGCTTTTCATCCCACTCGCCATGCCATGCGCATACCGTCACCGGCCCGTAGACCTCGGTGAGCCCGTACACATGAGTGACCTTGATGCCCATTTCCTCCACCGCGCCAATCACTTTCGCCGGCGGTGCTGCGCCGGCCACCATGGCATCGACTGGGTGCTCGATCAGCGTTTTGACCGTCTGCGGCAGATTGACCAGCGCGTTGAGCACGATGGGCGCGCCGCACAGGTGGCTGACCCGGTGCTCACGAATCAACGCCAGAATGTGCAGCGGCTCGACGCGGCGCAAAAACACGTGTGTACCGGCCAGCGCGGTGACCGTCCACGGGTAGCACCAGCCGTTGCAGTGGAACATCGGCAACGTCCACAAGTACACCGGATGATTGCCCATCGCCCAGGTCATCTGGTTGCCGAGCGCATTCAGGTAAGCGCCGCGGTGATGGTAGATCACGCCCTTCGGATTGCCGGTGGTGCCCGAGGTGTAGTTGAGCGAGATGGCTTGCCACTCGTCATCGGGCCATTGCCAGGCGAAGTGCGGATCGCCCTCGGTCAGTAACGCTTCATAGTCCAGATCGCTGAGCGCGCTGCCTTCGCCGTACTCCGGATCGTCCACGTCGATCACCCAAGGCGGATTTTCCAGCAGCGCCAGTGCTGCGCGAACCACGTCGTGAAATTCACGATCGGCGATCAGCACTTTGGCCTCGCCGTGTTCGAGCATGAACGCAATCGCCTGCGCATCCAGACGCACATTGAGGGTATTGAGCACCGCACCGATCATCGGCACGCCGAAGTGCGCTTCAAGCATCGCCGGGATGTTCGGCAGCATCACCGCCACCGTGTCGCCTTTTTTGATGCCACGGCTGTCGAGGGCGCTGGCCAGGCGCCGACAACGCTCGTAGGTGTCCCGCCAGTTGCGGCGCAGCGAGCCGTGAATGACGGCTGGGTAATCACCGTAGACCGAGGCCGTGCGCTCGATGAAACTCAGCGGCGAGAGCGCCATGTGATTGACCGGCAACGGGGCCAGGTCCTGTTCGAAAATAGACATGAGTTTTCCCTGTGGGCAAATTGCCGGCCAAGCACTCCGGGCCGGCAAAATACCGTGGCTGATTGTTAGCTCTGTTCAGGCACGCTTAATGTTCTTTCAAGTGTTCTGACGTTTACGCTGGAACGCCCGCCATGTCATTGCCCAATGTTGTGGATCATCCATGTTGGCGCTTTTGAGCCGATGAATCGCCTGGTTATGCGGGGATGTTTTAACGATCTGCGGATTGGAATAGGCCTCGGCGGAAATCTGCGCGAGTACCGCAATCCAGGTGTCCAGCGCCTCTTTCCCGTACATCTCGCCAGGCTCCGGGGTAAACGGCTCTTCCACCAGCCACGGATGATGGCTGCTCCACATCGGGTCGATACCGAAATCGCTCATGCGATTCTGCACGTCGTGCACATCCACGCCGGTTTCTTCCTTCATTTGCTGCAGGCTGTAGCGGGTCATTTCCAGGCGTGGGCTGGTGGCATCCGGATGTGAGCGGGTCACGCCACGGATGGCCAGCAGGCCTTTTTCCATGTAGTTGTTGGCCAGCACCGAGATGTCCGAGGCTTCGGCCATGCCCTCTGCGCCCATCGCGCGGGACCACGCGTAGGCTTTAAGGATCACCGGCACGTTGCCCCAGAACTCGCGGATCTTGCCGCAGCTCTGCGGCCGGTCATGGTCAAGACTGTAGCGCTCACCATCGAACGCCACCACCGGTGCCGGCAGAAAAGGCGCCAGCTCGGCGGAGCAGCCATAAGCCCCGACAGCAGGCCCGCCCACGCCACTTTTCGGCGCGCCGAAGGTTTTGTGCAGCATGAACATGCAAGCGTCAAAGCCGAGTTCGCGGGCGCGGATTTTGGTCATCGCACCATTGAAGTTGGCGTGATCGTAAAAGCACAAACCGCCCGCCTCGTGCACCAGCCGCACCCATTCGCGAATCTCGGGGTTATAAACGCCCATGTCGTCGGGGTTGTTCACCATCAACGCCGCGGTGCGACTGGACACGGCCGCCTTCAGCGATTCCAGCGATGGATAGCCGTTCTCTTCGATCATCAGCGTGATGACCTTGAAGCCGGCCGCCGCTGCCGTTGCTGCGCTGCTCGGGTGAGTCTGGATGGTCGTGATAATTTCGTTGCGCTGTTCCAGTTCACCGCGCGAAGCGTGATAAGCGCGGGTCACCGCACAACTGGTGTACGCCGCATCCGCACCGCCGCCGGCCTGGAAGATGAACTGATCCATGCCGGACAATTCGCGCAGAATCGTGTCCATGCCATGAACGATTTCAAGCGCGCCCTGCAGGGTGTCCTCGTCCTGGTAAGGGTGGACCTCGGTAATTTCGGCACGCCAGGCCATCGCTTCGTTGATCTGCGCGTTGTACTTCATCGTGCAGGTGCCGAACAGGCTGATGCCCATCATGCCCAAGGTCTGCTGCGACAGACGCAGGTAGTGATAGAGCACCTCGGGTTCGGACATTTCCGGTAATGCCGGTTTCCGGCCGCGACGCATCGTCACCGGCACCAACGCTTCAACGCTGCCGACGGCCGTTTTCACGTCTTCCTCGACCTCGGAAAAAATCACCCCGCGACGGCCCGGATAGCCCATTTCCATGATGACCGGCTCGCTCCAGACCGGAGCATGGTATTCCCTGAGTGTAGTGCTCATTGTGCGATTACCTCTTTGAGTGCGGCGGCCAGACGCTCGAGATCGGCCTGGGTGTGAACCTCGGTGACGCAGTAAAGTGCGCTGGCGCCAAGCTCCGGGAAGTCCCGGGTAAGGTCTTTGCCGCCGAAGATCCCGAGGTCGAGCAGACGCTTGTTGATGTCTGCCACGCTGTGCCCGGTGGTGTCGAAATTCACCACGAATTCCTTGAAGAAACCCGACGGGAAGGTCACCCGTACGCCGGGAATCTGCCCGAGCAGTTTTGCCGCGTAATGCGCCCGTTGCAGGATCACGCCGCCGACATCTTCAAAGCCTTGTGGCCCCATCATGGCCATGTACACCGCATTGGCGATGGCCCACATGTACACCGAGTGGCCGGTCCAGTCGTTGCCCTTGTCACGCAAGCCATAGGACGATTGTTCGAACAGGCTCAGGCCAAATCCGTATTCACCGGGCTTGGTGGTGGGGGCGATGCTGATGAACAGCGTCGGGTATTGATGGGCGTAGCGCTCTTCATCCCGTGAGGCGATGAAACCACTGACGCCTCCTCCGCAGTTCATGTGCACGCCCAGTGGCTGCGTGGTGCCGACCACAATGTCCGCGCCAAAATCGATGGGCGCCGCGAGCACGCCAAGGGAAATCGGGTCGACCCCGACAATCACTTCGGCGCCCGCCGCGTGAGCGATGGCGGCAATTTCAGCGCCCTGATGTTCGATGACACCCAGGTACGACGGGGTTTCGAAATAGACCGCAGCGGTGTTTGCGCCGACGGTCGCGCGCAGATGCTCCAGATCGATCAAGCCGGTGGCCGGGTCGTAATCGATCAGCCGTACGGTGATGTGGCTGGGCATTTCGACGGGTTCGCAGTAATTGCGAATGACCGAGAGTCGCTCCGGATCGATGGCGCGCACGATCGCAACCTCATTGCGCCCATTGATGCGCGTGGCCATGCGGATCGCATGCCCGGCGGCGCAACCCCAACTGCGCACGGGCAGGCCGACCAGGTCCATATTGAGCAGCTCGCCAAGCTGGCTGCAGAATTCGAACCAGGCCTGATTGCGCCCGTGGTCAGAACTCGGCTCGCCGAACACCGACGTCAGCCATTCATTGCGCCGCACCACCTCATCGCAGGCGGCGGGCACATGGTGTTGCCAGCTGCCGGCGCCGAGAAAATTGAGGTACTGCTCGGTGGTCTTGTTCTTCGACAGGATGCTCAGCAGGTGCCGACGAAGCTGAGTCTCGTTGAGTGCCGGCGGCAAATTTATGGGCCGCTTGAGACGATGCTCGGCAGGAATTTGCTGGAACAACTGCTCAATGCTGTCTACACCGATCGAGTCGAGCATTTCCTGTTTGAGTGCGGGTACGGAATTCGCCATGTAGGGATGGGCGACATGAAGACTCATGGGATTAACCTCGTTCTTTGTTCAGGGAGGAAGGCTGATCAGGTGGGACGGCTGATCAGGATGTAACCTTGAAGAAAACCGACCGGTCAGGTCCGGTGTGCACGCGCCTGTAGCCGCTGAGCATGGCGTCGACTTCGGCCTCGCCGGTGTCGACGCGCAAACAACCGGCTTCCAGGGAAAGAAGCTTTTCAACGGTGGTGATCACGATGATGTTGTCCGCGCCTGTGCGGCGTAGGATCTCGGCGCTGATCTGTTGATTGCCGCGGCCGAAGAGGCTGCCATGGCCACCGAGCACGCCGACAATGATTCGCGCCTCACGCCCCTCCATCAGTTGCAGGATTTCGCGTTCGTTGAGGTCGGCGCCGACGCGCACGCCGTTCAGCACCGCATCGACCCCCAGCAGCGTCGAAGGAAGACCGAGGGCTGACATGACCCGCCGCGTCGTGGTGCCAGGCCCGATGATGTACAGACAGCCTGCGTGCATTTCGCGGACGATCTGCCGACTCGCGGCATCCAGCGTGGCGTTCTCGCCGGGCCCGGAACCGGCCTTGGCGTTTTGCACCAGGTGACGTTCATACGGGCTGCGGGCATAGCCGTACAGGCGTGTCGACACCTGGTCGTTACGAATTGCCGCCTCGTCGATGTCCATCACTTCCGCTTCGCGCAAGCGCAGGGAAGCCGCATCGGCGATGAATCTCGAAGCCAGATGCCCGGCGCTTTCCGGGGTGGTGCCAAACACCGCCGAATACATTTTGACCCCGGTGGGAATGCCGAGGATGGGCACGCGGTCGTTGACCATACCGAGCACATCACGTGCCGTGCCATCGCCGCCGGCAAACAGCAGCAGATCGACCGAGGCGCGAAGCATGGCGCGGGCGGCATTTCGCGTGTCTTCCGGCAAGCTGCGGCCGCTGCGTGTGCGGTACACCACGATCGGCTCAAGACCGGCAGCACGCGCCACGTCTTCGCCCAGTTCGCCGGAGCCGGTGACAAGGTGGAACGGCGAATTCGAATCCGCCAGGCGTATCAGCGCCTGTAACGCACGCTCGCTGGACAGCGGCCGTGCACCGCGTCTTTTGGCTTCTTCGAGAACCCCGGCACCATCGGTACCTTTGAGGCCGACCCGACCGCCCATGCCGGCAATGGGATTGACAATAAGCCCGACGGTTATGCGCCGATCGGCCGTCGTGGATTGGCCTGCTGAAGCGAGTTCGGCAACTGCTGCCACAGGGGTATTTACGTCTGGAAGATCAAGATCGGCGGGCGTGTGCATGTGCTGAATTCCTCTGCCGAATGCGGCCTAGCGGATCGAATCACGCCTATGCCGTCAAATTGCATACGCCGTGTATGTCGGCTATATTAGGACATGCATGGCGTATGTCAACTGGCATACGTCGCGTATAAAAGTAATTTTTCGAGAACGGAGTTCTGATGGCACAGAAGCGCGCGGACATGATTGTGGAAACTCGCGGCAAGCTGATAAAGGCTGCACGAGAGGCCTTTGCGAAGAAGGGATATGCAGACAGTTCGATGGACGAACTGACGGCTGAGGCAGGTCTGACGCGGGGTGCGCTCTACCACCACTTCGGTGGCAAAAAAGGCTTGCTCGAAGCGGTGATTGCGCAGATTGACGGCGAAATGATTGAACGCCTGAGCGTGATCATCAATGAGGCCAGCTCGACGTGGGAAGGTTTTATCGACGAGTCCATCGCCTATATCGAAATGGCGCTCGAACCGGAATTCCAGCGCATCGTGCTGCTTGACGGGCCCGCGGTACTGGGCGACCCAGCCGGCTGGTCGAGCCAGAACGCGTGCATGCAAAGCACTCAGCGCAGCATTCAGAAACTGATCGAGGAAGGCACGGTGCACGCAGTGGATGCAGAGGCGATGTCGCGCCTGATTATGGGCTCATTGCTCGGTGCTTCCCTGTGGATTGCCAATGCCGACGATCCTCAGTCCGCGTCGCGCAAGGCAGTGGAGAGTTTCGTGACACTGGCTTCGGGGTTGCTGCTGGAGAGCGGGAAGAAAAGCTGAGGCACGATGACTGTGCCTTGCTCCCGGAATCTTGTGCGACCGCAAATTCTGTATACGCCGCAGATCCGCCGTAGGAGCAAGCTTGCTCCTACGCAATTGTGCGTAGACGTGCATTGCCAGGCGATCGGTTGGCACCACGGGCAGGCCCGTGGCGCGCGAACATAGCCCCGCCCCGACGCGCATTACGCCTGCATCAACTACAGTGGAATGACTCTGCACAAAGCCAATAAAAGACGGAGCCTTTCCCATGCGAGTGATCAACCGCTTAACCCTTCTGACCGCTGCCGCCGCATTCGCCGTGTCGACCGCCGCACAAGCCGCCCCGGTATTTATCAACATCCTCACCGGCGGCACCAGCGGGGTTTATTACCCGATCGGGGTGGGCCTGTCGCAGATCTACAGCGACGGCATTCCCGGGGTCAAGACCTCAGTGCAGGCCACCAAGGCTTCGGTGGAGAACCTCAACCTGCTGCAAGCCGGTCGCGGAGAGTTGGCGCTGGCCTTGGCCGATTCGGTAGCGGATGCCAAAAACGGAGTGGAAGATGCCGGCTTCAAGGCGCCGCTGACCAAACTGCGCGCCATCGGTGGCGCGTACCCCAACTACATCCAGATCGTTGCCAGTCAGGAGTCAGGCATCAAGACGCTCGCGGACCTGAAGGGTAAGACGATCTCGGTGGGCGCGCCGAAGTCCGGCACCGAACTGAATGCGCGGGCAATTTTCAAAGCAGCGGGCCTGACCTATGAAGACATGGGCAAGGTGCAATATCTGCCGTTCGCCGAGTCGGTCGAATTGATCAAGAACCGCCAGCTCGATGCGACTCTGCAGTCGTCCGGTCTGGGCATGGCGGCCATCCGTGACCTGTCCTCGGTGATGCCGCTGAACTACGTGGCCGTGCCTGCCGACGTCGTCAGCAAAATCGGTAACCCGGCGTACCAGAGCGCGATGATTCCCGCCAATACCTACGACGGCCAGCCCGAGGCCGTGCCGACCGTGGCGATCACCAATATTCTGGTGACCCGCGCCGATGTGCCGGATGACGTGGCGTATGAGATGACCAGACTTATGTTCGAAAACCTCACGCGCCTGGGCAACGCTCACTCGGCGGCGAAAGATATCAAGCTGGAATCAGCCAGCAAAAACCTGCCAATCCCGCTGCACCCGGGCGCCGAACGCTACTACAAGGAAAAAGCCGCGCTGTGATGACATGCGGCGCAGCGGCAGTCCCAGCCGCTGCGCCCGTGCATCACCCTCCTTTGCTATGTGATCATGAGGCAGGCAGCCAATGAGTGAAGATCAGCACGGTATTCCGGCGAACCCGCGGGACTGGCCAAAAACCCTGTTTTACGTGGCGCTGGCGTTTTCAGTCTTTCAGATCGTCACCGCTGCGTTTTCGCCGGTGTCCAGCCAGGTGTTGCGCGCCGTGCACGTCGGCTTCCTGCTGTGGGTGGTATTTTTGAGCTACCCCGCCTACGGCAGAAGTCGGCCGTGGCAACCGCTGGCCTGGCTGCTGAGTCTGGCCGCTATCGGCACCGCGCTTTATCAATGGGTGTTCGAGGCGGACCTGATACAGCGCTCGGGCGACCTGACGCCCAGCGACATCGTGGTGGGGCTTGTCCTGATCATCCTGGTGTTCGAAGCCGCACGCCGGGTGATGGGCATCGCGCTGCCGATCATTTGCGGGCTGTTCCTCGCCTACGGTTTGCTCGGTGAATACCTGCCGGGCGAGCTGGCTCATCGGGGGTACGGCTTCGACCAGATCATCAATCAGCTGTCTTTCGGCACGGAAGGTCTGTACGGCACGCCGACCTACGTGTCAGCCACCTATATTTTCCTGTTCATCCTGTTCGGTTCATTTCTCGAGCAAGCCGGCATGATCAAGCTGTTCACCGATTTCGCCATGGGCATCTTCGGCCACAAGCTCGGCGGTCCGGCCAAGGTCGCAGTGGTTTCATCGGCGCTGATGGGCACGATCACCGGTTCGGGGATTGCCAACGTCGTCACCACCGGGCAGTTCACCATTCCACTGATGAAGCGCTTCGGTTATCGCGCCGCCTTTGCCGGCGGCGTCGAAGCAACGTCGAGCATGGGCAGCCAGATCATGCCGCCGGTCATGGGCGCGGTGGCGTTCATCATGGCCGAGACCATCAATGTGCCGTACGTGGAGGTAGCCAAAGCGGCGTTGATTCCTGCGATGCTCTACTTCGGCTCGGTCTTCTGGATGGTTCACCTCGAAGCCAAGCGCTCCAACCTCAAGGGTTTGCCCAAGGATCAATGCCCGAGTGCACTGGGGGCGATCAAGGAAAACTGGTACCTGCTGATCCCGCTGCTGGTTCTGGTCTACCTGCTGTTTTCCGGGCGCACGCCGTTGTTTTCGGGCATGGTCGGGCTGGCGCTGACGTCCATCGTGATCCTCGGTTCGGCGATCATTCTACGGGTCTCCAGTTTTGCTTTGCGCTGCGCCTTCTGGGTAGCACTCGGCGTGCTCTGCGTAGGTTTCTTCCAGCTCGGCATTGGCGTGATTTTCGCGGTGATTGCCGCACTGGTGCTGGTGTGCTGGTTCATCAAGGGTGGTCGCGAGACACTGGAAATCTGCCTGTTCGCGCTGGTCGACGGCGCGCGGCACGCGGTGCCCGTCGGGATCGCCTGCGTGCTGGTCGGAACCATCATCGGCGTGGTGTCGCTGACCGGCGTGGCGTCGACGTTCGCCGGTTACATATTGGCGATCGGGCGCGACAATTTGCTGCTGTCGCTGATCCTGACGATGATCACCTGCCTGGTGCTGGGCATGGGCATTCCAACCATCCCCAACTACATCATCACCAGCTCCATCGCTGCGCCCGCGCTGCTGGAACTCGGCGTGCCGCTGATCGTTTCACACATGTTCGTGTTCTATTTCGGCATCCTCGCCGACCTCACGCCGCCGGTTGCACTGGCCTGCTTTGCCGCCGCACCCATCGCCAGGGAATCAGGATTCAAGATCAGCCTGTGGGCGGTACGGATTGCCTTGGCCGGCTTCGTCATCCCGTTCATGGCGGTCTACAATCCGGCGCTGATGATGCAGGGCGGCAGCCTGTGGATGACCGCTTACATGTTCATCAAGACTGTTCTGGCAGTCGGCTTGTGGGGTATGGCTTCCACTGGTTTTCTACAACAGAGAATGCCGTTGTGGGAACGCCTGGGGAGTTTCGCTGCGGGGGCGTTGCTGGTGGTCGCGCTGCCGCTGACCGATGAAATCGGTTTCGCCCTCGGCGCGTTGATCATCGCCCAGCATCTCTGGCGCTCGCGTCAGATCCGGGTGGCGCAGGCGTGATCGGATTGTGCCTGGGGCTGGCGGGTGTGGTCTGGGCTCAGCTCCCCGTCGCCACCTTCACCCTCGCGTGGAATCACACCATTGAAAAAATCCGCTGGGAGGAAGACTACCGCGTGACGGCGCAAGGGTTGGTATTGGGTGAAGCTCGAGTGCGGGGAAGTGGCGCCGGCATGGAAATCCCGGCCGATGCTTATCTGGTCAACGGCAGCTGGCACTACCGCCGCGTATTGCCGCCGTTGCCGGCGTTGAATCTTGGGCGCACGCCTGAAGCGGGTGATTACCAGCTGTGTTTCGACGGTAGCTGTGATCCGTTCAGCAAATGGATCGGCGCGCCGGACGGCAACCAGCCGTCCGTGCAGCTGTGGGGCTGCGAGATTGTCGCTCTGCGCTGAACAGAGCGACACAGGACTCAGCGATTATTACGCAGGATCGAAAAATTCAATGCGGCAGCCACCGACAGCCACGCGAGGTACGGAAACAGGATCAGACCGGTCACCAGATCGAAACGCAACGCCATGACCACCATGAACGCGACCACCAACCAGAGAAGCACAAGGATCACCAAACCGGCGAAGATTCTGTGCGCGCCGAAAAACACCGGAGTCCATAGTGTGTTGAGGGCTATCTGGGCTGCCCATAATGCCAACAGCAATTGGCTCCCGGGCATCAGCGTCAAGCGATACCCGACCCAGGCGAGCAGCAGATAAATGATCGTCCAGGCCACCGGAAAAAGCCAATTGGGTGGCGTGAAGCCGGGCTTCTTCAGCTCGTTGTACCATTGACCGGGCTGGAACATGATGCCGGTGCTCGCCGCGGCACCGCAGGCAATCAGAAAAATGAAAAAGGTCATCGTCCGTCCTTAGCTGAAGCCAGCTGTCTTGAATTGGGAAGCCACATTGGCCGTCTCAGGCTTGGACGTCAGGGGAAGCAAAAAGTCGCCCGTCCGTGAAGTTTTCTCGCTTGACCGGGCGCACATCCGGCACGGCCGAGTCAGACCTGTTTCTCCACATCTTTGAAACGCGCTTCAAAATCCTCCGCCAACTGCTCCAGCGTGACGCTTCCCAGTTGCGCAATCAGCAGCGCCTGGGCGGCATCGAATGCATCGGTGAGCGCAGCATTCACCGCTTGCTCTACCAGACATTCGGGGTGATCTGTGGACAGGCCGATGGCGAACAGCGACGACGAACCCAGCGCCCGGTGAATATCCAGCAAGGTTATTTGCGTCAACGGCTTGGCCAGCGTCCAACCACCACGATGGCCCTTTTCCGAACGGACGTAACCCTCCTCCTTGAGCAACGCCATGGTCCGGCGCACCACCACCGGGTTGGTGCCGAGCATCTGCGCGAGGGTATCGGAGGTGGCGGGCTGATCGTGACGTGCGATGTGAATCAGCACGTGAAGCATCCGTGACAGGCGGGTGTCGGTTCTCATAGACGACGAATCCGGGCAAAAAGATGCGCCGAGTATGAATCGCCACATCGAAAGTTACGAGACCATTGACAGGCTACTTTCACGTAACTTACGGTGTGTCGAGAATTTTTCAAGCGCTCTTGAAGAGCACGGAGTGGTCATCATGGTGTACGACATCATTATCGTCGGTGGCAGTTATGCCGGTATTTCCGCAGGCCTGCAGGTAGCCCGCGCACGCCGTAAAGTATTGGTGATCGATGGCGGTCAGCGACGCAATCGCTTCGCCCACCATTCCCACGGTTTCCTTGGACAAGATGGGCGAGACCCGGCCCTGATCGCCAGCGACGCGCGCACGCAGTTACTGGCGTATTCCAACGTTGAATGGGTCTCGGAGTTGGCGGCCCGGGCGATCAAGCGTGGCGATGCGTTTGAGATCACCCTCGCAGAGGGCCGATCTGTCACCGGGAGACGGGTGATCCTGGCGACGGGCGTAACGGACGAGTTACCGGCCATTGCAGGTTTGGCGGAGCGCTGGGGCACATCGGTTTTCCATTGCCCGTATTGCCACGGGTACGAGTTGAACGGAGGACCGATCGGGGTTCTCGCGACCGGTCCGCTGTCCATGCACCACGCCCTGATGCTGCCCGACTGGGGGCCAACGACGCTGCTGCTCAATGAAGCGTTCGAGCCAGACGTCGAGCAGTTGGCCAGCCTGCAACAACGCGGCGTGGCCCTGGAGCGCGAACCGGTGAAATCCCTTAGCGGGCATGCCGAGGTGACGTTGAGCAGTGGGCGGATGCTGCAACTGGCGGGGGTGTTCGTGCTGCCGCGTTGCCATATGGCTGCGCCACTGGCCGAGCAACTGGGCTGCGAATTCGAACCCGGCCCCATGGGCGATTTCATCAAGGTCGACGCGATGCGTGAAACCAGTGTGCCGGGCGTGTTTGCCTGCGGCGATGCCGCGATGGCGGCCGGCAATGTCGCCATCGCCGTGGGTGACGGCGCACGCAGCGGTGGCGCAGCGCATCAATCATTGATTTTTCGCTGATTCCCGAATCCCATTGGAGGATCTGTATGTCTTTTTTCTCTGACCCTGACGCCGTCGCAAACTACGCCGAGCGCCCGGTAAAGCAAGTTCCGGGTTTTCAAGCACTGCAGACAATGGCCACTTTGCTGCTGGCCGAGCGAGCCCCCACAGATGCCCGCGTGCTCGTCCTGGGCGCAGGCGGAGGGCTGGAGTTGAAGGTATTCGCCCAGGCCAGGCCCGACTGGAGATTCGTCGGTGTCGACCCTTCAGCCCCGATGCTGGCGCTTGCACGCCAGACATTAGGCGCACTTGAGACCCGCGTGGATCTCCATGAGGGCTACATCGACGACGCCCCTGACGGCCCATTTGATGGCGCGACGTGCCTGTTGACCCTGCATTTCCTCACGGTGGAACAACGGTTGCACACGCTCAAACAATTATTGCTGCGGTTGAAACCCGGCGCGCGACTGGTGGTGGCTCATCACAGCTTCCCGCAAACCCGGGCTGAAAAAAATCGTTGGCTCAAGCGGTACGCAGCTTTCGCGGTGGCCTCGGGAATTCGCCCTGCCGATGCCGAACAGGCAATCACCGCCATGGACAGCCGCCTCGCGCTGTTACCGCCGGAACAAGACGAAGCATTGCTGAGTCAGGCCGGATTTAGCGACGTGGAACTGTTCTACGCCGCGTTCACGTTCAAGGGCTGGGTCGCTTGCCGGCCCGGCTGAAAACGTTTCACTGACGGATCCGGTTGAACCTCCGCAAAGCGCGCGGGCTCAGAAAACTACTTACCGGAGAATCTTATGACCCAGACAGCATTGATCGTGGGCGCCAGCGGCATCGTTGGCAGCGCCATCACCCAGTTACTGATCGACAACAAATGGCAGGTGGCCGCGCTTTCCCGAGACCCCGCGCCGACACCGGGAGTGATTCCGGTGGCGGCAGACCTGCAAGACCCGTCGTCGCTGAGGCGAGCGCTGGCGGATCTGAAACCGACTCATGTGTTCATCACCACCTGGTCGCGGCAGGCCACCGAAGCGGAAAATATTCGCGTCAACGCCGCCATGGTGCGCAATGTCCTCGACGCCGTTCGCCCGGCGCAAAGTGTCCAGCATGTGGCGCTGGTGACGGGCTTGAAGCACTACCTGGGGCCTTTCGAAGCCTATGGCAAAGGCAGCCTGCCACAGACACCGTTCCGTGAAGAACAGGGTCGGCTGGACATCGAAAACTTCTATTACGCCCAGGAAGATGAAGTGTTTGCCGCGGCTGAAAAGGATGGCTTCACCTGGAGTGTGCACCGGCCACACACCGTTACCGGTGTCGCCGTGGGCAACGCGATGAACATGGCAACCACCCTCGCCGTCTATGCCAGCATCTGCAAACACACCGGCCGCCCTTTCGTATTTCCTGGCTCCCGTGTGCAATGGGAAAGCCTCACCGACATGACCGACGCCCGACAATTGGCGGCACAACAGCTATGGGCCGCCACCACCCCTGAAGCGGCCAACCAGGCGTTCAACGTTACCAATGGCGATGTGTTCCGCTGGAAATGGATGTGGGGGCAAATTGCCCATTATTTCGCAGTGCATCCTGCCGACTATCCCGCTGCCGTCTCACCACTGGAAACACAAATGGCGGATGACCAGGCCGTTTGGCAGCAGATCGTGGCCGAACATGGGCTGAAAGAATCGGACATCAACCGTCTGATTTCACCATGGCACACCGATGCGGATCTGGGTCGCCCGATCGAGGTCGTCACCGACATGTCGAAAAGCAGGACCCTGGATTTTACTGGCTATCAAGCGAGTGATCGAGCGTTTTTTGATGTGTTCGACAAATTACGGGCATCCCGCCTGATCCCCTGACTTGTCTGGAATAAGGCCGTCTCGAACCCGGGGCGGCCGCATCCCGAATGGTCCTGCAATGCAATTTCACACCGTGGGACATTTTTTAAGAAACCGTCCAGCTTGTATGACAACACATGATCAGTCTGGTGCAAAGAATATTCCACCACCTCCTTACCTGCCGCCTCGCAACACTAAACTCCTGCCCCACGCTCCCTGCTTAGAGAGCCTAAATAACCAATAGCGCCGTAAAACTCCCTCTTTTATGCACATAAACTTTGCGGCGCACGTTGCGAGGTTAAATAAGCACTTGTATGATGACTGACACCATAAACCCGCATAAAAACAAATCAGTGGGAGTTTTGAATTGTGAACAATTCAAGCAATGCGTCTGTCGCTCCGGCAGAAGATTCAGTCCTGGCTCGCGCCGTCAGCAAAGTGAAGAGACACGTCCTCCCGCTTTTCGTCATCATGTTCATCCTCAACTATATCGACCGGGTCAACATCGGATTTGTGCGTACGCACATGGAGCACGATCTCGGCATCGGTGCCGCCGCCTACGGTCTGGGTGCGGGTCTGTTTTTCATCGGCTACGCCCTCTTCGAAGTCCCGTCGAACATGCTGCTGCAAAAAGTCGGCGCGCGAATCTGGCTGACCCGCATCATGTTTACCTGGGGCATCGTTGCGACGATGATGGCGTTCATCCAGAACGAAACCCATTTCTACATTCTGCGTTTCCTGCTGGGCGTGGCCGAAGCCGGCTTCTTCCCAGGCGTGATCTATTACTTCACCCGCTGGCTGCCAGGCGTGGAGCGCGGTAAAGCCATCGCGATTTTCCTCAGTGGCTCGGCCATTGCCTCACTGATTTCCGGACCGCTGTCGGGTGTCCTGTTGCAGATCGACGGCTTCGGCTTCAAGGGCTGGCAGTGGATGTTCGCCATCGAAGGCCTGGCCTCGGTATTTCTGGGCTTCTTCGTATGGTTCTGGCTCGATTCCAAACCCCATTATGCCAAGTGGCTGAGCCGGGAAGAGCAGGATGCACTGGTAAACGCCATCGACCAGGAACAGCGTGAGCGTGAAGCGCTGACCACGGTCAAACCCACCATCGGAAAATTGCTCAGAGATCGACAGATCGTGCTGTTTTGCGCGCTGTATTTCTGCATACAACTGACGATCTATGCAGCAACGTTCTGGCTACCGAGCATCATCAAGAAAATGGGCGACCTGAGCGACATCCAGGTCGGCTTTTTCAACTCGATTCCCTGGCTGATTTCCATCATTGCGATGTACAGCTTCGCGGCGTTGTCCGGCAAGTTCAAATTCCAGCAGGCCTGGGTTGCGACAGCCTTGTTGATTGCCGCTGCGGGGATGTTCCTCTCGACCACCGGCGGGCCAATCTTTGCCTTCGTCGCCATTTGTTTCGCCGCCATCGGCTTCAAATCGGCATCGTCGCTGTTCTGGCCGATTCCTCAAGGCTACCTGGATGCCCGGATCGCCGCGGCCGTGATCGCGCTGATCAACTCGATCGGCAACCTCGGCGGCTTCGTGGCACCGACGACCTTCGGTTTTCTCGAGCAGACCACCGGCTCCATCCAGGGCGGTCTCTATGGCCTGGCCGGCACGTCGATACTGGCCGCGATCCTGGTGTTCTTCGCCAGGACCTCGCCGAAATCGTCGTCCCTGCTGACCCCGCCGATTGCCGCAGCACCCACAGTGACCGTCAGCAAATCTCACTGACTTTTATTGATCGCTGAATGAACTCATTTGCAGGAATTTGCCATGAACGCTGAACACGCTGCCAACACCACCAAGTCACCTGTTATCACCAGTTTTCAAGTCATCCCCGTCGCCGGTCACGACAGCATGCTGCTAAACCTGAGCGGCGCCCACGGGCCGTTCTTCACCCGCAACATCGTCATTCTCAAAGACAGTGCCGGCAATACCGGCGTGGGCGAAGTCCCGGGTGGCGAGCGGATTCGCGAAACCCTCGAAGACGCGCGCGGGCTGGTGATCGGCCAGCCAATTGGTCAGTACCAGCGCATCCTCAACCAGATGCGCACCACGTTCGCCTCGCGGGACGCCGCCGGTCGCGGCCTGCAGACCTTCGACTTGCGCATCACCATCCATGCCGTGACCGCAATGGAGGCCGCCCTGCTCGATCTGCTGGGGCAATTCCTTGAAGTACCGGTGGCTGCACTGTTGGGCGAAGGGCAGCAACGCGACGCGGTGAAAATGCTCGGCTATCTGTTCTACATTGGTGATCGCAACGTCACTGATCTGGCCTATCGCAACGAGGCGGATGCGAGTGACGACTGGTTCCGCCTGCGTCACGAGAAAGCCATGACTGCTGAAGCCGTGGTGCGCCTCGCCGAAGCCGCAAAAGCCAAATATGGCTTCAACGATTTCAAGCTCAAAGGCGGCGTGCTCAGCGGCGATGCAGAGATCGAAGCCGTCACCGCACTGGCCGAACGCTTTCCCGATGCGCGCATTACGCTCGACCCGAATGGTGCATGGTCACTCAAAGAAGCCATCCGTTTGTGCCGTGACCAGCACCACGTGCTCGCCTACGCGGAAGATCCCTGTGGCGCGGAAAATGGCTATTCGGGTCGCGAAGTCATGGCTGAATTCCGCCGCGCCACCGGGCTGAAGACCGCGACCAACATGATCGCCACCGACTGGCGCGAAATGGGTCATGCGATTCAGCTGCATTCGGTCGACATTCCGCTCGCCGACCCGCATTTCTGGACCCTGCAGGGCTCCGTGCGTGTCGCGCAGATGTGCCATGAATGGGGCCTGACCTGGGGCTCTCACTCCAACAACCACTTCGATATTTCCCTGGCTATGTTCACCCAAGTGGCAGCCGCTGCACCGGGTGAAATCACCGCGATCGACACCCACTGGATCTGGCAGGACGGTCAACACCTGACCAAGGACCCGCTGAAAATTGAAGGGGGTTACGTCAAGGTGCCGACCCGTCACGGTCTGGGCGTAGAAATTGACATGGACGCCGTGGCGAAGGCGCATGAGTTGTACAAAGGCATGGGGCTCGGCGCCCGCGACGACAGCGTGGCGATGCAGTTCCTGATTCCAGGCTGGCGCTTCAACAACAAGCAACCTTGTCTGGTGCGTTGATTCTCGCCCAAGGTTTTTGGCACGTAGCTAAAGGCCGCCCGGCTCATTCATCAGTTACATCAGGTATCAACTGTTTTGTCAGAGAGTGCATAGATAGGAGCGCCGGGCTTGCCTAGAGTGGGCCCAATCCGCTGGAAGCCCGGCGCTCCCTTTTGGTCACCGCAGCACGTCCCCTTGCGCTGCGGTGACCGTTTTTATCTGGCAGGTAAACGTGATGCCCCCCTCTCTTGACGCTCTGCAATCAGCCCTGTCGAATTTCCCGCACATGCAGTTGCTGGAAGGTGTCACGCCCTTGCAGAAACTACCGCGACTGAGCGCGATGGCCGCCATGAACGGTTGCAACATCTACGTAAAACGTGATGACCTCACGGGGCTGGGAGGCGGCGGAAACAAGCTGCGCAAGCTGGAATTCCTGCTCGGTCGCGCGCTGATCGAAGGCGCCGACACCTTGATCACCTGGGGCGGGCTGCAGTCCAACAACGCCCGGCTCACTGCCGCGGTTGCTGCGCGTTGCGGCCTGCGTTGCGTGCTGATCCTCACGCCCTCTTCGGTGCGCGAAGACGACGATTACCGGCTCAACGGCAACGTTCTCCTGAACACAATTTTTGGCGCCTCCGTCCACCATTTACCCCAGGGCATCACACCAGCGGCGTACGCCGATGAACTGGTTGATCACCTTCAACGCCAAGGCCGAAAACCGTTCCTCATGCCTCTGGGCGGGTCCAGCCCTGCTGGCTGTCTGGGTTACGCCGCCTGCGCGGCCGAAGTCTTGTCCCAAGCAGCAGCGCTTGAACTCGATTTCACTCGAATCGTCGTGCCCAATGGCAGCAGCGGCACCCATTCCGGGCTGTTGGCGGGCCTGACCATGGCCGGCTCCGCCACCGGTGTATCGGGCTATTCGGTACTCGCCGGCGAAGAACAAACCCGTGACGCGACCCTGGAGAAAACCCGTGAGGTTTTGCAGTTGCTGGGCAGTGACGCCCGTCTCGACGACGGCGCTGTCGTCGTCGATGGCTCACAGCGTGGCGCTTCGTATGGTTCGCCTACCCCTGCGATGCTGGCCGCAACACGGACCATGGCGACGCAGGAAGGCTTGTTGATCGATCCTGTATACGGAGGCAAAGCGTTCGCCGGATTGCTCGCCTCGGTGGCACGAGGTGACTATAAGGCCGGGTCGAATATCCTGTTCATCATGACCGGCGGCACGCCCGGGATTTTCGCTTACCGCAGGGCTTATGACTAATCGGTCACGCCTTATCTGCAGTACATCATCCGGCGGGCCAACCCGAATTCGGTGTGAAAATTTTGTTAACTAACTGACTGGTCTATCTTTCTTCAGGTGTAACGATCTGAGACACTAATGCGAATTATTATTAGATGCGCTTGCATTCGATTCGTTTTGGTATCGCTTGGGGAATCAGATTGATGTCGTTTCACACCACAAATCGCCGTTGCAACTTCGCGCCCGGCCTGTTGGCATTAGCCATCGGCCTGGCAAGCATTCCGCAGGCTTCAGCCGATGAGACGCCGCCCGCGACGGGCGTTACAGACGCTCCACCCAGCACTCTGGAACTGGGCGCGACCGAAATCAGCGCCACCGGCTTGGGCAGCACCACCGAAGACACCGGGTCCTACACCACCGGTCCCATGCAGACCGCTACCAAGCTGCCGTTGACCATGCGCGAAACACCTCAAGCGGTTACCGTGATTACCCGTCAGCGCATGGACGATCAGGCGATGACCAGCATCAACGATGTGGTGAGGGCCACGCCGGGGCTGTTCCTCAGCCAGGCAAGCGGACCGGGGCGGCAGACTTACAGTTCGCGCGGTTTTGACATCGACAACATCATGTACGACGGACTGCCCAGTTCGTACCAGCCCTACTCGATGGCGGTGCAGCCGAACCTGGCAATGTTCGACCGCGTCGAAATCATTCGCGGTGCAACCGGTCTGGTGACCGGTGCCGGCAATCCTTCGGCCGCCATCAACATGGTGCGCAAACGGCCCACGGCAGACCAGCAAGTGACCCTCACGGGCGCCGCCGGCAGCTGGGATGATTATCGCGGTGTGTTCGATGCGTCGAGCCCACTGAACGAAAGCGGCACGCTGCGCGGTCGTGTAGTGGGTTCCTATCAAGGCGCCGACAGTTTTCGCGACGAGGAAGAAAACGATCACGGCCTGTTCTACGCCATCGGTGAAGCCGATCTGAGCGACAGCACAACGGCGACTTTGGGCTTTTCGCGCCAGAACGAGCAGACCAACTATTTCTGGGGCGGCTTGCCGATTGGCACCGACGGCCACCACCTGGACCTGCCCCGCTCCACCTACCCGGGCACGGATTGGGAAAACAAGAAGCTGCAGATCGACACGTTGTTCGGTGAAGTGGAGCATCGCCTCAACAACGACTGGAAGCTGCACGCAGCGGCCTCGGCTTCGACACTGGACGGCGAGTTCTCCGGCACTTACCAGTCACGCTACGCCGGACCGCTGGAAACCACGGCCTATCAATCGCATCACACTGACAAACAAAACGCCTTGGACGTGTACGCGAGCGGCCCGGTCGAAGCCTTCGGCCGCACCCACGAAGTGGTCGTCGGCGCCAGCAACCGCGCTTATGATGCCACCACCAAAGAGTACAGCCCGTACACCACCGCGTGGCCGATCGGTGCGCCGAAGCCGGACTTTGTCCGTGACGGCAAAACCCATAATGTCACCACCCAGGATGCCGTTTACCTGACGACCCGTCTGAGTCTGGCCGATCCGCTGACGCTGATCCTCGGCAGTCGCCTGGACTGGTACGACTACGACGACCGCTCCGGCGACGGCGATTACAAGGTCACCCGCAACCTGACGCGCTACGCCGGCCTGATCTACAAACTGGACGACCACCACTCCGTTTACGCCAGCTACACCGATATCTTCACCCCGCAAACTTCGCAGGACATCTCCGGCAAACTGCTGGAACCGATTGTTGGCGAGAATTATGAAGTCGGCATCAAGGGCGAGTACTTCGACGGCGCCCTCAACGCCAGCCTCGCGGTGTTCCAGATCGACCAGAAAAACCGTGCCTCGCTGGCGGACAGCCAACTCGGTTGCCCGGTCATGACCTGCTACGAGACCTCCGGCAAAGTCCGCAGCCAGGGCCTGGACCTGGAACTGCAAGGCGCGCTCACCGAAAACTGGCAAGTGGGTGCCGGCTACACCTACACCCGCGCCCATTACATCAAGGACGAGAACCCGGAAAACGAGAATCAGCGTTTCGACACCGACACGCCTGAGCACCTGTTCAAGGTCTCGACGATGTATCGCCTGCAGGGTCCGCTGGAGAAATTCCGCGTCGGCGGCAACGTCTATTGGCAGAGCCGCATGTACAACGACGTGCCGCTCACCGCAGGTAGCTATCGTCTCCAGCAAGGCAGCTACGCCATTACTGATTTGATGGCAGGCTACGAAGTCAACCAACACCTCGACCTGCAAGTGAACGCCAACAATGTGTTCGACCGGGTCTACTACTCCTCGATCGGCTACAACACCACCTGGGGCTCGACCGATAACTACGGCACTCCACGCAGCTACATGCTGACCGCCAAATACAAATTTTGAGTCATTAATACGCAGCATGGCCTCGCTGCAGACACTAAGCGTGTCTGCAGTAACGGTCGATCAAACGGTCGGCTCGTGATCGCCAGCCCCGCGTAAATTACTTGAACTATTGAACTGATACCGTCCGTCTCGCGTGGCGGTAAAAAACGAAATTCCCCCGGTTTCTGCCTCTCACAACTCATGCACGCGCTAACGCCCGAAGTGGTGAATGCGCTTTTAGCCTGCATGAGGAATGACCCAATGTTTTTACATAACAAACGCCTTCAGTACACCGTGCGAGTGGCACAACCCAACCCGGGGCTGGCCAACCTGCTGCTTGAGCAATTCGGCGGTGCCAATGGTGAACTGGCCGCGGCAGCTCGCTATTTCACCCAGGCATTGGCGGAAGAAGATCCGGGTCGCAAGGACCTGTTGATGGACATTGCCACTGAAGAATTGAGCCACCTGGAAATCGTCGGTTCGATCATCGTGATGCTCAACCGGGGTGCCAAAGGCCAGCTGGCGGAAGGCGTGCAAGAGGAAGGTGAACTGTACCGGGCAATCAACGGCGCCGGTAACGACTCGCACATCACCAGTCTTCTGTACGGCGCAGGCGCGCCACTGGTCAACTCCGCCGGCGTTCCATGGACAGCGGCTTACGTAGACTCGATCTCCGAACCTACCGCAGACTTTCGCTCAAACATCGCCGCAGAAGCACGGGCAAAAATTCTCTATGAACGTTTGATCAACGTGACCGATGATCCCGGCGTGAAAGAAGCACTGGGTTTCTTGATGACGCGCGAAATCGCGCACCAGAAGTCATTTGAAAAAGCGCTGCACTCCATTCAACCGAACTTCCCGCAAGGCAAGCTGCCTGGCGATCCGGCGTTTACCCACAAATATTTCAACATGTCGGGCGAACCCAATGTTCGCGGCCCTTGGAACGAGGGTGCCGGGTGGGAATATGTCGAGAGCCCTGAGCCTGCCGTCGATGGCGGTGACGGATCGGCTTCTGTGAATCTTTCCCAAGACGATGAATCTGTTTTGGAAGCGATGAAAATTCGCACGGCATCTGACCCACTCAGTGAACCGGTGACAGGCGCGGACCTGGGCTCAGGTTACGTGCAAGGCAAAGATGCCTGATGTGTGTTCAGCGACCTCATATGAGGTCGCATAAACCAGAGGAGTGACGAGATTGGAACCGGATAACAGCACAGTGTCAGTGAAGGATCACTTCAACAAAGTGATGGATAGAGCCTTCGCAGGCTTTGAACATGATTGCAGACAAGCATGCAGGGGACTGAAGGTTTACATGGCAGCGATTATCTTCGGGGTAGGCACCCTCCTGCCAAACGACCTGTCCGACCGTGATGGATCGAATGAAACAGACGTCGGCCTGACCGATGACGAGCGCGTGAGTCGCGAAGAATCTGAAGGTGATGGAGCGCGGGTCGAACCCGGCCCTGCTGACCTGGAACGAGCGCCAATCCCGTAGGCCGGCCGCTCGGTTGTCTGGAATGGAAATAGCCATGGATGACATTTGAATACTGGAGTACTGCATGCGACCGCAAACCTCATTCATATTTGACCTCGACGGCACGCTGACCGACAGCGTCTATCAAAACGTCGCGGCCTGGAAAGAAGCTCTCGATTCGGAAAATATTCCCCTCGCCATGTGGCGCATTCATCGGAAAATCGGCATGAGCGGCGGCTTGATGCTCAAGACCCTGTCCCGCGAGACCGGGCTGACGATCAATGCCGAACAAGCGAAGCGGCTGAGCGACAAACATGCGCAGGCCTATGAAGCCTTACAAGGGCAGATCATCGCGCTGCCCGGTGCCGTGGAGCTACTCGATACGCTATCCGAGGAAGGTGTTCAGTGGTGCATTGCGACCAGCGGAGGTGTCGACACCGCGAGCATCAACCTCAAGGCCTTGAAGCTCGATGCCAAGGACATCAACCTCATTACCCGCGATGACGTCAAATACGGCAAACCTGACCCGGACCTCTTCCTCGCAGCCGCACGGAAAATGGATGTCGCCATAGAAGAATGCCTGGTCATCGGCGATGCCGTGTGGGACATGCTGGCCGCAAGGCGCTGCAAAGCCACCGGCATTGGTTTGCTTTCCGGTGGCTATGACCGTGGTGAGCTGGAGCGAGCAGGTGCGCTGAGGGTTTATGAAGACCCGCTGAGTTTGCTGCATCACCTGGACGAGGTGGCCTCACGCCCCTGAATATCTGTCGGGATTGCTGCATGGCCGAGTTTTTGCGAGGCAGCGCACCTCTTTGAGCTGATATCATGCAAGCGCTTACAAACCGGGTAGCGCACTATGAATCGTCGCAAAAAAATACAGCAGTTATTGAAGGCACACGCCAAGAAAGCCAGTGCCAAATTGGCACCGGCCAGCAAGTCCAGATACATCAGCAAGGCTGACCGGTTGAAGCTGGCTGAAGAATCCGCGGAGGACACCATCAGCTCGTCCAACGTCTGATTCGCGCGGCGCTCAAGACAGCCAGGCAATCCATTATCACTGTGGCGTCAGCGTGTAATGGTAATGGACCGCACCCGTGTCGGGGTGCACCAGCCAGTAGTCATCCTGATCTTTTTTGAGTCGATAACATTCTTTGGGGCTCTTGGCCGCGGTGAAACAGATCACCCCATCCTTGACGGTCCAATACTCGGTTTCGGGTGGGTTGCCCGACATTCTGAAAATTTCCGTTCCATCGCCATTGAAGCTCAAGGAATAGGGCAAGCCAGTGCGCCCGATATTGTTCAGCTTGTTGCCGATCAAGGTCTTGCGCACTTGTTCATCATCAAGCGCTACTGCGGAGGCTGAAACCGGTTTTATTTTCTGCTCACTTGTCGAAGCGCAACCCGACAGGATGAGGCTGAGCAACAGGCAACTGCAAATCTTGATGTTCATAACTCACCTTGCAATTTGATCTCGACAGCACTAAAAATTCGTCGGCACCCTATTTGACGGAAAACTTGTTATTGGTCTTGTTGGTGGTGCTATCAACAAACCAGAAAGAGTTTCCGTCACTAAGCACCTTATTGCACTCCTTGCCATACTTCTGATAACTCACACAGATAACGTCTTTGGTGATGACCCAATTGCCCTTCTGCGTGGACTCTCCGGAGATATTTATTACTGCGGTCCCGTCAGGGTTGAGTGTCTCGGAAAAAGGATAACCAGTAGACGTCACACTCGAATGCTGGCGACCTATGACCGTAGAGTTTATCTCGCTCGCGTTGAGTTGTTTCGCGCTCGCCGGCGCGGCGGCATGTGCGTCGGCCGCAGCTTGATGACCCGAAGACGAACAGCCCGTCATGAACAGTCCAAGCAAGGAGTAAATAATTAGCTTGTTCATAATTTTCACCCTTTTGATGAGCCAACCCATTCAACGAATTAATAGTAGCCACATGAAAATGCGGAGATATATTGATTCACGATAAATTCAATAGCGCCGACTGGCCTGATATCGACATTCTTTCAAACAGAATCGAACGCCGTTCAGGCCAGGCATTGGAGTTCATCGGGAGACCGAGTAACAGGCGCCCTGTTCGCACCCTTGAACATCAAGCGATTTTTATCACAACCTTGCAGAATGCGCCCTTCGCAAGATGCTCGTAAGCCTCACGTGCTTGCTCGAACGAGTACACCCGATCAATCACGGGACGAATAGTGTGCTCGTTGAGGAACACGTTCATGCGGTCGAAAGATGAGCGCGGCGCTACAGCGATACCGCGAAGGGTGGTCTGACGGAAGATGAGTGGCATCAGATTGAGTTCAACGGTCTGCCCGGTCAAGAAGCCGATCTGTGCAATGCGCCCGGATGCCTTGGTCGCTGCAACCGATTGATTAATGCCGCTGCCACCGGCCACATCGAGCAATAGATCCACACCTTTGCCTTCAGTCAGTTTCAGTACTTCGTCCGCCCAGGCCGGCGTTGTTCTGTAGTTAATGCCCGCTGCGGCCCCCAACGTCTTGACGGTTTGCAAGTTCTGATCGTTGCTCGACGTTGCAATCACCTTTGCGCCAAGTGCGGTAGCGATCTGCACAGCAAAAATGGACACACCGCCAGTGCCCTGAACCAACACCGTTTGCCCCGGCTTGATTTGCCGAAGTCGACCAGCGAGTACCAGGCCGTGAGCGCGGCAATGGGCAATGTTGCGGCCTCTTCGTCGCTCATGTTGGCGGGCGCACTCACGGCGCTGTCTTCGTGGATGATCATGTATTCGGCCAGGCCGCCCGGCAACGGCGAGCCGAAGCAGTGATCGGGCTCGTCGGGGCCAGGCTCGCCGTCCAGCCAACGCGAGTACAAGTGCGAGTTGACCCGATCACCGACTTTGAATCGCGTGACGCTGTCGCCGACCGCGACCACTGTGCCGGCCGCGTCACTCACCGGGATGAGGTTCTTGGGCACTTTATGCGGTTCATAGATGCCATCGACGATGGCCTTGTCGCGGAAGTTGAGCGAGACCGCCCCTACCTTGACCAGCAGCTCGCCAACCTTGGGTTGCGGGGTCGCCACCTCCCCCAATTGCAGATTGTCGAGGCCGAAATCTTTCAATAACCAGGCTTTCATTGTGACTCTCCAAAAACACGTTGATGGATTCAAACCGGAATCGGTTCTGTGTTGCGCCCATCTTTCGCTGTTGGCGAGGCGCAATAAATGCGTGAAAAAAGACATGATTGTTCTATTCTTGGGTAACAATCATTTTCAACTCCGTGAGTCAGGCGGGGTTTATGGGAAAGCGTCATGGAATTGCTGCAATCGATGCGTTTGTTCGCCCGGCTCGCTGAACTGGGGAGCTTCACCAAAGCCGCCGAGTCGCTGGACATCGGGCGACCGCAGGTCACTCGCTATATCCAGGAGCTGGAGACGTCATTGGGCGTGCGCCTTTTCCAGCGCACAACGAGAAAAGTAGCGCTCACCACTGAGGGCGAACGATTCTATGAACGGGTGCAGGAAATACTGGCGGATATTTCTGCCGCGACCTCGATGTTTGACCGATCTGGAGCAACTCTCGAGGGTCGACTTCGCGTCGACATCCCCAACGCCTTCGCCCAAACGGAATTCATCAAAAGCCTTAAGCAGTTCACCGTGAACTTCCCCGGCATCAATATAGTATTGGGCGTGACCGACCGGGCGGTTGATTTGATTGGTGAGGGCATCGACTGCGCGCTGCGTATAGGCGAGTTACCGGACTCCAGCCTGATTGCGCGCCCCATCGCGATGGCAACCATGGTGACGTGCGCTGCGCCCGAGTACCTGCACAGGCACGGCGAACCGGAGACACTCGACGAACTGGCTGCCCATCGCGGGGTAAACTTTTTGTCCGGTCAGAGCAACAGGACGTTGCCTTGGCATTTCTCGGTAAAAAATCAAGACCGCGCGTTTATCAGTAACGCGGCGATCACGGTTACAGAGTCAAATGCCTACGTTCAATGTGGCGTGTCAGCTTTCGGAATCATCCAGGCGCCGGGCATCGCTGTCGCCGAGCATCTTGCCAGTCGCGCGTTGGTTGAGATTTTAAAACCCTATCGGCCATCTCCTCGTCCTGTGTCAGTGGTCTATCCAAGCCGGCATTTGGCGCCGCAGGTGCAGGTTTTCATTGAATGGATGCAACAGCATTTTCCGCAGGCGCATTCCGAGTGGCTGGAAAAATAGGCTGCCATGACTCGGCGCCAGATAGCCGCAGAGTACTTCAAAAGCCATAGGTTCCAAGCTCCACGCTAAAACCGACCAGCGGTCGCTTCTCTAGGCATAAAGCCTGCAGTAGAGCCATTGACGATCATTTGACGTCAATCAACCGCCATACGAATCACCCCATCAGAATGCCTGATTGACGCCGCGCAAAAAGCACGGATGGGGAAACTGTGGCCGCAATATTCTCTGCCCGAAGGACTCTCGCCATGATCGACCTCGCCACCTGGAACTTAAGCATCCCTGAAGGCAGCCCGCCGGCCACCATAGAAACGCCTCGGCTGATGCAAGGGTTCACGGACCAGTATTTCAATGCCGATACCACCACCCTGTCCTTCTGGGCACCGGTGACCGGCTCGAAAACGGCCAACGCCATTTACCCACGCAGCGAGCTGCGCGAAACCTTTAGCGATGGGTCGCTGCGCAATTGGCAGTATTCAGCGGCGGATAACATCCTGCGGGCGAGTGTGACGGTCAATCAAGTACCCAGCACCGGCAAAATCGTGATCGGCCAGATTCATAACAAGGACAGCAACAGCCCGATGGTGAAGCTGGAATACCAGTACAAAGAGAAGTCGTTAACGGGGAACATTGTTGCCAAGGTGCGCCTGAATCCTGAAGATGAAACGGGCCAGGTCATCACCATTGCAACCGGTGTCCCGCTCAACCAGAACTTTTCCTACCAGATCCACATCAGCCCCAAAGGCGCGTTGGGCATCAGCGCAGCGGGCTACAACTGGCGAGCCACGGTCGACCCGAGCTGGAAGACCAAACCGCTGTATTTCAAAGCGGGGGCGTATGTGCAGGACAACACCGGCTACCCGAGCGAAGGCGGAAAAGTGACATTCAAAATGCTGGAGATTCACCACAAGATTTAGCGGCTTCTACAGCAGCGTAACCCCTGATGCCGTCGGACATGAACGCCAGGCCGAGCATGAACATGCCCAGGTTGCCATCAAGCCAGCAAACGCACCTGCAGGAGCCGGCTTGCTGGCGATTGCGGTCTGTCTGCACCAGAGGTGCAGACGCTGTTGAAGGTTTGAAGCGTTAATGTGCGCTTGTCGGTCATCTACAACGTATACGCAATGCCCACCTGGACCGTCCTCGGCTCCCCTGGATAGGCGTAGACGTTACCGAACGCACCCTCCTGATAATCGCGATCGAACAGGTTTTTCACATCAAGATTGAGCCTGACGTTGTCGTTGATCTTGTAGAAGCCGAGCACGTCCATGACGGTGTAACTGCCCATTGAAAACGCCGTATTGGCGGTCTGGCCCGCCCGTTCATCGACGTACTTGCCACCCACCCCAAGGCCCAGGCCTTTCAGATAACCGTCCTGAAACTCATAGACGTTGAGCAGGCTGAAGCTGTTCCTGGGAATGTTCATCAACCGGGTGCCCGACTGCAGGACGCTGTCCTGGGTGACCTCGGCGTCGACATAGGCGTAACCGCCGATCATCCTCCATTCCGGGGTCAGATTGCCTGCCACATTCAGATCAAAGCCACGGCTGCGCACCTCGCCCGCTGCCACGCTGAACGTCGAGTCCACGGGGTCGGTGGTCAGCACGTTACGTTTTTCAATCTGATAGATCGCGGCATCCACGCTCAATTGACCCTCCAGTGCCTGCCACTTGCCCCCCATTTCATAGGACTTGCCCTTCTCCGGCGCGAAGCCCCCACCCTGTCGACTGGCCCCGGTATTGGGTTTGAACGAGCGCGCGGTGTTGGCGTACATCGCCACGCTGTCGGTGAGGTCATACAGCACGCCAATGCGCGGCGTCACCGCATTGTCGCTGGCCTGCCAGCTTCTGCCACCCGGCACGAAGGTTTCATAATCATGCTCGAAGCGTTCGAAACGGGCGCCCGCCAGCACCTTCAAGCGCTCGGTCAATGCCACTTGATCCTGAACGAAGGCCGCGTACGTCTTGAGGTTTTCCTTGTCGTGGGTCGGCGTGCGGGTCAAGGCCGGCCGTGGCTGGCCATAAACCGGATTGAAGATATCGATCGGGTAAGCGCCGACCGCACCACTGGAGCGCTGGATGATGGACTTGTAGTCGTAGTCTTCGTACTCGATACCGGTCAACAAGGTGTGATCGAAACCGCCAGTGGAGAAACGCCCGGTGAGGTTCAGTTGGGTGTCCTTGTCCGTCCATTCCAGTTTGCGGTAGTTGAAATTGCGTCCCAGCGTGCGCCCGTCCGCAGTCATGCCGTTGGCTTCGATGGCGTTGCCTTGCAAGCTGCCATCCAGCCACTGAAAGCCGCCGCCCAAGGTCCAGTTGTCACTCAGGAAATGTTCGAAGCGCAACTGCGCCATGTTGTTGTCGTTGTGCAATTTGCCGGCGTCTTTCTCACCGAAGAAAGTGTCCCGGGACGCGGTGCCAAGCTGATTTGGATAACGCGTGACGCCGCGATCCAGCGGGTGATTGTTGCGCATGAAGTCGCCCTCGAAGATCACCTTGGTGGCGTCGCTGGCCTGCCATGAAATAACCGGGGTCACACCGTAGCGTTCGGTTTCGACATGATCGCGAAAGGTGTCGCCGCCCTCTCCCACCACGTTCAGGCGATAGGCCAAACGGCCCTCCTCGTCGAGCGGACCGGAGGCATCCAGCGTGCCGCGGCGCATGCCCTGATCGTCGAGCTGGCTGCCCAGCGTTACCGTGCGTTCGCCCAGAGGCTGCTTGGAGACCACATTGAACGTACCGCCGGGATCGCCGCGCCCGTACAGAGTGGTCGCCGGGCCGCGCAACACTTCCAGGCGCTCGATGGTGTTCGCGTCCGGCATGTTCGGGTAACCGCGATTGATCGGAAAACCGTTGCGATAGAACTCGCCGGTGGTAAATCCGCGCACGGTAAACGTGGTCAGCCCCTGGCCGCCGAAGTTGTTGGCCCGGCCCACGCCGCCGGCATAATCCAGCGCGTCCTGCAGGCGAGTGGCGCCGATATCTTCTACGGCGTCCTTGGTCACGACACTGATGGACTGCGGCGTTTCATGGATGGAGGTGTCGGTTCGCGTCGCACTGGCAGAGCGCGTGGCCCGATAGCCCTTCACGGGCCCTTGCGCCGTTTCATAATCAGCCGTTCCGACGATGTCGGTCGCTTGCAATTCCAGACTGTTTGTCGCGGTTGTTGCCTGCTCCGCCCAGGCTGGTGCTGAAAACGCCTGAAGCACACAAATCGAAACCAGAGTACGACGCATCGAGAAAACCTTGAGAAAAGAGCCAGACAGGACGGCATACGTGCCATTAATCGCGGCGCATGGTATCCCAAAGTGTTAGCTTTTGATACGTATTCTCATTTGCAAACATGGAGTGGTGACGTTGATGTTTGTCTCACCTGTTAAACGTTATGTAGAAAATGCCGCTCCCGAGTTAATGTGAATGCGCGCCCTTTTCCCTTTTCAGTTTAGTGAGGTTCCTCCCGTGACTGATTCACCCTATGTCCCGCCAAAAATCTGGTCGAACGACGCGCCATCCGGTGGCCAGTTCGCCAACATCAATCGCCCCACTGCCGGGCCGACCCACGACAAAACGCTGCCGGTCGGCAAGCATCCCTTGCAGCTCTATTCGCTGGCGACGCCCAACGGCGTGAAGGTGACCATCCTGCTCGAGGAGCTGCTCGCGCTGGGACATGCCGGTGCCGAATATGACGCCTGGCTGATCCGCATCGGCGAGGGCGATCAGTTCTCCAGCGGTTTTGTCGAGATCAATCCGAATTCAAAGATTCCGGCATTGCTGGATCACAGCGTGCAGCCGCCGATTCGCGTCTTCGAGTCCGGCGCCATCCTGCTGTACCTGGCGGAGAAATTCGGCGAGTTGCTGCCGACCGATCTCGCCGGACGCACGGAAACCCTCAACTGGCTGTTCTGGCAGATGGGCGCCGCGCCTTATCTGGGCGGCGGATTTGGACATTTTTATGCGTATGCGCCGGAAAAATTCGAGTACGCGATCAATCGATTCACCATGGAAGCCAAACGGCAACTGGATGTGCTGGATCGGCGCCTGAGTGAGAGCCCGTATCTTGCCGGCGACAGCTATTCCATCGCCGACATCGCCGTCTGGCCGTGGTACGGCGAGCTGGTGCGCAACAACGTCTACTCGGCGGCCGAGTTTCTCTCAGCCAGTGAATACGCCCATTTGCAGCGCTGGGCGGAGGATATTGCCAAGCGGCCGGCAGTGGTCCGCGGCCAACGGGTCAACCGCACCTGGGGCGACGAAGCGAGCCAGGTTGCCGAACGGCATCAGGCCTTTTGACCGGGCTCGGCTGCGGTCCGCACAGCCACGCGGGAACAGGCGTACAGCAGCGTGCCGATCACCATCAATCCGCCGCCCCGCAACCAGGTTCCCATGCTCTGCTGACTGAGCAATAACAGGCAGGAAACGATCGCCAGCACCGGCACCCAGGTAAACACGCGAAAATGCGCTTCTTCAACGGTGTCGCGGCGCAGCACCAGCACCGCGACATTGGTGCTGAGGAACACGAAAAGCAACAGCAGCACGACGGTCTCGGCCAGGGTCGCGAGTGTTCCGGTCAGCGTCAATGCGATCGCCGCCAGGGTGGTCACGATGATCGCGACCCAAGGCGTTTGCCGCTGGGGCAGTACTCTCGCCAACGGACTTGGCAGCAGCCCCAGACGCGCCATTCCGTAGGCCAGTCGACTCGCCATGATCATGGTCAGCAATGCGCCGTTGGCGACAGCGACCAGAGCGATGAAGGCAAACAGACGCGGCGGGATATTCAGCCCCGACGCTCGAACCACTTCGAGCAAGGGGGCGGAAGTCTGCACCAGTTTATCCATCGGCAGGACGGCCGACGCCGCAATGCCGACTGCCATGTACACGACCCCCGCCGTCAACAGCGCGGCGAACAAGGCGCGCGGATAAACCCGGCGAACGTCGACGATTTCCTCCGCCAGATTGGCTGAGGTTTCGAAGCCCACGAAGGAATAAAAAGCCAGCAGAGCTGCACCCAGCACCGCCAATGTCGGGCTGACCCCGGGCTTGAATTCAAGACTGCGTCCCAGGTCCGCTTCACCCGTCTGGAAGTACCAGGCAGCGGCGACGATCACCAGAATCAGGCCGGACAATTCGACCACGGTCATGAGCAGATTTGCGCCGAGGGATTCCTTGATTCCCCGGGCATTCAGCAGCGCTATCACCACCAGAAAAGCCAACGCGGCCAGGTGAGGCGCAACGTTGATAAACGCTGCAAGGTAGTCACCGGCGAACGCCAGGGACAGGCCTGCTGCGCTGGTGACCGCTGCCGCCAGCATGCAAAAGCCGACCAGAAACGAAATCACTGGCGACTTGAACGCCTTTTCGGCGAAGACCGAAGCGGCTCCGGCGTGCGGGTACTTCGTCACCAGTTCGGCATAGGATCCTGCTGTGAGCATCGCGAAGAACAAGGCAATCAGCAGCGGAATCCAGATCGCGCCGCCCACTTCCCCGGCAATGGTGCCCGCCAGTGCGTAGACACCGGCGCCGAGCACATCGCCGAGAATGAACAGAAACAGCATCGACCCGGTGATGGCGCGACGCAGTGGGACACGGGATGTTGCGCTAGTGACTTTCATGCTCAGGTTCTCGGCGCGGATCTATCAGCGAACCGGTGGTGGTTGCTGCTTGAAATGGTCAGCAGTGAGAAGTTATCCGGGGCACGAAAGTTCAGTTCTGTTTCACAGCGATCAAATGGTGTAGCACGCGCGGATCTCCTCGACCGCGCGCTCACCGATGACGACGCAAGGCGCCATGGTGTTGCCGCTGGTGATGTGGGGCATGATCGAAGCGTCGGCGATGCGCAAACCTTGTATGCCGTAAACCCGCAGGCGACTGTCGACCACCGACATCGCATCCCGACCCATTTTCGCCGTACAGGACTGGTGCCAGTAAGTCACAGCCGCATTACGGGCGTAGTGCTCCAGCCCTTTCGTATCCGAGAGAGCAGGCAGACGCTCACCTTTGACCAGCCCCCTGAACGGTGCCTGCGCGCCCAGTTCCTGGACGAAGCGGATGTTTTCCAGGGCTGCACGCAAATCGGCAGGGTGTGCCAGCGTTTCAGGATGGATGATCGGTGAATCCTTCACCTCCGGGCCGGACAGGGTAATTCGCCCGCGACTGTGCGGATGAGCAAGGCCGGCGAACATTGTCCAGCCATGCTCAGGCACCCCCAGCGTAGCATTCTGTGCACTGGCGACCGGAAACTCGAGCTGACAATGGAACATGTCCGGCAGGCGCAGCGCGCTGTCGCTGCTCCAGTAGAGCGTCGCCTCCGAGCCGCCATACCCGATGAGTTGAGGCGTTTCGTATTCGAAAATCGCTGCAAACGACACATGGTCCTGATGGTTCGCGCCAACCCCCGGCAGGTGCTGACGTACAGGTATGCCATGGCGCCTCAGCTCTTGTTCCGGACCGATACCGGACTGCATCAGCACCTTTGGCGTATTAACCGCGCCCAGCGAGAGAACCACTTCGTAATTGGCGTAACAACGCTGAAGCCGACCTTCGCTGATGGTCTCCACGCCGATAACCTGCTCACCCTGAAATATCAGGCGGCTGACAAGTGTGTCGGTCAGTACAGTCAGGTTGGCCTGGCCACGACGCGGGTGAACATAGGCGCGGTAGATGGAATGACGCTTGCTGTCCTTGACGATCAAATCATTGATTGCCGCACCGCCGCGCCCTTCCATCATCAGACCATTCGGATCGTCAAAGGCCGGAACGCCCATTTCGCCGGCCGCGCTGATCATTGCCGTGGCGATCGGCTGAACGTTTCTGGCAGGCGCGACATGCACCGGACCGCCCGTGCCGCGACGTGCAGGGTCGGCTGCGCCCTGATAATCCTCGATGCGCTGATAAATCTTCAGCACCGACGCGTAGTTCCAGGCCTCGTCGCCGCTTTCAGCCGCGAAGTCTTCCCAGTCATTCTTGTGGCCACGCGCCCATAACATCACATTGACGCTGGAGCCGCCGCCCAAGCCCCGGCCCATGCTCAACGGGATCTGCCGACCGTTGAGATGAGGATTGGCAGCACCGGTAAAACTCCAGTCGCGCTCGGTGCCCAGATTCAAGTGCCAGTTGCACGGTTCCTGGACGTTCTCGTGCTCATCACAGCCGCCCGCCTCGATCAACAGAACCCGCACTTCGGGATTTTCCGCCAGCCGGCCTGCAACGACGGAACCGGAGGTGCCGGCCCCGCACACAATGAAATCGAAGTAGCTGGCCGGTAGTTCCGTGTTTGTAGACATCAACTCGAATCCGTCAGTTTGTTTGGAGAATGGGTAAGAGGGAGCGGCGGCCACGCGTCATCCAGCCGGATGCTGCCCGAGAGGCAGTAGCCCTGAGATTTGGCTATTCATTCGTTGCGAGCGATCGCTGCGGGGGGGTTGCAGTACCAGCAGCCTGAGCCACCGGTACTGCCTGTGCGCTTACTGAGTCTTGCGCACCGCTTCGATGATCACCTTGGCCACATCCGCCGGGCGCGATTGCTGGGGCACGTGGCTGGCGTCGACTTCCGTTACCTGCGCGCCGATCTTCTTGGCAAAGGCTCGTTGCAGATCAGGCTGAATCATCCGGTCTTCACGAGCGACCACGTACCACGACGGCTTGCCTTTCCAGGCCGCGACGCTGGTTTTGTCGTCAAAGGCCGAGGCGCGAATCGGGCCTTGGGTGGCTGCCATTATCGCGGTCTGCTCGGCAGGAAGGTCTTGAGCAAAGCCAGTGGCCATGCCCTGCGGCGTCATGTAGAGAAAGCCGTTTTTGTCGGCAGCGATCTCTTTCACTCCGGACGGTGCGGGGTAGTCTTTACCCAAATCCTTGCTGGTTTGACCGGCATCGGGGGCGAACGCGGCGACGTAGACCAGGCTGCGGACTTTCTTGTCGGCGCCAGCCTCGCTGATCACGGTGCCGCCCCAGGAGTGGCCGACCAGCACTACGTTGTTTTCCTGGTTGTTCAGAACGCGTTGAGTCGCTGCTACGTCATCAGCCAGCGAGGTGAGCGGATTCTGCACCACAGTGACTTTGATGCCTTCAGCCTGCACCAGCGGGACGACCTTGGCCCAGTCGGAGCCGTCGGCGAACGCACCATGCACAATCACTACCGAAGGTTGCTGAGTTGCAGCGAAACCGGCACCCGTAAAAACGGCGGCGGACATGGCAAGAGCGAGGGCGAGAGCTTTTGGTTTAAACATGATGCGATCTCCTGTGTGGGTGTGATCAGTCTCGGCCAGACGTGCGAGTGTGGGTATCGGTCGTTTGTCCGAGCCGGGGCAGAAATGTCCAGAGGGGTCAAACGGTCGGAATGGTTCCGCCGTCAATGACAAACTCCATGCCGGTCAGCGCGCTGGCCTTGGGCGACAGCAGAAAACTGATCAGGTCGGCGACTTCCTGCGGCCTGTTCGGTCGGCCAAGAGGAATGCCGCCGAGGGAATCCATTACCGATTGCCTGGCAGCCTCTTCGTCGATCCCGGCAGATTCGGCCACTCTTTGGACCAGCCCCACTGCCGCCTCTGTCTCGACCCACCCGGGCGAGACCCGCACAACCCTGACGCCACGCGGGCTGAGTTCTTTGGAGAGGGCCTTGCTGTAATTGGACAGTGCCGCCTTCGCCGCCGCATAAGCAGTGGTTGCCTCAGGCAGCGGCAGTTGGCTCTGAATCGAGGTGACATGCACGATAACGCCAGCCCCTCGCGCCAGCATCATGGGTGCCAATTGGCGGTCTATCCGCACCGCAGGGTAGAAGTTCAAGTCGAACGCAGCGCGCCAGTGTTCCTCGGTCAGCGCCTGGAAGCCACCGCCCGGAGCGGAAGATCCACCCAGAACATGCACGACCATGTCGATGTTTTTCCACCTGCGTTGCACTTCCTGGACAATGGCCGCGCACCCCTGCAGCGTGCTCAGATCCGCCGCAAAAAAATCCTCATTCGACATCCACTCCGGACGATTTCTGGAGGCGGCAAGCACCTCGACACCTTGCGCCTGGAGGGTTTGAACCACGGCTTTGCCTATCCCCTGGGTGCCGCCGGTCACGAGTGCGCGGCGCCCGGTCAATCCATTATCTGAAGTCATCAGCCGATCTCCAGGGCCGCGACCTTCGCGTCACGCACTCGGAAAGTGAAATTCACCACCGCCGGGCTGCCCGGAAAGTTACCCGCCAGCCGCACCCTGACCACCGATCGTTGATCATCTTCCTGACTGTCGAGTGGTTCTACGGTGTATTGATATTTCTTTCTCGCTGCAGTGCGCCATGCTGCAATCGCATCCAGGCCAACAATGGTTTCGCCTTCGTCTTTCACCACTGCATCGTGCGCGAACGCTGTGCTTAGCGTGGCGAGATCGGTCGCTGACTCGTGGGCAAAATATGCTTCAATCGCTGGGTGCTGAGTGATATTCATCGACAGGTACTCCTGATGGGTAAGCAGGTGCCCATGATCAGCGCTTCAGCAAAACCCGACAAGAACGCACGAAAAAGTAAGTGACTGCCATGAGCCAGAGCAAAATCTACACGCCGGATTCGGCTGCGAAAGATGTCAACGCGGTGCTCGCGTTACTGCGCGGCCGATGGAAACTGGTGATTGTGTTTCACCTGTTCGATGGCAAGGTTCAGCGCTTCTCAGACCTTGAACGGGCTGTCAGCGGCATCTCGCAAAAGATGCTCGCGCAACAACTGCGAGGACTGGAGAACGACGGGCTGGTGATCCGCACCGTCTATGACGAAAAGCCGCCTCGCGTGGATTATCGCCTGACGATGTGGGGCCAAAAGCTGTGTCCGGTGCTGGACGGGATGTTGAAATGGGCGGACTCGCCGGAGCGATCGGCCCCGGTGACGATAGAGCCTGTCCGAGCCTTAAATGAGGCCTAAGGTCAGCGCCTTGAGTGTCGCCGCAGCCCGTGTCGAACATTGCAGTTTGCGGAACACGCTTTCCACGTGGGTGCGCACAGTGCTGGGGCTGATCTGCAGCTGACGGGCGACCTCTTTGTTGCTGCCCCCCTGACTGATGCAACGCAGAATTTCAGTTTCGCGCTCGCTGAGCAAACTGCCGTTGGCTTTCGCCGCCGGCACTGACGTTTCGCCGCGCGCTGCGGCAATAACGGCCTGACATGCGCGCGAATCGAAGCGGCCCTGCGCCACTTCCTCGAGCAACAGACGCGTCGTCTCATCCTCACTGAACGCCGGTCGCCACGGTCGCTGGCTGCGCAACGCCTCCCAGGCCAGTGCAACGGCGAGCAAACGATGCTCGGCATTCAGCGAACTCGCGCTCAGATTACGGAAGCAGCCGCTGCCATCCAACCTCTCATAAGCATGCGCTGCCAATTGCCCCGACTCGGCAAGGGCGGGAATCTGGCTACAGGCGCGTGAAGTCCAGTAAGGCACGAGACGCGTTTGCTCGAGATCGCCCTCCAGCAGCGCGGCCGGGGTGTTCCAGATGCGATTGGGCACCGCCGCTTTGCCAATGCCGTGGATGAGCGCCGCTTGACCCAACTGGTCCGTGGACGTTTGCGACAAGCCCGAAAGCCGCGACGCCGCCCGCACCAGGCTGGCCGAACGCCGCGAGTACCCGGCGAGCCAGGGCAACTTGAGATCGATCACATCCCCGACCAGCGTCAGCGGAACATTGCCCTGTTCTTTAAGCGGGCTCGCCGGCATTTGCGCAGGCAGGCGCAACTGTTCCAGCCAATCGGCGGCATGCCGCAAGAGTTCGCCTGCCAGCGCTTTGGGATAACGCTGATCACGCATGCTGGCGATCAATTCCACGGCGACGTCGATTCCGTGAACCCGCGAGAGAATTTCCAGATCGCCGGCCAGCAGAACCTGATACACCACTTCAGGCACGTCAGGATGACTCAGCCCGAATGGCCTGCCCCCACCGTCGAACTGCTCGAACACGTTACGCAGGCCCGATTCGACGCCAGCGCCGAGCCCCAACGTCCGCGCAATATCGCCGGACACTTCGCAATGCACCTGCGCCAAAGGCGTGGACCTGCGCATCGCTCTCAGGCCGGCAGCGCCCAACGTGTGACTGAGCATGGCATTCCGGCCTTCAACGTCGTCGCCCAGCAGGCGCGTGAAACCTTCCGCATTGGCGGTGCATCCCGACCAGCGCAACAACGCGACTTGACGCCCGACCTCAACGTGCTCGCCATCACCGTTACACGTGCGAGCGAGCAATTGCACCAGGCGTGCCGTGCGCCGCGACTGATCGAACGGCTGGCCCATGCTCAGGTCCCCGACCATGGACAACGCCAGGACCGCACTTTCCCGCTCGACGAACTCGCTAGGCGACATACTGCTCTCCATTCAGGTTGGGCCTCAGCTTTATACAGTAGCCGCAGCGTTTGCCCTTTATCTTGAAGGCCTGCCTTCACTCATCATCCGCACCACTGCCCCGGAAGCTTCAAGCTGCTCGAATGAACGCCGGGCCTTGTCGACGATTTCGTCCGGAGTCTCTCGACTGAACGCCATATAGATCCGTGCGGGCTGCTCTTCGATCGTAAAGATTTCCTCCAGCAAGCTGAAGTCTACCTGCGCGTCCTTACTGGCCAGCCGTGCCGAGTTCTCCGACATCGGCAGCAACTGGACTTGCTCGTTGAGCAATTTTTGAAAGTTGTCGTGATTGTCGGTGGATACAACCAGCCGAGTGAACCCCTTCTGCTCGAGGAAAATCTGCTTGGTATCGTTACGCACCACACCGACCGTATAGCGTTTGCCATCTTCCAGGCTGTCCAGCGCGATATCGATGCGCCCGCGCAATTTGTATAACTTGATTGCAACCTGATCGATCTCGCCCACCCACTTGAACAAATCCTCACGAACGGCCGTGCGGGTTAACGGATAAATCAGCACGTTCGGCTCGTGCAAGGCCTTTTCGTAGGCCCTTGCCCACGGATATAGCGAGAGGCGATACTCAGTCAGTGCAGCGCCTCGCAGGGTTTCTTCAACGATGCGCGTCCCCGGCCCGCCGACCTTGCCGTCACTGGGATAAGCGTACATCGAGTCCTCGGTCACCACGTCTATCCCCTCGGCACTGGATTGCAGGCTGACCACGGCCAGCAACAGGCATGCGCAAAACGTCATTCGAAATTGCATACAGACCTCATGGCCACGCTGGATTATAAGGCGACGCGATTGCGTCCTTGGGATTTCGCCCGGTACAGCGCTTGATCGGCGCGTTGCAGCAATTGGTCGAAATGGTCCATGGTCTGGGGGTCCAGCTCGGCGACTCCGATGCTCAGCGTCACAAAGGGCGATACCGTCGAGCCACTGTGTGGCAATTCGCGCGCAGCCAGGCTTTCACGCAGTCGTTGTGCAGCGTTGAAGGCCTGCTCGGCATTGATGTTCGGCAGGACCACGACGAATTCCTCGCCACCGACCCGGGCAGCCAGTTCGCCGGAGCGTCCGAAAACGCCCCTCAAGGTTTCAGCGACCTGTTTCAGGCACTCGTCACCCAGCATGTGGCCGTAGGTGTCGTTGTAAAGCTTGAAGAAATCGACGTCGCACATGAGCACCGCCAACGGTGTCTGGTGACGCATGGCACGGCGGAATTCCACTTCTTTCAGTTCGTCGAAATAGCGACGGTTGGCCAACCCGGTCAGCGCATCGTGACGCGACAGCGCTTCGAGAGATTGATTGGCGGCCTTCAACTGCGCGGTGCGCGCTTCGACCAGGTCGGCCAGATGATCGCGGCTGGAGGCAATCGCCAGTTCATCCGTACGTTGACGCTCCAGGTGAGCGTGGAGGTTGTCCTGCAGCTCGTTGACCTGGAATTCAAGCAGGCCGAGCTCGTCCTGACGCCGTACCGTGCGCTGCAGCCTGAGGTGATTGCCAAGCGATTGCGGCGCGAGTCGACCCAGGTGCCGTGCGATGTGTACGACGTGTACAGTCACCAGTCGATTGAACATGGTCATGATCAACCCGGCCAGCAACAGCGACTGGATCACTTGCGTAATCACGATGCCGCGCGCTTCGCCCCAAAGGCGCTCTCGAAGCAAATGCGCATCGCCTTCGATTGTCAGCTCACCGACAACTTCGTGGGCGCCTGCATAAGGCTGCGCAACGAGCTGGCGATTCAGCACCGGCGCCTCGTCCGACGTGGCGTTGGCATATCTGTTCAGTTCGATGACTTCATCCGACTGACCCGGCCGCGGGATGTTCAGCACCACACGCCCGACCGGCGCGGCGCTGGCGACACTGGCGAGCTGCTTGTTCAGTGACTCACGGTCCATTTCCCAGATGGCGTGCGACAAGGTGTTCTGGAACACCTGATCGATCAGGACGAGTTCGGAGTTCATGTCCGCAAGATTGCTTTCCCAAGCGATCCAGGTACGCAACGAGACCATCGCCAACGTAAAAAGCAAACAAAATAAAAGCGTCGCCATGACCAGGCGACGCCCCAGTGAACTGAATTTCTTTTTTTCAGTTTCTTGAGATGAAGTTTCTTCAGGTGAACGCTCGAAATTGTCCACCCGGTCATAGCCACTTGCGCATGATGGCGTCATAAACGCCATTGCGCCGGATGGTGTCCAGGCCTGAACGAAATTTCTCAACAGTCTCCTCGGGCGTATTGCGGCTGAACGCCATACTCAAGCCCTCTTCGCTGGTGAGCTCTGGAAGCGGCAGCGAACGGATCAGGACCTTGTCCGGGTCCTCGCCATTCTGGCGGGTCAGGTACAGCGCGTTAAGTTCGTTGGAAATCCACAGCTCAACGTGATCTACCTTGAGCTTGCGGTAATTGTGTTCGTACTTGGTGCTCGACTGCAGTTCTTCACCGATACGAAAACCTTTCGAAATCAGATATTGCTCGCCCACATCCTGATTGACCGTGGCGATCTGATGACCGCGAGCGTCGTTCAGCGAGATGAGCTTTACCGGCCGCTCCGCCAGGGAAAAGATGTACCACTGAGTCGGCGCAATCGCCCCAACCCACTGAAAAAGCTGCTCACGCGCAGGCGTCCGGGCGATCGAATAAATCAACACATTGCTTTCATTGAGTGCCAGCTCATACGCACGCGCCCAGGGCATCGGCTGAATCGACGCTTCGACGCCAATCTCTTTGAGCACGGCCTGAACCACCTCGGTGCTCATGCCCGTGACCTTGCCATTTTGCGTCATGTTGTAGGGCGGCAACTCTTCCGTGACGATTCGTAGTGCCGGCTCCGCGTAGGCGCGCGGCGCAAACTCGCAGGCAGCCAGAAACACGAGGACGCTGAACATCACGAGGCGGTTAAGTGGTGAAGCCATGGACGATTACCTTGGTTTACTCAAAGCAGCAGGCGCGGCCGGGAGCCGTCGACATAATGTTTATCGGCCGGTGGGGCGTGGGCTTGAGGTCCATCGGTCATTCGTGACGCTGGCTTCGCGATGTGACTGTTCGGCACGATTTGAATATCTGGAAGAAGCATTAAAAACCGTTTGGCCCCTACCAGGATGAAGGCAACTGAAGATCTCTGCATTCTGCCCTCGCCAGACTCTAATTTGGCCGAAAAGTTTAAATTTATTAATAGACATTTTTATTAGTTAAAACAATTAGTTGGTCGAGGCGGCCTCGGCTGGATCTGGATAAAAGGCATTTTTTTGACAAGGGGCATTTGACAGTTTCTCAGGACTGGTCAATAACTAAAACTGTCCGTCAACAATGACATGCGTGGCACTTGCGCAGCTTACGCTCTTCCCCAGAGCGACCTCCGTAAACCGTTATTGACACGATCCCCAACAAGGATCATGCGGTAGCTTTGCCTGCGCAAATGCCCCTTGAGCAAACTCTCTCCGACATCACCTGACCTTTGCGACAGGCAACCCTGCCCAAGCCTTCTCCTGACAGGGCATTTCCTTGCGATATAGCCATGGCGTAACTAAAGGAGTAACACCCATGCCAGATCAACCCGCCCCTCTATCGCAATCAGTCTGCGTTGTGATCCCGATGTACAACGGTGCCGCCAGCATTGAGCAGACACTGGCGTCCCTGATTGATCAAACCCGACTGCCGGATCACGTCATTGTCATCGACGACGGTTCCACCGATGACGGGCCGCAGCGGGTAAGGGATTTTATGGCGCCGTTTCGTCTGACGCTGTTGCAGCAAGCCAACGAAGGCCAGGCCAGTGCCCGTAATCATGGGCTGCGACATTCTGAAGAGACTTTTGTGGCAATGCTGGATGCCGATGATCAGTGGCTCCCGCAGAAGCTGGAGCTGCAACTGGCCCTGTATGAGGAACTCAGTCTTCAGGGTCGGCCGGTTGGATTGATCGACTGCTTCACGCAGGTCAACTACAGCGACGGTCGGCGGCAGTTTGACAACATTCGCAAGAACGGCCGGCATTTCTTCGACTTCATCCACGCCAACGTGGTCAATGGCGTATCCACCGCGCTGGTCAAGCGCGACGTGATGATGCAACTCGGCGGCTTCGATGCCAGCCTGCGTTACTCTGAAGATCGTTACATGTGGACTCGCATTGCCGAGCACTGGGAGATTCACACGGTGCCTCAGGTTTTGCTGGAGCGCACGGTGAACGGCGGCAACATGACCGCGCAACCGAAGAAGTATTATCAAAACAAGATCAGGTTCATCGAAGTGTATCTTGCCCGCTATGGCGAACAGCTGAGCAAGCAACAACGGATCGATTTCGTGTTGGGGAATCACACTGACTTTCTCAATGCGTTTTCCCGCAGAGCCGAACATGTCGAGGTGATGGGCGTATACCGGAAAATGCTGGAATATTCTTGGCAGACGCTGTTCTTCGATAGCTGCAAACCGACCTTGCGTTACCTGTATGCCTGCGCCCGCACAGTGCGCAAAGCAACGGCATCAACTGCCGCTCAATAACCCGCAATCCATTCTTTTTGCCTCCCTGCAACCCTCTAACCTGCACCGACCAGTCAAAGACACTGTGCTGTCAGTTTCACCTGCCTGCTTTTTCTGCGAAGCGCCGGCGTGCATCCCCGCACCTGGTGAACAACAGGTCCGTCGCCATACGCGACCTTGTCTTTGCCCGCCTTTATCGTGTGTTCGTCCCTCCAATGGCGTCGTAAATCTCCAATCCCCCAACACTCCCTGTTTGAACAGCTCCGGGTGACAGGTGCACGGTACAACTGCACCCAAAGCTGCTGTGTGCCGGATAAATCCCACGCTAGGTACTTTTAGTGCCGGTATCACCGATGTCAATGGCACGGGCCAGTGCATCATTTTCGTCTATAGCAAAAGCGGGCCCCTCAACGTGATACACCGTCGGTTCTTCCGAGAAATAATCCTGCAAACCCTCCATGAACAGCCGATGGTCTTCACTTTCTTCAAAGCCTGGCGTGTGGTCCTCGAGTGATTGCCAGCGCACAATCAGGTTGAACCGGTGAGGCGTTTCGATGCCTTGCGCGAGCACGTGACCGCGATAGCCCTGCGCACGGGTGAGCAGTGGCGCGACTTCAACAAAGGCACTTCTGAACGTTGCGATGTGGTCCTGATATACAGGGAGCAGAGCGATTTCATAAATCATGGCATGCCTCTTATCAATGAGTTCTGCGGTTAAAAATACGCACTTGCAAGCGAAGCCTATGGCTCGATTGAAATGGCGATTTTTCCCTGAAGACCGTTGTCACGACTTTCCAGGCGAGCATGGGCGAGCGGTATGTCGGCAAGCGAGTAAACGGCGCCAACATGCGGCCGCAGCTGACCGCGCTCAATGAGGGCGCTCAACTCATCGAGCTTGCCGCGATTCTGTCTGGTGAACACGAAGTGATAACTGGCGTTCTTGCCCCAGGCCTGAACGACGTTCTGCGGCTGAGCTATGTCCACAATCGAGACCACTCGGCCCAGTTGCGCGAGCGCGTCGGGGCTGCGCGACAAGGTATTACCGCCGATGGTGTCGAACACCACATCAACTCCGCGACCCGCCGTTTCCCGCATGATGGCGTCGACGTAATCTTCTTTTTCATAGTCGATCATCACATCGGCGCCCATACTTTTTGCGAACTCGAAGTTTGCTTCCCGCACGGTCGTGAACACCTTTGCGCCTATGGCTTTTGCCACCTGGATCGCAACATGGCCGACGCCTCCCGCGCCGCCATGTATCAGGATGCTTTCTCCGACTCTGAGCGCCGCGCGCACCACCAGTGCCTCCCATGCGGTACCGCCCACCAACGTCAGGCTTGCCGCCTCAAGATGACTCAGCGAGGCTGGCTTCCTTGCGACAATGCTTTCGTGGGCAACGTGGTATTGGGCGTAGCTACCTGGCCCGTCGAATATTTGCGGCGTGTACCAGACCTCGTCTCCAGGCACGAAGGACTTCACACCCGGCCCGACGGCTTCAACAACTCCGGACACGTCGTGGCCTGTAATGGTCGGTAACTGCACCAGATCCGGATAATCGCCCCGCCGCACCTGGAAATCCAAGGGATTGATGGAGGTTGCGTGTACCCGCACCAGGACTTGCCCCGCTTGCGGAACAGGCGTTGGCACCTCGCTGAGTTCGAACGATTCCGGCCCGCCAAATGATTTGAGCAACAATGCTTTCATTTTTACATCCTCACTTCGATAAAAAGGGATATCGGGATTTCTCGATATCATGGATCAAAAAAATTATTCGGTTTTTCCCCACAGCGAGCACGCTGCGCCGTGCGGTGTGTACCTGAGAGACTTGCCTTACGCGCTATCCGATTTTCATAGTATTACCTCATTTCGGTAAAAAGGGATATCGGGATTTGTCGATATGTCGTGATAAAAATATCTACAGCTCCTTACCTATGACCTCCGCAAGAGCGCTGATGGTAGCTTCATTACGCTTGTAGTAGGTCCACTGGCCAATGCGCCTGACTTCGACGAGGCCTACTCGCTGCAGCGTTGCAAGATAATCTGACACGGTCGACTGCGACAGCCCCACGCCTTCCTGAATACTGCTCACGCAGACGCCCACGGTGTGCACATCACCTTCATCCTGTGGCGGAAAGTGCTTGGCCGGATCCTTCAGGCCTTTGAGGATTTCAAGGCGTGTACGGTTCGAGAGCGCTTTAAATAGTTCGAGTAAGTCCATACCCCGATAATATCGGTATTTCCCGATATGTCAATACGTCTACCCTTCGCCCGTCATCTGCCGTGGCGATAGCCCCATCTCTAATCTGCACAACCACTACCCCAACCATGCGGCTAAGATATAGCCACTCCCCCGTACCGAGTCGGCACGAACAAAAACAACAGGAGATGCCGCATGCAAAGCCCTGCGATCCAGACGTTCGATTTCCAGACATTGCCAGCAACGCTGCTCGACGAACTCACTGAGCTGCTCGGTGATCGGTTCAATTGCTCGGCCAGTGTTCGTGAACACCACGGCAGCGACATTTCCGCCCTTGATCCGATGCCGCCGCAAGCTGTGGCCTTTGTGCACAGCCTGGCGGAAATTGTCAGCGTGCAGACGCTTTGCCACGACCATCGAGTGCCGATCATTCCGTACGGCAGCGGCAGTTCGCTGGAAGGTTGGCTGCATGCGGTGCACGGCGGCATCTGCATTGATGTGTCGGGCATGAACCAGATCATTGAAGTGCGTGTCGACGACATGGACGTCACAGTGCAACCGGGGGTGACGCGCAAGCAGTTGAATGCCGCGCTGCACGGGACAGGGCTGTTCTTCCCGATCGATCCGGGCGCAGACGCCTCGTTGGGCGGGATGGCGGCAACCCGCGCTTCGGGGACCAACGCGGTGCGCTACGGGACAATGCGCGAGAATGTCCTGGCGATGACTGCCGTTCTCGCTGATGGCCGAGTGCTGCAAACTGGCGGTCGAGCGCGTAAATCCTCGGCCGGTTATGACCTGGCGCACTTGCTGGTGGGCTCCGGCGGCACCTTGGCGACGATTGCCGAATTGACGGTAAAACTGCATCCGATCCCTGAAGCCATTTCGGCGGCGGTGTGCAATTTCCCCAGCGTCGATCACGCCGTGCGCACGGTTATTCAGGCGATTCAGTTGGGCATTCCGATGGCGCGTGTCGAGCTGATCGATGCGCTGACAATTCGTGCGCTGAATGCCTACAGCAAGACCTCACTACAAGAAGTCCCGTGCCTGTTTTTCGAGTTGCATGGCTCCGAATCCAGTGTCAAGGAACAAGTGGAAACCCTGCGCATGCTGGCCGACGATCAAGGTGGCCAGGACTTCGAATGGGCCATCCACCCGGAAGATCGCACCCGCCTGTGGCAGGCACGACACGATGCCTATTTCGCAGCATTGGCGCTGCGCCCTGGCTGCCGCTCGGTGACCACCGATGCAGTGGTGCCAATCTCAAGACTGGCTGAATGCATCGAAGCGACCGCCGCCGATCTGCGTGAGCAGGATCTGCTCGCGCCCATCTTCGGCCACGTCGGCGATGGAAATTTCCACGCGGTGATCCTGATCGACCCGGATGACCCCGATCAGATCGAACGCGCCGCCGCCGTCGCCCATCGCCTGGCCGACCGCGCCATCGCCATGAACGGTTCGTGTACGGGTGAACATGGCGTCGGCCTGACCAAGCAATCGTTCCTGCTGGCGGAGTTCGGCCAGCACGGGGTCGACGCCATGGCCGCCATCAAGGCCGCGCTGGACCCGCAGCAATTGATGAACCCCGGGAAGATCTTTTGCCGTGGCACACCGCTCGCGTAACCGCGTCGCCAGAGGTTCGCTTATGGAAATCCGCCAACTCAAATACTTCGTCGCGGTCGCCGATGCCGGCAGCCTGTCGGCGGCAGCTCGCAAGGTGCTGATTGCGCAATCGGCGCTGAGCAAACAGATGAGTGCGCTTGAGGCCGAACTGGGCGTGACCTTGTTCCATCGCGGCAACAGCGGCATCGCCATCAACGAAGCCGGCAAGGTGTTTTACGAATACGCGTTGGGCATTCTCAAGCAATTGCGCGACGCCAAAGCGGCGGTCCTGCCGGGCCATGGTGTGTTGACCGGGTCCATCGTGGTGGCGTTGCCGCAGAGTGTGTCGCCGATCGTTGCGCTGCCGCTGTTGCAGGCAGTCGGCCGGACCTACCCACAGGTGGAGCTGCAATTGAATGAAGAGTTGACCGGCAATCTGGTCGACCAGTTGATCCGTGGCAGTGTCGACATCGCGTTGTTTACGCCAAGCGGATTGCCGGCGGAAGTGAGCTTCACACCGCTGATAGAAGAGGACCTCTATCTGATCCATCACGCTCACGACCCCGAGGCACCGTCACCTGGCGAGGTGACATTGGCCCAAGGCGTGGCGCGTCCGCTGGTCTTCCCCAGTCGGGCGCACAGCCACAGCACCCGCGCCATCGTCGATCAGGCACTGGAACAGCAGCAGCGAGCGCCGGCCGCCGTAGCCATGGAAGTCAACTCGGTTTACATCCTTAAAAGCGCGGTAGAGGCCGGCATCGGACCGACGATCATGCCGCTCAATCTGGTGCTGCGCGAGGTGGCCGAAGGACGGCTGGAGGCTCACCCTTTCGCCGCGCCCGGCGTGTTTCGCACACTGGGTATTTGCACCTGCGGAACGCGACCGGCGAGCAATTTACGCACGCTCATTGCGCAACTGATCACCCAGGTCGTGCACGACATGTGCCGATCCGGCGAGTGGCCTTCCACACGTTTACTGCCCGCACCCTGAACAACCGCTTCATTTTCGCTTCGACAACAACAATAAAGAGGCCAGACATGAACCAACCTCCACTCCCGACGGGCGTGATGCCCGACCATGCCCTGAAATCCGCCTACCGCAAAACCGCCTGGCGCATAATCCCGCTGCTGATCCTCTGTTATCTGGTGGCTTATCTGGACCGGGTGAATGTCGGTTTCGCCAAGTTGCAGATGCTCGACGACCTTAAGTTCAGCGAAGCGGTATACGGTTTGGGCGCGGGTATTTTCTTCGTCGGTTATTTGCTGTTCGAAATCCCCAGCAACATCGCCTTGCATCGCTTCGGCGCTCGTCGCTGGATCGCGCGCATCATGGTCAGCTGGGGCTTCCTGTCGGCGGCGATGATGTTTATCGAAACGCCGCTGGCCTTCTACGTACTGCGTTTTCTGATCGGTATTGCCGAAGCCGGATTCTTTCCCGGCATCATCTTCTATCTCTCCACCTGGTTTCCCAGCCATCGTCGCGGCGTGATGACAGCGCTGTTCATCATGGCTTTGCCGGTCTCGAGTATGTTGGGCGCGGTGATCTCCGGTCTTATCCTGCAGCACTTCAACGGCGTCGCCGGTTACGCCGGATGGCAGTGGCTATTTGTGATTGAGGGACTGCCAGCCGTTGCGCTGGGGGCTGCGGTGTTTTTCCTGCTGCGCGACAGGATTGCCGATGCGCACTGGCTGACGATTGAAGAGCGCCAGGGCATGCAGGCGGCCATAGACCGTGAGGCCTCGCAGAAGCAGAGCCATCGCCTGCGCGACGGTTTGCTCAACCCGCAGATCTGGCTGCTCGGCGCCGTGTATTTCTGCCTGGTGCTGGGCCAATACGTGATCAGTTTCTGGTTGCCAACCATCATTCGCAACAGTGGCGTGCAACAACCGGCCGTCATCGGTTTGCTCAGCGCCATCCCCTATGCGGCGGCCATCATCACCATGATCCTGGTGGGGCGCAGTTCCGACCGGCATGGCGAATACCGCTGGCATCTGGCAATTTGCGCCGGCATAGGCGCACTGGGCATCGCCTTCGGTACTTACTTCGGCGACAACCTGGTACTCGGCATGATCGGCCTGACCATCGGCACGGCCGCGATGATCAGCAGCCTGCCGGTTTTCTGGGGCATGCCCAGCGCCGTGGTCGGCGGTGCTGCCGCCGCGACGGGCGTGGCATTGATCAACTCACTGGGCAACATTGCCGGCTTCTTCAGCACGATTGTCGTCGGTTGGCTGACGCAAGTCACCGGTACCACCCACGCAGCGATGTACATCATGGCGTCGATACTCGTCGTCGGTGGCGGGCTTGGTTTGCTTGTCTACCGGCTGCGACCCACGCCTGCCGCCGCCCGGGCAATTTGATTTGCCCAGCCATTAGTTAACCGAGTCCCGGGACGCCCTGATGTCACTGTCAGGGCCGGGATTAACTCGTCTGAAGAAAACCTGCGTGACTGAACAACAACAATAAAAAATTCAATAGGAGCCCATGACAATGACACAAGCCTCCCCGATAAAACCGCTATTGCTGTCCACCCTTGGTTGCTTGTTGGCCGGGCCCGATGCGGCACTGGCAGACTTCATCGCAGACAACCACGGCACGCTGAACGTACGCAACTTCTACTTCAATAACGACTATCGGGATCAGCCAGGTCCTCAAGGTCAAAGCAAGCTGCGCGAATGGGGTAATGCTTTGATGCTCGACCTCAAGTCGGGCTACACCGACGGCGCGTTGGGCTTCGGGCTGGATGCTTTTGGCACCCTGGGCGTGCGACTCGACGGCGGCGCGGGTAATCATCGCGGCAGTTCGATGTTTCCCGATGACAGCGACGGATCGGCAGTCGACGAATACAGTCGACTCGGCTTGACCGCCAAGGCCAGGTTTGCAAACACCGAGCTCAGGGTCGGTACGCTGCAGCCCAAACTGCCGATTCTGGTGTCCAACGATGGCCGACTGCTCCCGCAAACGTTCGAAGGCGCGATGCTCACCTCCAAAGCCATCGACAGCCTGACCCTGGTCGGTGGACGCCTTACCAAAACCACCGGACGAGCTTCATCCAACGATTCCGGACTGGCGGTCGCCGGAGGACGGCGCGAAAGTGACGACTTCTCTTTTGCCGGTGCCGACTATCAAGTCAATAAACAGCTGCTCTTGCAGTATTACCGCGCCCAACTCGACAATTATTACGATCAAGACTTCATGGGTTTGACCCACCTGTTCCCCGTTGTCGAAGGGCAGACATTCAAAACGGACCTGCGTTACTTCCGAACCCGCGCAGAGGGTCAAAACAACAGTGCTCAGGGACGTGCCGCCGGTTACACGCTCAGCGGCCATGGCGATGTTCCCGGCCGAATAGACAACGACACCTGGGCGGCGATATTCACTTATAACGTCGGCGGCCATTCGCTGGTGGCTGGCTATCAAAGCGTGTCATCCGGCAGCAATTTCACCCAGTTGAATCAGGCGAGCACCGGCGAAGGCGCCGCCGGTGCCAGTACTTATCTGCCAACGGACAGGTTCGCCTCAAGCTTCCTTCGGGCGGGAGAAGACACTGCGTTCGGCATGTACTCCTATAACTTCGTCGCCTCAGGACTGCCCGGTCTGACTGCATCCATTGGCTACTACCGTGGCACTCACATCAAACAAGCCGGTGCCGCGGACGCTCGGGAATGGGAGCGCGACATTATCGTCGACTACGTCATTCAAAGCGGCAGTTTTCAGGGCGTGGGCTTCGGCCTCAGAAACGCGGCGCTGCGAAGTGGAGTTCCCAGCGATGGCGCTCAGGACCAGACGCGACTGGTGATGTCTTACACGCTGGCCATGTTTTAAGTACGAACTTGTTCGGTGCTTTCTGATTTTGCCCGGCCGCGTTCGTGGCCGGGCAACGGTAACCATGATGACTACGACAACCACTGCCGCCCTATCCAGATTAGAGGCCATTCGCAGCGTCGCGCTGCGCCTGTTCGTCAACGAGGGCTTTCAGGCCGTGAGCCTGCGTCAACTGGCCGAGCAGGCCGGTATACAAGCCGGCTCGCTGTATCACTACATCGAAAGCAAACAAAGCCTGCTGTTCGACTTCATCGAAGAACATGAGTATCGCCTGCTCCACTGCATCAGCAAACCTCCCCTCGCCCGCTTCGACTCTAGGTCGGCGTTGGGACACTACCTTGGCGCGTACTTGCGGTGTGCCTTGCCACGGCGCGAGTGGCACATCTTGTCAATGCGCGAAGGTTACTGCCTGGAGCCCGCTCAACAGGCGAAAATCAAAAGGATGCGCGACACACAGGCCCGGATCCTGAAAGACATTATTGCCGCCGGAGTGACGCGACGATGCTTTCAGGTGGAAGACCTTGATATTGCGGTGAGCGTTGTGCGGGCGATGCTGGATGGCGCGGTCATTGGGCCACTGAGCAGCGAGTTGCGCGGTGAAGTGTTAATCAAAGGGTTGCAGCAGATGGTGCTGCGGTCTGTGGCAAGTGTGGAAATGGAGCGGGATGAGGCTTTGTAATTGAGGTGTTTGTGGATGCGTTGCAGGTTTGCTGCCCGACCTTCGCCTTTGCCGGAGTGCCTCAGCAAAGTTGGCTGCCCAGCAGAACCCAACTGCCGGGTTCCACCGTGAGCAGTACACCCAGGCTGGTGCAGCGATCAGGGAGGCGACTATAGATGAGTGTCCGCTTCCTCAGCCGGATAAAACTCGCCCTCCTTTCCCATTTTTTGCAGCCGTTCGCGCGCGATCAATTCAACGCTGGCCACTGCGGCCTGATCGTCCGGGTTGACCAACTGCAAGCACAGGCGTCGGACATTCTGATCGTGGGTGCCCTCGCTGAGCATTTCGTGGGTGAAGACTTGCTCGCCACGCCACAGGCATAGCTGGGTGTGAGTCCCGCCGAGCCATATCTCGTTGATCGATCTAAGGTCCGTGGTCGCCAGTTGATCCACAGTGATTGTCTTATCCATTGCGCTGTACCTTACCAATGAGTGGTTACGGGTAGACTTACAGGCACAGCGAGTCGTTCCCCGCGTCGGCACTCTGGCCGAACTCGGCATGAAACCCAAGGGTGAAATTCGCGTGCGATGTATTCGGCGGTTCCACAAAGCCACGGGCGCTGACTGAACTCAGCCGCCGAGTGTTTCCGAAGCGGCGCCGAGCGGTTTGTCAGGCTGTTGCACAACCGGCTGGGCCATGCGCAACGTATTGCGCCCCTGGCCTTTGGCTTCATACAAAGCGGCATCCGCCCTGGCCAGCAGGCTGGCCGTGGTGTCGTCTTCGTCGGGAATCACACAGCAAACACCGATGCTGATGCGCGGGTCGATCGTTGAATCGCCATACGCGGCAGATGACTCGGCCAGCGAGGCACGCAGTTCATCAAGTACCGCAATGGCTGCCTCCGGGCAGGTATCAGGCAGCAATACCAGAAACTCTTCGCCACCATAACGACCCATGCTGTCGGACCGTCGAAGTCGCCGGGTGAAATGGTTGGCGCAGTGACAGATCACCTCATCCCCAGCCAGGTGGCCATGTTGGTCATTGATCTGTTTGAAGTGATCGATGTCGATCATGGCCACCGCCAGCCACGAGCCGTCGCGGCGTGCGCGTTCCAGTTCTGCGCAAAACCGGTCAAGGATGGCGCGCCGATTGAGAATGCCCGTCAGCACATCCCGCAGTGCCAGGTGCTGGAAAAGAGACTCGCTGCGCTCCTTGGACAACAGCACCAGGCCCAGGGAAATCATTATCGCGGAGAACGTACCAATACTGACCGAGATGGTTTGCTTGAGGTTGCTCACGTCATAACGCATCTCTGCAGCACCTCCGCCTAACACGGCCAACACTCGCATGCCTAGGCCGATCAGGCTGATATTCGAACCGAAGATCAACAGCATGCGCGCCCGCCCTTGTTTGGGGACGTAGCGCAGCGTCCAGTAGATGATCAACGCGCACTGCAACATCAATACAACGGAGGCCGCGAGCATTCGCGGTTCCAGGGTGTCGATCAAGCTGACCATCAATACCAGCATCAATGCCGCCGGCGTGAACACCCGCCACCAGGAGACCGGCAACTCCACTACCCGAAACACGCTGGCTCCATAAAAGGCCAGCGCTATCGCTAACAGGGTATTGGATGCGCCATAGGTAAACCACAACGGTGCATGGCCGTACAAGGTGTAGCCGACGTACGCCAGAGCATGGGCCAACAAACCACAACCGATGGTTAGCAAACCGTCACGCCGGCTGAATTGTCCGACCAGGATCAGACAAAAAGCCATGATCGTCGCCACTAGCGCGACGCAGGCAAACAGCGTGGGTGTATGAGCGATCATGGCGTTTCACCGGCGCTGGTAGAAGGAGCGCTGGCCGCCAGTTTAGTTGAGTAGACCTTCGGCGTCATAGCGTTGTATATACAAAGTGCCATTATCGTATCTGGCTGAAATTTGGCGTGCGCTGATCAGCCGCTCTGACGGAGTCTGATGAGACCGGTTTTGAGGGCGACGTTAACAATCCAGCCAAGGGATAAATGCACAGTAAAAAGCGATTATTCCGTTCGCGTCGCCTTGAAAGCCGTCAGGTGATGGTTTTAATTATCAGTTGAGTCATCAGGATTAACCAATCGCAACTGTTCCAGCTCATCAAATAAACTGCAGAAGAGATCTACTAATAGTGGATCAAACTGCTTTCCAGACTGCTCGATGATGAACTGCCTTGACCGCTCAACATCCCACGCTGCCTTGTAGGGTCGCGTCATTCGCAACGCGTCATAGACATCGCAGATAGCAACGATTCTTGCTGAGAGTGGAATGTTCTCCCCCTCCAGCCCGTTTGGGTAGCCTGTGCCATCCCAACGTTCGTGATGAGCCAAGGCGATTTCTGCCGCGAGATCAGTCACAGGTGAACCATTTAGGTCATGCAGAATCTCGTAACCAATTCGGGCATGTTCCTGCATGACTTCTCGCTCAGCAGGCGTCAGAGCCCCAGGCTTTTGCAAAATAGCATCTTCTATTCCTATTTTTCCGACATCATGCATCGGTGCCGCCATACGGATCAGTTCACACCATTGCGGGGGCATCCCAATGGCTTTGGCCAGCATGGCGGCAGATTGCCCGATACGACTGATATGACTACCGGTGTCATTATCACGATAACTGGCTGCTCGGCTCAAACTACCGATGATTGCCTTATAGCTCGATGCCAATTGGGCGGTGCGCAATACCACCTTTCGCTCAAGTTCGTTATTAGCGTCGCGTAGAAGCCTTGCCGCCTGTGCCAACTCCAGGCAACTACGCACTCTGAGTAACACCTCGGGCAAGTCAATCGGTTTGGAAACGAAGTCATTGGCACCTCTTTCAAGACCTTTGCGCCTATTTTTCGGGTCATTCAGGGCCGTTACGATAATGATGGGTGACTCGGTACGGTCGCGTTCCTTCAGGCGCTCGAGAATTTCAAACCCATCCGGTGCCGGCATATCCAAATCCAGTAGAACCAAGTCCCAATGATTGGAGAGCAACCAATCCAGCCCTTCAGCCGGGTTCGAAAACGTAGTGATGTTTTGAAGACCAAACGCTCGCAAACACGAATCGAGCAAGCGTAGATTAGTGGCCACATCATCAATAATTATTATCTTGCTTTCAGCTTTTATTTTGGAAAACATAAATTCGGTACTCCCATTGTAATCGCCAGAACTACTCGACGAACGCTTAGCGGTTCCATTGGAATCGCTAGTAAGGCCTGACAATCAAGCTGTCTTGTTACTTCTTCATCTCTGCCTGAGTCCACAACGATGATCGACATCACACCTGGCGCAGCATTTTTTCGGAGTCTTTTTATAAACGCATTCAATACGGCGACTGAATCTTGCGTCGCTGTTATTAATACTTTCACCGACGAACCCTGCAGGCTAAGTTCAGCTTGTAGCAGCGTGCCGACAAGCTCCACCTCTGCATAACCGGCTAACGCATCATTAATCAACTCGCCTTGCTCAAGGTTATCGCTCACCAACAACACTTTGGGCAAGGTTGACGGCTGTGAACTGGTTGCCGCATCAACGGGCATAGAGTGTTCAGCCGAACATAATTCGATCCAGAAGGTACTGCCCTCACCCAGTTCACTTTTGAAGCCCATACTTCCGTGCATCAAGTGCGCCAGATCACGGCAGAGCGCCAAACCAATGCCAGTTCCCTGAATTGATGAGTTCTCCTTGCCTAGCCGCTGAAAAGGAGTAAAGAGTTCATTCTGCAGCACCGCACTGATGCCTATACCAGTATCTATTACATAAAGCTGCAAGCATGACCCATCATCATTTGCACGCGCACCGAGTGTAATACTCCCATGAGGCCGATTATATTTGATGGCATTGGACAACAGGTTTATGAGCACTTGCTTGAGCCGTCGTTTATCCGCCCACACCTCCCAATGATCCGGCACCTCTTCAATATGCAGCGTCTGATTATGGCCCAGTGCTTGCTGATGAACCATATCGGCACAACTCTGCAATAAGGCCTGGACTGGTATCGGCTTCAGCCCCAGCAACGTCTTGTCAGCCTGTAAGCTGGAAAGGTCGAGGAGATCGTCAACCAACTGCATCAAGTGTTCACTGGCCCCAATGATCTCATCCAGGTTAGCGGTATGCTGCAACGAATCAACCGGGGCCTGCATGAGCCCCAACTGGGCAAACCCATAAATAGCATTCAAGGGAGTACGTAGTTCGTGACTCATGCTGGAAATAAACTTGGATTTGGCGCTGCTCGCTGATTCGGCCTCCAAGGTCTTCCCCCGCAAATCCAACTGGGTTCTCTTGAGGGTCGTAATGTCCACACAAGCAACTACTACACCCCTGAAGCCCTCGGGGTGGGAAGGCGCCAGCGTACGGCCACGGCACAGGATCCAGATCAACTCACCCTGGACCCCCTTTATCCGGAATTCGACTTCAACGGCTACGCTGTCGCTACCCTGAGCAGCCACTAGAAATTGGGTGAAGGTCTCTCGATCTTCAATATGGATCTTTTCCAGTAGTAACTCCATCGGCACATCATTTGATGAAAAACCGAAACGCAAACACAGCGCACCCTTGAGAATAAAACGCCCGGTATTTGGGGAGTACTCCCATAGCCCCTCTGCGAAACTTTCCATGACCAACTCCAGTCGCTGCTGGGTAGATCTGCGTCTGGATTCCGCTTCAGCTAACTGCCTGCCCATGCCCAGTGCCTGGTTGGACATGGACCACAACTCCTCGATGTCGGAGGGGGTGCCGACAGGGTGCCCATTGCCTTGGCCAATCTCCCGCATCATTCGGGAAACCCCTAGCACGGGGGAATGAAGCTGATGGCTAAGCGCACGCGCTCGCCACCACATAAAGGCAAAGAACATAGCGTAGAACAGCACTAACCCAGCAATCATCCAATAGCCAATTTGACGGTAATGATTAGCGAGCATGTTTGTTTCTTCCATCACTGCCGCTTCATCTACTACAGCAAGAAGGTGCCAGCCTGTTGAAGGAATATTACTCCACGCAACTAAATGAGGACGCCCGTTGAGCGTCATCGTGACGAGTCCCTTATCCAATTTGGGCAATCTCTCAGAAAGAGCGCTCAGGCCGGGATGACTGGCAATATTGAAGTCGGAAGACTGCAACCGCTCCTGAGCCACCAACTCGCCTGGAGCTAAACTTTCGAGTTTCTGCAAGGAAAAATCGCGTTGACCCGCCAATGGCACGGCCATTACATTGAGTTTTTCACTGACCAACATCAAATAGCCATTCCATGGCACTTGCAAATTTTCGATACGTTTCAATATTCCATCGACTGTTACATCTACACCCGCTACGCCCTCCAGTTTCTCCCCAGAATAAACAGGTGCAATTGCAGACATCAGCCAACCATTTCCTGCGGGGTCCAGGTATACATCAGTCCATACAACCTCACGCTCGGGATTGTGCTTAGCGTCTGCCAGATAGTAAAAGTTAAACTTGGGGATATCCATGTCATGTGGATATTGCTGCAATGTATTAAACCAAGGGTATATTCGATTGTAGCTATCCCAGCTATTAAAATAAATACTGGCAATCAAAGGGTCTTCATTTTTCAACTGCTGCATCATAAAGTCTTGATTGGCTAGACGTGATACTTTATAAAGATCCTGTTTTTCGAGCGGTGTAACATTTGAATAAAATGAAGCTGAAGCACCATCATCCACTGCGCTATAGCGAACACCCTCTGCGCTAATCTCAAGCTGGGCAGCCGAAGGTAGCAAATTTTCCGATAGCTCATTCTCAGTCGCCTTCGCGTATAGCTTTATCGCCTTGCGAATTTGTTCAAGTTGCCCTTGAACTAATAGGGCGTTCTGTTGAACTGAAACCTGAATATCCCGCGTCGCGCTTTGGTGCAGGTGCTCGATTTGGGAATTGCGTATGGATTGATTGCTGATGAAGTAGGAGGCGAGCAGTACGCCCTCAACCAGAACAAGAGGCAATAGACTCGTAGTAACAAAAGCGCGCCAGATCCATCTGCGCAGGCTGGTTCTTTTGGTGGCGACTTGTTTCATCGATACGGCCAATACGTCACACCAATAGAGTGATACCAATGTGACATCATACTGCTCTCATTTCAGGTGCTTGTCCAAGCTCTCCTCGGACCTTCGGTCAGATGAAGCTTGCGAAAAAAGGTATGAGGATAAACACCCATCAAAAGCTCGCTGAGAGCCATATGACCATAGTCGAACAACCCATGCTGTTACATAAGTCTTACGCTATGCTCTGGGTCGGCTCAGAAGGGAGTAAGGCTATTGGACACGGCCACCGCGAAAGCGAGAGCATTCACAGAAGACGTTGAAGAAACCGGTGTTTTGCTGCTGGACGGTCAAGGAGCGATACTCGCAATAGACAATTGCGCCGAAGCACTGCTAGGCGTGGGAGAACTTTCTGCCAGCCTATCCCCAGCCTGTTTATTCGCCCTCGTACCGCTGACTTTCGAAACTCATCTCAACCAGGCAAAGCTGAAGGGCTATTGCCACTTTGAAATTATCTCAAGCAGTGGCCAAGCTTTGAGCGTCAGGCTCGAGTACAGCATCCAACGAGCAACATTCATTACAAAAATCCGTCAAATTGGGTCTGCAAGGCTCGCCGTGGAGGATTATCGCCTGGCATTCGACGCCGCGGGCACGGGGCTGGCCTTGCTAAGAATGAGTGGCGAATGGGTCGCCGCAAACCAGATGCTCTGCCAGATGCTCGGCTACACCGAAACAGAACTTCGTCAAACGTCCTTCCAGCAATTGACTCACCAAGATGATGTAAGATCACTGTTGATCAGGATGGCGGCAAAACCCAAGACGCCACTTAAACCCGCAGGCAGCAGCGTCAAGACAGCAGGGGGGGAAATCGTCTGTCCTTTCACTTGGTCTCTCCACACCAGCGCAAGCTGGGTCGGTCGGAATGTGCGTAGTCCCAGGAGAGGGCGTGCAGCTTTTCCGTTGCATGGAGAGATAGTGGCTAAATAACAGCAATGCACCAATCAGAGCTTCCCTATTTTCCTGTAGGGATTGCAGTTTGAGAGTAGGAAAATCCCTACCCCGGGGTTACCAAAGTACATAGAAACCCGTTCAGTCCGCTGGGCAAAGGTTTCCTCACCGGATCGCCGGCAGCAGATGCGTCGCTGGGTGGCGATGATGTTCGCAAGTTTGTGCCGCGCCTCGACCCGTCAACGAGACCACGGACCGCGTCAATGCCTGGTTGAGTGACTGCAAGCTCAAGGCTGATCCGCCCTCGCAATTGGACCACTGTGAGACCCCACCGAAGACTTCGGTCGACGCACACTGCGCATTCATAAAACCGTAACAAGAATGTTGCAAAGTTCGGGAGCCCGTTATCACATGGAACTCCTTCGATGAAAAGTTTGATGAAGTCTGCAGCGCTGGCCATTACGGTTTCTCTTTGTGCCACCTCAGTGTCTTTCGCCGCAGAAAGCGTGCGCCTGACTGGCTCCGGCGCCAGTTTTCCGGCCCCGATCTACCTGACCTGGTTCAAGGATTTCAGCAAGAAAACCGCTGGCGTCACCGTGGATTACCAATCCAAGGGCAGCGGCGCGGGTGTACAGGACTTCCTGAACAAAACCGTCGACTTCGCCGCCAGTGACTCGGCCATGAAAGACGAAGACATCGCCAAGGTTGCCGAGGGCGCGCAACTGCTGCCAATGACCGCGGGCGAGATCGTCCTGGCCTACAACCTGCCAGGCAGTCCTAAAGGTTTGAAACTGCCACGCGACGTTTACTCCAACATCTTCCTCGGCAAGATCACCAAATGGAATGACCCGCAGATCGTCGCGGCCAACCCGGAGCTGAAACTGCCCGATATGCCGATCACGGTTGTGGTGCGTGCAGATTCCAGCGGTACCACTGCGGTGTTCACCAAGCACGTTGCAACCATCAATCCAGAGTTCAAAACTGCGCTGGGTGAAGGCAACACCGTCAACTGGCCAGCCAGCGACAAATTCATCAAATCGCCGAAGAACGATGGTGTGACCGCCACCGTACGCCAGACCCCGGGCGCGATCGGCTACATCGAATACGGCTTCGCCAAACTGGCCAAGGTTGACTTCGCCCAGTTGCAGAACAAGGCCGGTCATTACGTAGTGCCTAACGCAGAAAGCGGTGCCGAAGCTCTGGCCGCGGTGAAAATGCCGGAAAGCCTGGTGGCCTGGTTGCCGGATCCGGACGGCGCCAAGTCGTACCCGATCACTTCCTACACCTGGATGATCTTCCGCAAGAAAAACGAGAACCCGGCCAAGGCCAAAGCCATGCGTGAAATGGTCGAGTACAGCCTGACCGAAGGTCAGAAAATCGCCGACTCGATGGGCTACATCCCGCTGCCGCCATCGGTTGTCGACCAGGTTCGCAAAGCTTCCGCCAACATCCAGTAACGCTCGTGAGGCCGCTCTCGGTGTGGGCTGTCAGCCACGCCGGGAGAGTTTTCTCCCTTGTTCCGGAATCAGCCCATGAACCAACCTTTTGTCGTACCGGTTAACCCGGACTCCGCCTGCCAACCACCCTCTACCAAGGATTTCATGGTTGATCGCACCTTTCGTGCGCTTGCGCGAATTGGAGTGATACTGATTCTGGCCGTGGTATTTGCCCTGGTGTTCGAGGTGGGACGCAAGGCGCTTCCAGGCATGGAGAAGCACGGTTTCGACGTGCTGTTCGGCAGCGTGTGGGACGTTAACCAAGGCAAGTACGGCATTCTGCCGGCCATTTGGGGCACGCTTTACAGCGCCTTCATCGCATTGTTGATCGCAGGCTTTTTCGGCGTCAGCATGGCGATCTTCCTGACTCAGGATTTCCTGCCGGCGAAACTGGCAGCCGTGTTTCGCACCATCGTCGAATTACTCGCGGCAATCCCCAGCGTCGTTTACGGCCTGTGGGGGATTTACGTGGTGATACCAGCCATTCGGCCGCTGACTACCTGGTTGAACTCTGAACTGGGCTGGATTCCTTTTTTCGGCACGTCCCTGAGCGGTCCGGGTTTGCTCCCGGCCGCGTTGGTACTGGCCATCATGATTCTGCCGACCATCGCCGCCGTTTCCCAGGACGCTCTTACCGGCGTGCCGATGAAAACCAAACAGGCCGCGTACGGCATGGGGACCACCCACTGGGAAGCGATTCTCAAGGTCATGGTGCCTTCCGCCGCCACCGGCATTTTCGGCTCCCTGGTTCTGGGTCTGGGTCGAGCGCTGGGTGAGACCATGGCCCTGGCCATGCTTGTCGGTAACGCGAACAATATTTCGCTTTCCTTGTTCGCTCCGGCCAACACGCTGGCGGCCCTGCTGGCGCTGAACTTCCCCGAAGCCGGCCCCAACGAAATCGAAGTGTTGATGTACGCCGCGCTGGTGCTGATGGTGATCACGCTGCTGGTGAACATCCTCGGTTCCATGATCATGGTTTATGCCCAACGTGGTACCAAATAATGACTAACCTCACCTCCCCTATCACCGCCATGCCAAGCCTGCAGCGCAAGTTTGAAGGCCGCGCCCTGCGCAGTCTGGTGCTGACTACGCTGGTCTGGGCTGGCGCTCTGTTGGCCAGCGTGCCGCTGATTTCCGTGCTTTACATGCTGATCATGCGCGGCGGTGCTCGCCTGAGCCTGGAAGTCTTCACCGAGCTGCCACCGACCGGCTTCGAAACGGGCGGCGGTTTCGGCAACGCGATGGCGGGCACTTTTGTCATGGTCGGCATCGCCGCAGCGATCGCGGTGCCGGTCGGCATCATGGCGGCGATCTTTCTCGCCGAACTCGGCCCGGACAGCAAGCTGGCAAACGCTTCACGCTTTGCCGCCAAGATGCTTACTGGCCTGCCGTCGATTCTGGCGGGGGTGTTCGCCTACGCGCTGGTGGTGATGACGACGGGGACCTACTCCGCACCGGCCGGTGGCGTTGCACTGGCGGTACTGATGCTGCCGATCGTTGTGCTCACCGCTGAAGAGTCGATGCGCATGGTGCCCAAAGTCATGAAGGACGCCGCCTACGGCATGGGCTGCACCCGCTCGCAGGTGATCTGGAAAATCGTTTTGCCTACCGGCATGCCGGCCATCCTGACTGGCGTCATGCTGGCCGTGGCACGCGCCGCCGGCGAAACCGCACCTCTGCTGTTTACCGCGCTGTTCAGCAATTACTGGATCTTCCATGAAGGCAGCCTGGAGGTCATGAATCCGACGGCATCGCTTGCCGTGCTGATTTACAACTTCTCCGGCATGCCGTTTGACAACCAGCTCGAGCTCGCATGGGCGGCCTCGCTGGTGTTGGTGATGATCGTATTGGTCGTGAACATTGTCAGCCGTATCTTCGGCAAGCCCAAGTATTGATAACGGGAGCACCTGAATCTTGAACGTATCATCTGCGCAAATAGCCGCTCCGTTTGTCACCCAGGAACCTGTGGTCATGGACTGCAAGCTGGACAAGATTTTCTACGGTAATTTCCTGGCCGTTCGTGACAGCCACGTGCCGATCGAAAAGAACAAAATCACCGGCTTTATCGGTCCGTCGGGCTGCGGCAAAAGTACTGTGCTGCGCAGCCTCAACCGCATGAATGACCTGGTCAAAGGCTTTCGCTTCGAAGGCCATGTGCATTTCCTCGGGCAGGACGTTTATGGCAAGGGCGTGGATCCTGTGGTCGTGCGCCGCTACATCGGCATGGTGTTTCAACAGCCGAACCCGTTCTCGATGAGCATCTTCGACAACGTCGCCTTCGGCCTGCGCCTCAATCGCTACAAAGGCGATCTGGGCGATCGCGTGAAACACGCCCTGCAAGGCGCCGCGTTGTGGGATGAGGTCAAGGACAAGCTCAAGGTCAGCGGCCTGTCGCTGTCCGGTGGTCAGCAACAACGGCTGTGTATCGCCCGCGCCATCGCCACCGAACCCGAAGTGCTGCTGCTGGATGAGCCCTGCTCGGCACTCGACCCGATCGCCACCCGCCGGGTCGAGGAATTGATGGTCGAGCTGAAGAAGGATTACACCATCGCCCTGGTCACCCACAACATGCAACAGGCCATTCGCGTGGCGGACACCACAGCCTTTTTCTCGGTGGATATTTCCCAGGGCACCCGTACCGGCTATCTGGTCGAGATGGGCCCGACTGCACAGATCTTCGATAACCCGCGCGAACAAATGACCGGCGATTACATCAGCGGCAAGTTCAGCTGATCAGCACCCGTCCGCCCAGGGCCGCATGCCGCGAGGCAGGCCCTGGCGGTCTACGGTCGCATTACCTTCGTACCCAGCGTTATTCAGGAAAGCCAATGTCTGCAACACGTCGTCTTGATTTGCCAGCGATTGAACGCGCTTTGCGAGAAGTGCAGAGCCGCTTTGCCGCGCTCAGCCAGCACTTTACCGAGCCGCGCGATCCCCTGACGGACGAGGTGCTGCACAACATGCTGGAAGGCTATGCACTGGTTGACGACTATGTCGCACGTGGCGTCGACCTGTTTGACTTGCAACAGCTCAATCTAATGCTGGAGATCAACGCCACCGTTCTCTGCGGGCGAGATCCTGCGCGTCGACTGGAATATGCCCAGCACCTGATTGCGACCGAAGAGCACTTCTTCAACAACGTCGAGGGCGGGATAAAGGATTTGTACAACTGGTACTGCGCGTATCACAGCGAATCCGTCTGGAAGCGCGCGGCCGGTGTCTATGTGCGAATCCTCAGCAAGCCGCAACTGTTCATCGAAGGCAATAACCGAAGCGGCTCGCTCATCGTCAGCTACTTGCTCATGCGCGCAGGTTTGCCGCCGTTCGTGTTGAGCCTGGAAAACGCCGAGGGTTACTTCAACCCGTCCTCGGTGATACGCAACTCTGCCAAACATGGTGTGAAGGCGTTATACGAGCTGCCCAAGATCAAGAAAAAATACGCACATTTCCTGGAAGAACAGGCACCTGACCCGATGAAGTTTTTTCTCAAAGACACGCCCCTGCCCGTCTACCAAGGGGGCCATTGATGAACTCTTCAATGTTCAGCAAATGCCAAAACTCGATCAGCCGTGCCGGTGAAGCCGTTCAGCGCGGCCTGCTGCGGCGCCAAGCGCCGCGCGTGCGTATCTCCTTTGATATCGATGACACGCTGGCCTGCCAACTGGACCACTGCGACGTCGAGCCAAGCCGACTGCCAGCCTTTGTTCACCGTTTGCTGGGTGAGCCGCTGCGCCTCGGCACACGCTCGCTGACTCGAGAGTTGCGTCGCCAGGGCTGCAGCATCTGGGTGTACACGTCGTCCGGGCGGACACCGGCTTACATCCGCCGCTGGCTGATGTTGTACGGGATCCACGTTGACGGCGTAGTCAACAGCGTTGTGCACAACCGTGCGCTTGAGGCCCGTGGACTCGCGAACTCCCCTTCGAAATTTCCGCCAGCTTTCGATATCGACTTGCATGTCGATGATTCCGAAGGCGTTCAAATTGAAGGCCGTGATTACGGATTTCGCGTGGTCGTAGTCAATCCGCAAGATGAGAACTGGGCGCAGAAAGTCTTGCAGGCTGCCGCAGACGTTCAGGCACAGCTGGCGTGGCAGCAATCGCGCAGATACAACGGGACTGTGCAGCAACGGCCGGAAGTATTTTCTTCCTGAGCTGAGCTGGCAGCGTCTTTCCAGATCGACTGCGCTGCCCTTCCCCGCCGGCACCCTCGAGTTTTCTACCCGGCAATCAGGGTGACGGATCGATCACCTGACTCGAGCCGACAGTGCTTGAGCAATGTCCTGATAGAGCCACGCACACTGCGCTTGTCCAGGTCCTTCGTTGAGAACCAGCGACAGGCATCGATCTCGTTGCATGGGCGAGGCTTGTGCTGCCGTTCCAAGGTAGCTTCAAACAAGAAGTGAGTGGCCCTGCTGTCTTCGTATTCGGAGATATAGGAAAGTTGGTCAAAGGCGAGCCCGGTTTCCTCTACCATCTCGCGCAGAGCGGCTTGAAGCGGCGTCTCACCTTCTTCGATGCGGCCGCCGGGCAAATTCCATTTCGCGTGGCGTTTGCGCACAAACAATATTTCCTCGTCACGCCGATAGATCACCGTGGCGCGCCTTTTCGGCTCTTTTTGTTTTGCTGCGGCGATCGTATTACCCATGAACGGCGCCCTCCAATTTGATGCCAGGTCCAGCACGAAGTAATCCGCAGGCCATGGTGTGCCATGAAGGTGTCGAATTGATGACCGTCGAGGTTTTCTGTCAGGGGTTTGTTTTTAGCGCTTGGCCGGCTTTCAGGGGGGCAGTCGTCTATTTGGTAACGATGAGCGAAAGCTTGGGCAACCAATCGCTGCCCTCACGTTCGATGACCAGAATCCGCGCTTCTCCACGAGGATGCGCAACATGTTCACAGCCAACCCCTGCGAAAAACACGTCGCCAACCACCAATGTCACGACGCGTTCTATGCCTGACTCGCGATAATGCATATCTACCGTGCCGTCGAGAACTGCGAATACCTCCTCACCATCATTGACATGCCACTTGTATGGCTGGTCGGTCCAGTGGAGGCGGACGGTGGTTCCGTCCATGTTAGCTATGTCGTCAGCACCCCAAGCGCGAGTGGCGGTGAAATCTTTGCTACGAATAACTCTCATTGATCGTGGGTCTCGAGAAGGTAGTGACTTGTACCAATTTATCAGAACCGTAGGCCGTCCACTGCTGACCGAAAAGAATGCCGGGATTGTGCGAGCGCTTTAGCGCCGATTGCGCTCGGTCGTGGCAGTCAACAATCGGCCAGTCCCAGACTGTTGGATCAAATCCGGTCTGGCAAATACCTTCAGTTGCCCGTCTTGCTCAAACGCCAGCCCTCAAACCTGTTTGCGCGCCGTGAAAAAAGTCATCACGGCGGCGAGCACCAGCAAAAGAGCGCTCGCCAGAAATGTCATGCGATAACCGCTCCCGTCGAACAGCAACCCGCCGAGGGTTGAGCCCAGTGCAATGGACAGCTGAATGACTGCCACCATCAGGCCGCCGCCGGCTTCAGCATCCTTGGGTAACGATTTGGCCAACCATGACCACCATCCCACCGGCGCTGCCGTCGCGATCAGACCCCACAGCCCCAGCAATACAAACGCTGCCACGGCTCCTTCGCCAAAGACAATCAAGGAAAGTGCGATGGCGGCCATCAGCAGTGGAATGCAAATCAGGACCCGATACAGACCGATTTTCAGGAAACTGCTGATCAGGACGGTCCCGACAAAACCCGCCACACCAATGACCAGCAGGATCATCGACAACATAGAGACATCTACCCCCGTGACGGTTTCCAGGAAGGGGCGCAGATAGGTGAACAGTACAAACTGGCCCATGAAAAAAAGGCCCACACTGAGCACGCCGAAACTGATCAAAGGCTTCTTCAACAGTTGAAGGACATTGCCCTCGCCGGCTTTGCGCGGCGCCGCGGCCATGGCTGGCAGGCTGATCCATTGCCAGATCAGCGCGATGATCGCTACCGGAATCAGGCAGAAGAACGCACCCCGCCAACCGATGATACCGCCCAGATAGCTTCCCAGCGGGGCGGCCACTACCGTTGCCAACGCATTGCCGCCATTGAAGATTGCCAGAGCCTTGGGCACGCTGCGGGACGGTACCAGGCGCATGGCCATGGCTGCCGACATTGACCAGAAACCGCCGATCACCACGCCGATCAACGCACGACCGATCATGTAGACCGTATAGTTTGGCGCCAACCCGACTACCAGGCCCGACACGCACATCATCCCGGTGAGTATCAGCAACAGCGTCTTGCGGTCTATTGCGCCAGCGAGCCGGGAGATCGACAGGCTGGTCAGCACCGCGAAGGCGCCGGAGATGGCGATCCCATACCCGGCCAGCCCTTCACTGATGTGCAGTTCCGAAGCAATCGGCGTGAGCAAACTGACCGGCATGAATTCCGAGGCGATCAGCGCGAATACGCACAGCGTCATCGCGTAGATGCCACTCCAGTAAGCCGGCGACTCTGCAGTGCCCGGCGCGCCGCGTGCATCCTCTGCCGGTGTGTCGAATACCTGGGCCGTCATTCAAGTGTCTCGCTCATGATCAATACTCCGTTCCACATAGGCGACAGAGCTTGACGGATTCGGGATAACTTGATTAGTAAGCGTAATCTTCATGTAGTTTTGAGACCAGCTCAGCAATGGCCAATACCAAAGTCAACGATCTCCAAGCCTTTCTGGCGGTGGCGCGCGATCAGAGTTTTACCAAAGCCGCGGCCAGACTGGGCGTAACGCCGTCGGCACTGAGTCATACGATTCGGGCACTGGAACAAAGACTGGGCATACGTCTGCTGGCCCGCACGACGCGCAACGTGTCCCCCACCGAGGCGGGAGAACGGTTGATGCGCTCGATCGCCCCGCTGTTTGATCAGATCGCTGTCGAGCTTGAGGCCTTGAGCGAATTACGCGACAAGCCCAGTGGCACGATTCGAATTTCCTGCACTGACGATCAGATCGAGTTGTGCATTCGACCGATGCTTGCAGGTTTCTTGAAGCACTACCCGGATATCACGCTGGAGCTCTACGTCGACTATGGGTTCACCAACGTGGTCGAGGAACGCTTCGATGCCGGCATTCGCTTGGGCGAATCGATCAGCAAGGACATGATCGCCGTTCGCATAGGGCCGGATTGGCGCTTGGCTGTGGTGGGTTCTCCAGCCTACTTCGAACACCATCCGGTACCGACGACGCCCCATGAGTTGACCGACCATGATTGCGTCAATATCCGGCACCGGCCATCAGGGGGAATTTATGCCTGGGAGTTTCAACAAGAGGGCAAGGTGTTCACGGTCAAGCCAGATGGGCAACTGGTGTTCAACAGCATCATGCATGTGCTCAATGCCGCCGTTGATGGCATTGGTCTGGCGTACGTACCTGAACAGCTGGTCGCACCGTATCTGGCCGACGGCCGACTCAAAGAAGTCCTGGCCGACTGGTGTCCGGTGTTTCAGGGTTACCACTTGTATTACCCCAACCGACGCCAGGCGTCTCCTGCCTTTTCCGCTTTCGTCGAGGCGCTGAAGTATAGAAGTTGAGGCGTGCGTATCCGAAGGTCGTCCTGTTGCTTTGACGAATTATGGCCCATAAAAACACCCGCCCAGAGGGTCGATCCAGACCAGTTCCCCAGTAGCGGGTCGTCTCATAATGTTGTCAAGCTTGGCATCGACGTTACCGTCATGGCGCTGCGCAAACTCCGCCGCCTTGGCGAGAGTTATCAATACCCCCGCCAACTCCGGATGCTCATCGACCAAGGACCGGCATCGTTCACGAAGCGTGCAGTTGTCTGGTAAATCGTCATTGTCATCCAGTAACTCCGACAATACCCCGGCAAGTAAAGGTTCGTTGTCCTCATCTATGGCCGCCAACCTTTCAACTTCGGCCAGCCAGTAAAACTCATTTTCGCTTCCTGGGAGTGGGGAGTCGGAAGGACCGACTGCACCGTAATCGCGAATGATCTCGACAACATGGCGATTGCCCTCGGCCCACTGCCGGGCGAGGAAGTTATGGCCACACCCTTCAAGAGTCAGGCGATAGAGGCGGTCACCGCGCTCGAACAGCATGCTGCTTGAGCCTTGGGAAAAGACTGTGGCGTCTTTTAGCGGTTCTTGCGTAAGTATCGTTTGAAAATGAGCGCCCTCAAATATTGCTGGATCAGGCATGTGCATCCTCCGGAGCTGATTTTATCCAATGGTTCATAGCTGAGTGAGAATGAGCGCGAGCTCATGGCTTTGAAGCCCTACTTGCTGACCCAGCTTAGGGACTTATGCCAAGAAAGGTTTGCTGAAATGCCCTGCGCCCTTGGTCGTAGGGTTCGGGATTGGTCGCATGAGGGACAGGTCCCTTTCGGTCACCGATCAGGTAGTTGATTCGGTAGGTGCAGTTACCCGATGGGTGCAGCATCCCGCCGACCACACGATCGGCTCTCAACACCCGTTCTTGAATGAGGCGATCCAGCACTTTCTGCACCTGTGGCCCCAAACCAACAAAGACGGCGTCTTTCAGTGTCTCGACCTCTGCTACAAAGTTATCCAGCAGATACTTTCTTAACAGCGCATTTTTGGTCATGTCTGGAGAGCCACGATAATCGCCATCATTGACGAAAACGGGATAGCGAAGCAGTGATGTGGTGTGTACAAGATGGCGCGATGTCGAGAAAAAATCACTTGAATCTTTCAGGCTGAGCCACTGATGGAAACCCCAATGGTTTAGCTGCTTGATCAGGTTTCCCCTTAACGGCTCGCCACTGAACGCACCGACATTTTTGGCAGACTGGATGGCTTCCGCGTGGGATCTTCCAGCTTGCAACGAGAGTCGAGCCTCGTTATTGGCGTTGACCATCTGAGTAGGGCCCGGTGTGATCCCGACCAAGACAATGCGTGCACTCGGATTGATATATTCGAATGGCGCATAGTAGATTTTAAGATCCCCGCTTGAATCCATCAGGAGTCGCGGGTCCCGCACCAACGGTCGTGACGATCCGCATATCGCAGACATATATTTTCTAACCAGCTCAGTGTTCATTGTTCTGCGAGTTCCTAAAAAGAAAGACTGAAAGCGTCTGCGGTTGGCTCACCAACTCTTACAAATCCTTGAAGGCCCAGATGCAAGCTGCCCCCTTTGCGAGTGTTTCAGAGGTACCCAACGTCCGCGTCCTACCGCTCCTGCTGACCGGCTGCCGCGGGTTGATTGCCCCCATCTCGGACCACCCACAATCGGCAAGCGCAGCCATTGCTGAGCGGCAACCAACATGCCCTCCTTTCTCACCTACTGCCCGGCACTCTCGGCAATCACTCCTGATCCATGACCTCAACCACACCCTTGTCCTCCCCCAGAAACCCGCCACTCTGATGCTGCCAAAGCCGCGCATAAACGCCGTTCTTGCCGAGCAACTCCGTATGGGTCCCCTGCTCGATGATGCGCCCGTCATCCATGACGATAAGCCGGTCCATCGCCGCAATCGTAGACAGCCGATGGGCGATGGCGATCACGGTTTTGCCCTGCATCATTTCATCGAGGCTTTCCTGGATGGCCACTTCGACTTCCGAGTCCAGCGCGCTGGTGGCCTCGTCGAGCAGCAGGATCGGCGCGTTCTTGAGCATCACCCGGGCAATCGCGACGCGTTGGCGCTGGCCGCCGGAGAGCTTGATGCCGCGCTCACCCACCAGCGTGTCGTAACCGGTATGACCTTGCTTATCGCTCAACTGGCTGATAAATCCATCGGCCTGGGCATTGGCCGCCGCGGTGCGTATTTGCGCGTCGGTCGCATCGGGACGGCCGTACGCGATGTTGTCGCGAATGGAACGGTGCAGCAGCGAGGTGTCCTGCGTAACCATGCCGATGGAGCTGCGCAGGCTGTCTTGCGTCACATGCGCGATGTCTTGGCCGTCGATGCAGATCTTGCCGCTGTCGACGTCGTAGAAACGCAGCAACAGGTTGATGAGCGTGGACTTGCCGGCACCGGAGCGGCCGACCAGGCCGATTTTTTCGCCCGGACGAATGTTCAGGCTCAGACCATCGAGCACCTGGCGTTCGCCGTTGTAGTTGAAGCTCACGTTATCGAAAGTCACCGCGCCGCCGGAAGTCACCAGCACGCCCGCATCCGGCGCGTCCCGCACCTTGGTGCCGAGGGTCAGCGTCGCCATGCCATCCTGAACGGTGCCGATGCTCTCGAACAGCGAGGTCATCTGCCACATGATCCAGTGCGACATGCCGTTGATGCGCAACGCCATGGCGGTGATCGCTGCCACAGCACCTGCGCCGACTTCACCCTGATGCCAGAGCCACAAGGCATACCCCCCTGCCGCCATGATCAACATCACCACCAATGCCTGATTGACGATCTCGAACTGGCTGACCAGACGCATCTGGCGGAAGCCGGTCTGTTTGAAATCTTCCATCGCCGCACGGGCAAAATGCGCTTCGCGATTGGAGTGGGAGAACAGCTTCACCGTGGTGATGTTGGTGTAGGCGTCCGAGATGCGCCCGGTCATCATCGACCGAGCATTGGCCTGCTCCTGCCCGACTTTCCCCAGGCGCGGCACGAAGTACACCATGGCCAGCCCGAACAGCACGATCCAGGCCACGAACGGCAGCATCAGTTTCAATGCGAAGCCACCGGCCAGCGCGATGATCGCGATGAAATACACGCCGATACCGGGTGCGATCTCGATCAAGGTGAACAGCACATCGCGCACAGCCAGCGCAGTCTGCATCACCTTGGTCGTGACCCGGCCGGAAAACTCGTCGGAAAAAAACGACAGGCTCTGGCGCAGCATCAGGCGATGGAAATCCCAGCGCAGCCGCAATGGCAAATTGATCGCCAATATCTGGTGCTGGACCATGGTGCGCAACGCCACCAGCCCGACACTGGCGACCATGACGATGCCCATGCCCCACAGCACCCGGCTTTCCTGCGCAGCTGCATCACCGCCGGCCTGCCAGGTCGACAGCAGGTCCACGACCTGTCCGAGGAAGGAAAACAGCCAGGCTTCGTAAATCGACACGCCGGCACTGAGCAGCGCAAACGCCAGGATGTAACCGCGGGCGCCGCGGGTGCACGCCCACAGGAAACGAGCCAGGCCGTTGGGCGGCGGCGGTACCTCGTCAGGAGGAAAAGGGTCGAGCCTTCGTTCAAACGCACGAAGCATGGTGGTCTCCAAAACGATCAAGTTGAGGGGATTCTGCCATTTAACGATTGCTTTGAGGGTTTTGTGAGGTCCAGCGGTGGCGCTTTTGACGCGTTGGCCAAGCGTTTTCTCTATCAAGCACCCGGGTTCGCGGAGCGATGGACCAGCAATCAATCAAGCCCTCTTCCCTTTGCTCGCGTGAGCAGCACATCGCTCTTCCGGACTTGGCCGGAGTGTGGCTGATCAATTCATGTTAAACAGGGGGTGCCGTGAGCATTCCGATGTTCATGACTATTCCAGGCAACCTCCCTCAGCCATGTTGTCGGCCAGCAAAAGCCCTGTTGATGGGCTTTTGCATTACCTGCGAATTTACCCACAACCTATCAGGGAGCCCACGCCATGATCGATCTAAGCACTTGGAACCTGACCATCCCGGTTGGCGCGCCTGCCCGAGTCATCGAGACGCCGCGCTTGGTGGACGGTTATTCGGATGCGTACTTCCGCGCCGGCAATACCCTGTTTTTCTGGGCACCGGTGACGGGCGGGACCACCTCCAAATCCGAGTTTGCCCGCAGTGAACTTCGCGAGACGTACAAGGACGGTGAACTGCGCAACTGGAAGTACCCCAAGGCCGATCACCGGATGACGGCCAGCCTGTCAGTCAACCAGGTGCCGTCCGAAGGCCGAGTGGTTATCGGGCAGATTCATATCTACCAGGGCAAAGGCCCGCTGCTGAAGGTCGAGTATGTCTACGACAAGGCCAGGCAGACCGGCAGCGTCATTGCCAACTATCGACTCAAGCCGGGCAGCGCGGACACCAAGGTAGTGATTGCCGAGGATGTCGATTTGAACAAGCGGTTCACCTACGAGATTCGCTTGAGCTCGGCGGGCTACCTGCATGTGATTTCGCAAGGTAACCGCTGGGGCAAGCAGCTCAGCAAAAGCTGGCAGAACAAGCAGCTGTATTTCAAGGCCGGGGCCTACGCTCTGGACAATACCGGCTACAAGTCCGAAGGCGCGCAGGTTACGTTCAACAAGCTGGAGGTCAAGCACAGTAAGGGTTGACTGGGTCGCGGATCAGCGCAATGGAGCGAATGCGCGCTTATGCAGGCTCCGGACTTGCTGGTCGCATCAGGATGTGGTGTGGTGGCAACATCTGGCAGCCGCAGCCCCTGCCACAGTCGGCCCATCATGAGGTTTCATGCAAATCGAATTACAGGAGATCAGCGACCATCTCTGTCGCTTCGCTCCGTTTGACTCGCTTCCAAGGGAAGTAATCGAGACGATCGCGCGGCGTATTGAAGTCAGTTACTTCAAGGCCGGCAGTGAGATTCTGCAAGCGGGTGCGGTCATCCAGGACTTGCACTACGTGCGCAGTGGCGCAGTCGAGATTTATCGACGCAATGGCGAACTTTATAACCGTCTGGTGGAAGGCGATATCTTTGGCCAGGCCGGGCTGTTGCGCAGTAACAAGGTGCGTTTCCCGGCGCGGGCGCTGGAGGACAGCCTTGTCTACTTCATTCCCGCCGACGTGTTCGCCGATCTCTGCGCGCAACATGACGCCTTCGCTGACTTTGTCGAAGCCGAGGGCCATTCCAGGCTCAAGACTGCAGTCGAGGCACAAGGGCGTGCCAGCGAACTGATCCAGCTCAGATGCCGTGCCCTGCTTTCGCGCTCACTGGTGTGGGTGGCCTCTGACGCCACGGTGGGCGATGCCGCCAGGCTCATGGCTGAACATCGTGTGGCATGTGTGGTAGTGATGTCGCCCGCCGGGCTTGAAGGGGGAGAGATGCAGGGCATCGTCACCGACCGGGACTTGCGCACCCGCGTCGTCGCAGCCGGGCTCGACGGTGAAGCCACCGCCGTCAGCGAAATCATGACCGCAGACCCGGTATCAATCGGCGTAGACGATTCAGTGTTTGAAGCCATGCTGGTCATGCTGCGGCGAAATATTCATCACCTTCCCGTGCTCAGGAATGGTCGACCGGCGGGGCTGATCAACCTGTCGGACATCATCCGCTACGAATCCCACAGCAGCCTGTACCTGGTGGGCAGAATCTCCAACCAGACGTCGGTGGAAGGTCTGCGATCGCTGTTGCGGGACCTCAAAGGCACTTACATCCGTATGGTGCGCGATGGCGCAACGGCGCACATGATTGGCAGTGCAATTTCCGGGATAGGCAGAGCCTTCACACAGCGCCTGCTTGAGCTCGCTGAAAAGAAGCTCGGCCCGCCACCGGTTCCCTACTGCTTCATGGTGCTGGGCTCGATGGCACGGGACGAGCAATTACTGGTCACGGATCAGGATAATGCGCTGGTGCTCGACGACCGTTTTGATGCGGCGCTGCATGACGGCTACTTCCGCAGCCTGGCTACCTTTGTCAGCGATGGTCTGGCCGCATGCGGCTATACCTATTGCAAAGGTGGAATAATGGCGAGCAATGATCAGTGGCGCCAACCCCTGAGCGTGTGGCGCAATTATTTCAAGCAGTGGATCGAAAAGCCGAACCCGGCAACGCTGCTCAACAGTTGCATCTTTTTCGACCTGGACGGGGTCTATGGTCAGCTTGAGTTTGTTCAGGAACTCAAGGATCTGTGTGCCAGCAAATCCGCGTCCAGCCCTGCCTTCCTGAATGCAATGGCCAGAATTGCGCTCAACCGAACGCCACCGCTGGGCTTCTTCCGCACCTTCGTCGTCGAGACCGACGGTCAGCAAAAACGCATCATCAACCTCAAGGGACGTGGCACCGCGCCACTGACCGACCTGATCCGTATTCATGCCCTCGCCTGCGGCAGCGCTGCGCAGAATTCGTTTGATCGGCTGGATTCCATTGCTGCGGCCAACGTCATGCCGCCTGAAGCAGTGAAACACCTCAGGTATGCCCTGGAGTTTCTCTCCATGGTCCGTATCCGCCATCAGGCAGACGCGCTTGAGCACGGCTCCAGCCCCGATAACTACATCGAACCCGAGCGCTTTTCCCACAGTGAGCGGCACAACCTCAAAGAGGCGTTCCAGGTCTTGAGCAATGGTCAGAACTTCCTGCGCTTCCGCTATCCGGCAAAGGGACGGCTTTCGCAATGAAAGACGTCAAGACGCCCCCGGATAATCGAATGCATGACTGGTCTGCCCGGTTCGCACAACTGGCGCTTGAAGCCAGGCATCCAGCCTTGCAGAAGTTCTATCAAGCCGGGGTCGTCTGCGCACAAACAGCCATCGATAGCGTGCAGTTGCTCGCCATGGATGTGGAAACTACCGGGCTGGATGCTCAGGCAAACAGCATCGTCAGTATCGGCTTGCTGCCCTGCACCCTGCAACGGATCCGCTGCAGGGAAGCGCAGTATTGGCTGGTAAAGCCCAGCTCGGAACTGAGCGGAAAATCCGTCACATTCCACCACATCACCCACGCAGAGATTTCAGGAGCGCCAGCGTTCGGGGAGATAGTCGAGACGCTACTGGATGCCATGGCCGGCAAGATCATGGTCGTTCATTATCGAACCATCGAGCGCGGATTCCTCAATCAGGCTTTTCTGAAACACCTGGGTGAAGGGCTGCAATTTCCGGTCATAGACACCATGCAGCTGGAAGCCCGGATCCACAGACAGAAACAAGTATGGTGGAAGCGGCTCTGGCGTCGCCCGCAACAATCCATACGACTGGCCGACAGCCGGGCCCGGTACAACCTGCCGATCTATCACGCCCACCATGCGCTGACCGATGCCCTGGCCACCGCCGAGTTGTTACAGGCACAGGTTGCCACCCATCACGGTCCGGCTGCGCCTGTCGGAACGCTGTGGAACTGAATGGTGTATGCGACGGAAGAATTGAGGATTTGTTGAAACATGCTGTGCCTGGTCAAGTACAGAGGTGTGTCTCGGTGGACAACACCTCTGCCTTTGAACCTGAGCGTAAAGCGCGATCACTGCCGCTCGCTATCGGGGCTCGGACATCAGTCCTTTGACCAATGAGATGCAGCCGATCATCAGCACGATCGCGAATGGCAAGCCCGTCGACACTGCCATCGCCTGGAGCGCGACGAGACCTCCGCCCAACAGCAGCGCAATAGCAATTACGCCCTCGATGACCGCCCAGAATACTCGTTGCGGTACAGGCGCATCGACCTTGCCGCCAGCGGTAATGGTATCGATGACCAGTGAGCCGGAATCCGACGAGGTAATGAAGAAGACGATGACCAGGACAATGCCCAGCAGTGAGGTGATCTCCTTGAGCGGGAGGCCTTCGAACATCGCAAACAGCTTCAACTCCAGAACAGCATCTTTGACCCCGACCAGGCCCTGCACGGTTGCCTGATCTATGGCTGTGCCGCCAAACGTGGTCATCCACAGCACTGAAACGACTGAAGGCACGAGCAGAACCGAAACCAGGAATTCCCTGACGGTGCGGCCACGACTGACCCGGGCAATGAACATGCCTACAAACGGAGACCAACTGATCCACCAGGCCCAGTAGAACGCCGTCCAGCCTTGGGTGAATTCAGTATCAGTGCGTCCGAACGGATTAGACAGGGCCGGCAGGTATTCCACGTAGGTCACCAGATTCTTGAAGAACCCGGTAAAGATGGCCAACGTCGGGCCAACGATGATGATGAACAGCAGCAACAGCAGGGCCAGCCCCATGTTGATCTGGGACAACATCTTCACGCCCTTGTCCAGCCCGGACAGCACCGACCACAAGGCAATCAGCGTGATCCCGACAATCAAGACGACCTTGCTCAGATTGCTGGATTCGATACCGAACAGGTATTCAATACCGGCCGCTGCCTGCTCTGCGCCAATGCCGAGGGAAGTCGCCAAACCGAACAAAGTGGCAAACACCGCGAGGATATCGATGATATGCCCCGGCCAACCCCAGACGCGCTCGCCAAGCAGCGGGTAAAAAATCGACCGAATGGAGAGCGGCAAACCTTTGTTGTAGGAAAACAACGCCAGAGATAACGCGACGATGGCGTAAATCGCCCAAGGGTGCAGGCCCCAGTGGAAAATCGTCGCCGCCATCGCCAGATCAGCCGATGCCTTTGCATCGCCTGCAGCCCCGCCCAGTGGCGCCCAGTCCGTGCGCACCCCACTTGCATCAAGCGTTACACCGCCCATTGATGCGGCAAAGTGCGACATGGGCTCGGCAACCCCGTAAAACATCAGGCCGATGCCCATTCCCGCGGCGAAGAGCATCGAGAACCAGCCGACATAACTGTGGTCCGGTGTCGCGTCTCGACCACCCAATCTGACCTTGCCCAATGGGGACACGATCAATGCCAGGCACAACACGACAAATATGTTGGCGATGCTCATGAAGAGCCACGCCAGATGCCCCGTCAGCCAGTTGCGAATCGCACTGAAGAGCGGTTCGACTTCATTTTGAAGTGCGAGCGTCAGGACGACGAACAGCAAAATGGTGGCGGCGGAGATGATGAAAACTTTTCCGTGAATATCGAGTGAGAACGAAAACTCTCCCTTGATATTGTCTTGCCCGATGACGTAATCGGTATCAATCAGATTGGCAGCGCCACTAGGGGCTGGGATGCCGTCGTCGCCGACAGAGTGACCACTGACGTTCGGATCATTCACAGGTTTGTTACCCATGAGGGGCTCCTTGCTAAAGCACGCAGACGCGTGTGATGGTCTTTTTCCACGCTATTACATGGCATAAGCTGGGGTGGTGCATAACTATCGTAACAAGATTTCGGAAACATTCCGCAAAGGTCTGGACGCATTCCGATATACGTCAGCGCGACGGAACAATCATGAAGGCTGCCGACATCACCGTTCAAACGCCTTTAACGGCATGCCGCCGTTCCTGGATCAGTTGTTCAGCAACGAATGCTTCGACAGCCCCTTCACTGGCGTCCGCTTCGAATGCAGCGCAGCAAGCCGATGCTTCGCCGTCACGGATACGGTAAACGGCAATGACACTGCCAGGCCCGCAACCTGTGTGCCCGCACAGTGAATATCCGCTTTCAATCGAGCTCTGCATCACACCAAGGCCATAGCCCGGGGTGATCCACGGGCGCCCGGGAATCGGGCCGCCCAATGTTCGTTCTGTCTGCATTTGCTCAAGCAGGTCCGTGGGAAGAAGACCTGCGCCAAAGAGTCGATCCAGCAAGAGCGCCGCTTGCGAAACGGGGCCAATCAGCAAGCCATGGTAGACCCACGCGGGGTCATAACTTGAGGTACTGGCCAGATAAGTCGTTTGGAAGTCTGCTCGTGTTCCAGCGAAGTAAACGTTCGACAGCCCCAGCGGCGTTAATGCCCGTTCACTTACAGCCTCATCAAGCATCTGATCTGTCAGCCGTTCAATAAGCCTGCCAATGAGCAAGTAGCCAACATTGGAATACCGCCAAGCCGTTCCCGGGCCGTATCGAAGGCGAGCACCGTCGAGGCGTTGCATCATTTCCTCTGCCGACCAGGCGGGCTCGTTATTAGCGACGGCTGCGTGATACTCCGCCAGTTCACCATAATCGGCGAGCCCCGCCTCGTGCCGCAACAGCTGCCGCAATGTGAAAGGCTGATCAGGAATCGGGGCGTCCAACCTGACCAGCCCGTCACGTACTAACGTCAGGGCTGTCGCAGCCAGAACTGTTTTCGTGAAACTCCACCAGGGGACCATCGGTTCTGATCGAACGGACGTGCGTAACTGACCATTTGACACGAGTGAACTGAGCATCGGTTTTCCTGGAGTGTCCCGCGAATCGACAGCTCGACACGATACTTCATTCACGCCTCGTCAGCCCATGGCAATCTCAGGTGCCCGTAACCATGCGGCACTGGCATTCCAGGCGTTCATGCGGGATATCTTGCCGCTACGCACCTGGAAGTGATCCCTAAAACGATTACCCGAGAAGCTGTGGCCATCTGGCCGTTCGCTGAACAGCGTGCCGTTGCCGGGGTCAGCTACGCCTTCATTGCTTCAAACCTGAGGGCTGCGACAGCTGGCAAACATATCCAGGTCAGGTTGATAAACCCCGGTCTGTACGTCCAGCAGCCCCAGTATGGAATGGAACAGATTGTCCTGACTCAGTGGCTGGGTGCGGGCCAGTTCGAGGCAGTGGCTGTTGAGGCCGACGTCCTGTTCATAGCCGGCGGAAAACCAGGCCAGCATGCCAATATGTTTTTGTTGCTCCGGCGCGAACAGATAAGGCGTGCCATGCAGATACAAGTTGAATTCGCCGAGGGATTCACCGTGGTCGGACAGGTAGACCATCGCCGTGTCGACCTTGTTCTGATGGCGGCGCAACACATCGATCAAGCTGGACAACACGTGGTCGGTATAGACGATGGTGTTGTCGTAGGCATTAACGATGCTGTCCTGGCTGCAGTCATTGAGGGCGTTGCTCTGGCACACCGGGGTGAACCGCTCGAAGGCCTTGGGGTAACGCTTGAAATACTCCGGCCCGTGGCTGCCCATCTGGTGCAGCACCAACACCGTATCGCGCTGCAGGTTATCGATGTAGGCATCGAGCCCCAGCAGCAGGATCTCGTCCCGGCACTCGCTGTGGGCGCACAACGCCGGGTCGGTGGCTTTGCTCACATCCTCGATGCCGACACGGTCGCACACCCCTTTGCAGCCGGACTGATTATCGCGCCAGTGCACGTCAACGCCGGCACGGACCAACACGTCCAGCAGGCCCTCGCGGTTCTGCACCTTGCTGGCGTTGTAGTCCTTGCGGCCCAGATTGCTGAACATGCAGGGCACCGACACCGCGGTTTCGGTGCCGCATGAATGCACGTTGGGGAAAGCGATGACCCCCGCCTGCCTGGCCAGTTGCGGCGTGGTATCGCGGCCATAACCCAGGACGCCGAAATTGTCGGCGCGCGCGCTCTCCCCTACTACCAGCACCGTCAGCGACGGGCGCCGATGCGCCAGTGCCGCAGGTGAGCGGTGGGCGTCGTCGCCCACTTTCGCGAAGGGCTCACGGGCAGACGCCACCTGTTCACGAAGATAGCCTGCGGTTGCGCCGATGATGTTGCTGGGCACCACCATCAAGCGCAATTCATGGTGATTACGAAAAAGCGAAGCCAAGCCTTGGTAGTTGCTCCAGGCCACGACCCCCACCAGCACGGCGGCGATGCAGACTAATGCCAGCCTGGCGGCCAGTTCCCTGGGCCAGGTCCGATAAGCAACCGGGGCCTTGAACAGGATCAGCGACGGCAGCACCCCCAGCAACGCGATATGCCACAGCAAACCCGGCGACAGCAGATCGCGAACTTCAGTGACATTGGTTTCGGTGACATTGCGAAACATGCCGGCATCGATCATCACGCCGTACTGGCTCATGAAGTAAGCCACCAGCGAGCTGACCAGACAGAGACCCACCAGCATGACTTTCTGAAGGTACGGGAAACTCAACAGCGTCATCGTAATGAAGAACACGCCATACAGGATCACCGCGAACGCCCCGCGCAGATGGAGCGCCTGGGTCATGGTGCCGAGGTGCTGCCACAACACCGAATTGAATGCCAACAGCAGAAATGCGCTGGCCAGCAACGACACAAATTCAGGGCGAACGGGTCTGATACGCAACATGGCAGCCTGCGAAATAAGGGATCAGGAAGGGGTGCGCCATTCGCCTGGAGCAGCGCTTTCTTGCCGCCAACGATAGGCAGGCATCAATCAATTTCTTGTGAAAAATTTCCCAATAAAACGCGGCTGAAGACGCCTGTTTTTTTATGCGCGTCGGCGCACAACTTGTAGCCCAAGCCGTGCACCGTGTGCAGCAAAGTTTCAGCCGTGCCCTTGTCCAGAGAACGGCGCATCGTATGGATATTGCTGCGTAAACTTTCACAGCTGGGCGTGTCCCGTCGCCACAGCAGCTGTTCAAGTTCTTCGCGTTTGACCAGGTGCGGACTTCGGCGCATCAGCAGTTCGAGCAACTTCATATGGGTGGGATTGAGTTTCAACAAGCGCCCGCCCCGCGTCACTTCGAGGGTGTCGAGGTCATAGTGCAAATCACCGACACTCATTACCCGTCCGCCCTTACGCAGGCGTCGTGCCGCCACGGCCTGCACACGGGCCAGAACCTCGGCCATGGCAAAGGGCTTGGTGATGTAGTCATCAGCGCCCATGGCGAATCCCGTCAGCCGGTCCTCCAGCTCGTCGCGGGCACTGAGCATCACGATGGTCACTTGCGACTGGGCTTGATCGCGCAGGCTCTGGCAGATCACGTTGCCGTCGATGCCGGGCAACATGATGTCGAGGATGATGGCGTCGAACGGCTGCGTCGCCGCCAGGTTCAGGCCGCGCCGGCCATCCAGTGCGCCGACCGCTTCGTGCCCCCTGAGCTGCAGGTATTCGAGGAGGTTGTCATGGATGTCCTGATGATCTTCGATGACCAGAATCTTCATGGCGTTGCGTTCCTCAATGGCGAATGCGCTATCGGGGATTGCAGCACGGGCGCCTGCAGGGCTGCTCGACCATAAAACAGCAAGGCTGTGAGCCAGGTGCTGAACCATACGAAAAGACCTGCCCACAGTGTGTGCGACATGAAGTGCCAGCCCTGCAGCACCCGCGTCGTGCCATAGATCATGCCCAGTACAACCACTCCCCAGAACACCACCCTGCTCCACCGCCAGCGACAACGCCGGGCAATGAAATAAAACACAAACAGGCTGAAGGCACTCGATGCGTGACCGCCTGGCCAGCAGCGACCCGCGCCTGGCCGCGTCCACGCATCGAAGTTCTCGAACCACAGGCTGTGCAGCTGACTACCGCCATAAAGCGTGGTTTCCACCGGGCAATAGACGCTGGTATGGCTTTTGAAATAGTGAATTACCCCAGTACTGATGGCGAACGCCACGATCATGTAAAAGAAATCACGACGATGGTGGGCGCACCACTGCAGGCCCGTGACCAGCCGAGCAAGGCGAGGGTGTTGCCGTCCGGCCAAAAGCGGGCCGGTAAACGACAGCACCGCGCAGACAATCGCCAGGGTACCGGCCAGGTTGGGCAGGATTCTCGCCCACTTGTGAGTGACTTTCTCAAACAGCCGATCATGTTGCAGCGGGAACATGGCCACGGCCGGATCGTAAAGCCGGTCGCTGATCATGCGGTCCAGATCAGTCAGATCGAATGCCATAAACACCCCCAGCACCAGCAGCAATGGCAGCCCCAGATTGAGCAGGTAGTAATGCGCGCGGGCACTCATCGCTGTGGCCCCAGCGCCAGGCCTTGCCACTGAGCCGACGCCACCAAACCGAGCATCTGTGCCGGATGCACACCGTCCAGTTCGACGAACAACGCCTCGGTGTATTCACTGGAGCGCCCGCCACCAGCAATGCCCGCCGTGCGCTCGAAGCGGTCGATGCAGCCGCTGTGGGTTATTACCACCAGATTCTCGCCCGGGCGTTTGTGCGCCAAGGCCGCGCGACTGAAATCACTGCCACATTCGCTCGCCCAGTCGGCAGTCGGCACCGAATGGCCGGCGATCGCCTCAGCAGTCTGGCGCGTTCGTAACGCCTCGCTGGAAACCATCTGCGCTCGGCTGAGCCCAAGCTGGCGCAGGCCTTCACCCACCTGCCCCGCCGCATCGCTGCCCTGCACGGTGATACCGGTCGGGTCACCGGCACAGAGGTGTTCGGATCGATCGCAGCGTTCGGCGTGCCGGATCAACAGCAACACGTCGCCACTCTGCCAGTGCGCCGCGACCTGGGCATGAAACAGGTGCGGGTCGTCACCCAACTCGACTACACGCGAAGCACTCACCCGCCAGGCACAGACAATCGCCACGCTTGCCAGTATCAGCAGCATCAGACGGCGCGCACGATGACGCCCCAGCGCAGGTTTCCGGACAGGTTCAAGGGGCCCAAAAGCCGGGGAATCATCGATCAGCCTATACGCCATGGCATCGCTCGGTTGCAGAGAGGTATGGCGCCATCGAGGGTCAGACTGACCGGCACCACGCAAGTGGCGCCAATCTAGGTTTAGAGCAGTTGTCGGGCGGTGAAGGATTTGTGAAAAATAAGTCGGGCCACATAGCCAGCAGACCTTGCCTGTCGCCGCGGCCGGGGCGCTGCAAACGCTGACCGCGACGCCATGAACTTATGATGCAGGTTTCAGCCAATATCGACGTTCAAGGCGATGTCCCAGGTACCGGCACCGTTCTTGGCCAGACCGATCATCATCAGCCCGAGCGCCTCGAGCGTTTGGGCCATGTGCAGGCCGCCGACATCCAGCGGACGCAGCCCGAGACGCTCGACGAACGTCGAGACACGCGCCTTGGCCTTCGCATCGTCGGCGGCGATGAACGCGTCGAGGCGGCCGCCTTTGGCCAGGACGTGGCCGAAGAGCGTGTTGAACGCTTTCACCACAGATGCGCCGGCAGGGACAATTTTGGCGATCTCCTGCGCACCAGAACTGCCGGCGGGAGAGACAAGGCCCGTGAAGTCTGGAGAGGCCGTGTTGGTAATGTCGATGATCACCTTGCCGTCGAGCGCGTCCCCGAAATCGGCCACCACCGACGCTGCACCGGCGTAAGGAATGGCGAGGATGACGATGTCGCCGGTCGGCTTCGCCCCGTACGTTCCTGTTGTGGCTCCGGCGGCAAGCTTGCCAGCCAGTGTCTGCGCCTTGGCGGGATCGCGGCTGATCACCTCAACGGTGTAGCCAGCGTTGGCGGTACGCCCGGCGATCGCCGCGGCCATGCCGCCTGAACCGATAATGCTGATAGTGCTCATGTGCAGTTTCCTCGTTATTTAGAATCGGCAGGGAAATAGTGGCCGTTGTTCAGATCCTCGAGCAGGCCCGGCTGAGCAGGCTTCCAGCCGAGGGTCTGGCGGGTGATGAGGTTGGACGCCGGGAGGTCCAGCGTGACCAGATTCGCGAGAAACCCGAAGTAGCCCGGCAGCATCAGAACGTCTGCGGGAATGCTCACCGCCGGCACGCCCAGATGGCTGCCAATGGCCTCGGCGATCTCGCGGAACCGGATGCCCTCGCCTTCAATCCCGTGCCAGTATTTGCCAGCGGGACTGTTCTCCAGCGCCAGGCGAAACAAAGCGGCGAGATCGCGGGCATGCACGGCCGGCCACAGGTTGGCGCCATCTGCGGGGTAGCCGACCACGCCCTTCTCTTTCGCGAGCCCGATCAGCATCGGGAGGAAGCCGGCATCAGTCGTGCTGTGTGCAATGGGAGGAATCCGCACGATCGACGACCGTACGCCCCGCTCCGCAAGGTCGATGACAGTGGTTTCCACGACGTTACGAACCCGCAGCGTGCCCTTGTACTCATCGCCGCCGGGAAGCGCCGGATCTTCCTCAGTGGCTGGCCGGCCCAGGTGTTCCCATCCGGGAGAACCTATGCTGGCTGAAACGACCAGCGGTTTTCCGGTGCCCGCCAATGCCTCGCCGTACGCGAGCATGATCTGGCGCTCCGCGTCTGCCACGGCGTCAATTCCGCCCGAGGGAAGCAGGTCTTGCCTGTGCGCGACGTGGATCACGCCGTCGAACTCATCAGCCGCCGCCTTGAGCCCATCCAGATCGGAAAGATCCCCACGACGCACCTTGGCGCCGAGCGCCGAGACCGCCGCCGCAGACTCGTCGGACCGAGCCAGGCCGGTGACCTCGTGGCCGGCGGCGATCAGCTCGGGGATGATGTATGAACCGATATGGCCGGTACCGCCAGTTACGAAAACGTGCATGTAACCGCTCCTTGTAAGTGAAGTGGTGCCAAAAGTAGTGACACGGGAACGCTCAGCCGATATGGCTGACGCCGATGGAGAAGTGGGTGTGCTTTGACGGAGACGTCCGCACACGACACAGGAGCCATGCTGGACTTATCACTTGCATAATGCAAGTGAGCTACGGAAGTTTACTTGCGCCATGCAAGCGATGCTAAGATCGGGCCCATGAAGAAACCATCCAAAGAAGACATTCGGTCCCACTGCGCAGTGAACTACGGCGTGGAAATCTTCGGCGACCGGTGGTCACTGTTGATCATTCGCGACATCGTTTTTGTAGGTAAGAAAACGTATGGCCAGTTCCTGAAATCGGAAGAAGGAATCGCCACCAATATCCTTGCTTCCCGCTTAGCCTTTCTTGAGGAGCAGGGAATTCTCTCGAAGACGCCCAGCCCGGAAGACGGACGCAAAGACTTCTACACGTTGACCGAGAAAGGCCTGGACCTCATCCCTATCGTGGTAAACATCGTGCTCTGGAGCGCAAAGCATGATTCGAAGTCGTACGTGCGGCGCCACGAGGATCTGGTAACTCGATTCAGCCAGAATCCCACGCAGGCGAGTGAGGAGGTGAAGGCGCTGGTCCGCGATGGCGGGTGCCTTTTTCCTGGGAACGAGGGATGAAATATGCGGCAGGCGCGCCCTGTCAGGGCGCGCCATTGGGGTAGCGGCCCCGACGACTCAGGCCCCTGGGCTCACGCCCATTTCCGAGGCCCGCGCCAATGCTTGTGTGTCGACATACTCTCGGATCTTCGTCAGCTTGCCGTGGCGGATAGTGATGGCGAAGACAAAATAGTCCTCAAACGTCCTGTTCGTGGCTTTGACTTTCCCCGTCGCAAAGCCAACCACCAGAACCCGGTCTCCCTGCGCGACGAACTCGGGGGGCTCCATGGACGTTTCCAGTTCTGCGGACGCCTTCTGAAGCACCTCTTCCAATCCCGCGTGCCCGCGGTGCGTGCCCGCCAGCGGCCAATTCTCTCCTGGAATGATCCATTCGAAATCATCGGCACACAACGCCAGCAGACCATGCCTGTCACCGCTGCCCATTGCTGCAAAAAAGTCCTTCACAACCTGGATATTCTCTTGAATGCTCATAAAGACATCTCCATTGCGTTTGCATCGATTCGCGTGGCGTTGGTCATTCAGCCGGGCACGAGGCCAAGTTGCTGCTGCATCGCTGAAGCCTCGTTGTAGCAATGGAAAGAGATGACCTTCCCGCCTTCGAGGTGGAAAACATCGCATGACGGAACATCGATCTTCTTGCCCGTGGGCGCCAGCGTCCCAGAAGGAAGCGGCAGGTCACCTGTGTGTGTGCCGCGAATCGCCAGCTCCACCACGACGACGTATCCCGCGACGTGGATCTTGAATATCTCACGGTGCACATCGGGAAACGCGCTGACCATCGCTGCGATAGACTCACCAATGGCCTCCCCGCGAAACTTCACGCCGGATGCCATATCCCACATGTAGCCTTCCTCAGCGAACATGGAGACGAATTTCTCGATGTCCGTTCCTTGCCCTTCCGCGGCGGCGCAGAGCTCTCTGACTATTTTTTCATTATCAAGCATCATCATTCCTCTCCTTCATTATTGAGCACTTGCCTGGCCGTAGTAAAAAGCGGCCAGGGCCGGATCAACCTTTGTGATAGGCGATTTATCAGTCGAACTTGACCAGGTCCTTGAAGATCAGTTGACCCCAGGTATTGCCGCGCGCCTGCACCAGCAGTCCACCTTCCGAAAGTTCGCCAAGTCTGATCGGCGAGAAGCCGAGACTTTCTGCAAGCGCGCCCACCTGCGCTGCGGCAGCTTCATCGTCGCTCGCCAGGAACACGATTCTCCTGCCACCCTTGACGGCCGGATCCTGGCCAAGGACGGCGGCGCCCAAATGGTTGAAGCCCTTGACCAGTCTTGCACCTGTAAAAGCCTGCGCGACGACTTTGGAAGAAGGTTGTTCTCCCAGTTCCTCCGGGGGTACGCCATAGGCATTGGTCACATCGATGATAGTCTTCCCACTCCAGTTGAGTAGCGCCTTTGCGACATCCGGGTGGGACTCGAAACGGACAGCCAAAAAGATAATGTCCGCTTTGGCCGCGTCCGCCAGGCTCTTGGGAATGATCTTGGGGCCGATCGCGGCGGCAGCAGGTGCAAAGCTTTGCGGGTCGCGCGTGGTCGCAACGGACACTTCGATGCCGTTGCGGGCAAACGCCTTGGCCAGGGCCTGGCCTATATTGCCGAATCCGATAATTGCGTAGCTCATATGTTCTCCTGAGAATGACCGAGACCTGCGGCGCTCCGAACAGTCGGCTGCAGCGCCCGGCGTAGCGCGTCAGAGTTGCGCAAGGCCGCCGTCAACAGCGACTTCGCTGGCGGTCATGAAGCTGCTGTCCGGCGACGCGAGGAAGGCGGCCACGGCCGCGATCTCTGCCGGATCGGCCATGCGCTGAAGTGGAGTCATCGACGCGTAGACCTTCTGGCCCTCCTCGCCCAATGCGTTCTTAGCAAGATCGGTCGCCGTCGCCCCGGGGGACAGCACGTTCACCCGTAGGCCGCTGCCCTTGAGGTCCTCCGCCCAGGTCCGCGCCAGATTACGCACTGCCGCCTTGCTCGCACTGTAAGCGCTCATTCCCGGCGCGCCGGTGGTGCCGGCACTCGATCCGGTCAGGATGATCGAACCGCCCTCGCCCATCAGGGGCAGCGCCTTCTGGACCGTGAAAATCGTACCTTTCACGTTGGTGTCAAAGGTCTCGTCAATGTGCTCGGCGGTGATCGCGCCGAGCACAAGCGGGCTTCCCGCCCCGGCATTGGCGAAGACGATGTCGAGGCTGCCGCGTTCGGCTTTTACCGCCGCGTAGAGTCGGTCGAGGTCGGCCTCATCGGACACTGAGCCTTTCACCGCGCGGGCGTTGGGCCCGAGATCGGCGACGGCGGCGTCGAGCGCTTCCTGCCGGCGCCCGTAGATGAAGACGAAGGCGCCCTCTTCGATGAAGCGCTTGGCCGCGGCGAGGCCGATACCGGTAGCACCGCCGGTGATCACTGCGGTCTTTCCATTCAGTCTGGTCATGAGGTGCATCCTTCCTAAGCGTTATATGGAAGCAGTTGGCTGCCTGCTTGAGGCCAAGGATGCAGTTCTGATAACCTAAGGACAAGTATGCACCTTTTGGTAAGTATCAAAATATGACGACGACTTCTGAAATCTGCGGCACCGGTTGCGGGCTCAATGCCACGCTACGCATCATCTCGGGCAAGTGGAAACCGCTGGTCCTGTTTTTCCTGCGTGACGGCCCGAAGCGCTATGGAGAACTCAAAAGGCTGATCCCGGGGGTCAGCGACAAGGTACTGATCCAGCAATTGAAGGATCTGGAAGCCGATCGCGTGCTGGCGCGCAACGACTACAGGGAAGTGCCGCCGCGCGTGGATTACACGCTGACCCCACTCGGTCGCAGTCTGGCGGAAGCAATCATGCCGCTGTGCAATTGGGGAACTGAAAACGCGGCGCAAATGGCAAGCATCTTCGCCGAGCGCGACGCGTTGCTCTAGCGAATGCCCAAACTCGCTGCCTGGAAAATCAAAATCGCTACACCCGCCGAGCCTTTGGAAATTCATCTCACTCGACCGTCTGCCCAATCAGTCCCTCTGCGGAGGGGTTCTGGGCGAAGCTGGACGAATAAATTCCATCCGGAAAATTCCTGTTGCCCCAAACATATGATTATCCGTATATTCGATTTTCCATATGTACCGGACTGCACAGATGATCACCCCTACCGAGCTGTTCAAAGGCCTGGCCGACGAAACCCGGGTCCGCGCCACGTTGCTGATTGTCGATCAGGGTGAGCTGTGCGTCTGTGAATTGATGTGCGCCCTTGACGATAGCCAGCCGAAAATCAGCCGCCACCTTGCGCAATTGCGCAGCAGCGGTCTGTTGCTGGATCGCCGACAGGGTCAGTGGGTGTATTACCGTCTCAATCCGGACCTGCCGGATTGGGTCCACGAAATTCTGCAGGTGACGTCGCGGGCCAATGCCGCATGGTTCAAGGACAACGCTGCGCGGCTGCGTAACATGGATGGGCGTCCGGTTCGCGAAACCACCTGCTGCTGAATTCTGATCTGGTTGTATAAATTCCTGCCTGAAGCAAACGGAGCAATCCATGAAAGTCCTGTTCATGTGCACAGCCAACAGCTGCCGCAGCATTTTGTCCGAAGCCATTTTCAATCACCTCGCGCCGGCAGGGTTCGAAGCGGTCAGTGCGGGCAGTTTTCCCAAGGGACAGGTTTTGCCCCGCAGCCTGTCGACGTTGCAACAGGCCGGCGTTGCTACCGAAGGTTTGCACAGCAAAGGCAACGACGCGTTCGAAAGCAACCCGCCGGACATCGTCATCACTGTCTGTGACAAAGCGGCCGGCGAATCCTGTCCGGTGTACTTCGGCCCCGCGTTGAAATCCCATTGGGGTCTGGAAGACCCGTCCGACGTGACGGGCGACGAGGCACGCATCGATGCGGCCTTCCGCGCTACGGTGGCGCGCATCGAGCAACGTTGCGCAGCGTTTCTCGAATTACCCTTCGACCGCCTCAATCGCGATGAACTCAAGGGCGAACTTGATCGCATCGGCACTCTTTAAGGAGGACTCATGTCTGAGCACCTGCCCAACCTCGATTTGACCCTGTTCGAAAACGTATCCACAGCAACGCCCGACCCCAAACCGCGCATTCTGTTGCTATACGGCTCGACCCGCGAACGGTCGTTCAGCCGCCTGCTGGTCGAAGAATCTGCGCGCCTGCTGAAGCACTTCGGCGCCGAAGTGCGCATCTTCAATCCTTCCGGCTTGCCGCTGCCGGACGATGCGCCCGTTGAGCATCCGAAAGTGCAGGAATTGCGCGACCTGATGCTGTGGTCGGAAGGCCAGGTCTGGTGCTCGCCGGAACGGCATGGCGCAATGTCGGCCGTGTTCAAGGCGCAGATCGACTGGGTTCCGCTGGAACTCGGCGCGGTTCGCCCGACCCAGGGCAAGACGCTGGCAGTGATGCAGGTGTGCGGCGGCTCCCAGTCCTTTAACGTGGTTAATCAACTACGCGTTCTGGGACGCTGGATGCGCATGTTCACCATCCCCAACCAATCATCGGTGCCCAAGGCCTACATGGAATTCGACGAAGCCGGCCGAATGAAACCGTCGCCGTTCTACGACCGGGTTGTCGACGTGATGGAGGAGCTGGTGAAGTTCACGGTATTGCTGCGCGGGCATCAGGCAGAATTGGTTGATCGGTATTCGGAGCGTAAGGAGACTGCGGAGCAGTTGATGGCTCGGGTTAATCAGCGGTCGATTTGAGGCGAAATGGCACTCCACTTGCCCAACCATTGAAATAACTTGCAACCCTTGCCTTATTGAAAAATTACAGGCGCCTTTTTAAATTTTCCTTCACAACGCCGGGCCCCTCTGACAGCGAATCGCTGCCATGTCGGAGTTGCAGTTTGTACAACTTCGACATTTGAGGAGGGGCTCATGACGGCCTTGGAACCGTTCTTTTTTGCCGAGTTTCTCGGCACCGCCACTTGGTTGTGGCTCGTTTTTATCAGCATCGTCCTGGGCCTGTTGATCTTCGACCTCGGGGTGTTACACCGTGAGCACCGAGAAATCGGCGTTCGTGAAAGTCTGCTGCTGTCTGCTGGCTATATCACAGCTGGCTTGCTGTTCGGCCTCTGGGTGTGGCAGGTCAAGGGCGGTGATGCCGGGATGGATTTTTACACCGGCTTTCTTATCGAGAAATCGTTGTCGATGGACAACGTTTTCCTGATGGCGATGATCTTCAGCTTTCTCTCAATTCCGCGTAAGTATCAGCACGAGGTGCTGTTCTGGGGCATTCTCGGTGTAATAGTGCTGCGCGCTGTCATGATTGGCCTGGGTGCAGCACTGATCGCCGAGTTCAGTTGGATTCTCTATGTGTTCGGCATCTTCCTGCTGTTGACCGGCGTAAAGATGCTGTTCAGCAAAGTCGATGCCCACCCGAACCTTAGCGATAACTTGCTGGTGAAATTTCTGCGCAAACACATGCGGGTGACCGATCGCTTGCATGAAGAGCGTTTCTTCGTCCGCCAGGTGGATGCCAGTGGCAGGTCCGTGGTCTGGGCGACGCCGTTGTTCCTGGCTTTGGTGCTGATCGAGTGTGCCGACCTGGTATTCGCTGTGGACAGCGTGCCGGCGATCTTTGCCATCACCCAGGACCCCTTCATCGTCTACACCTCTAACATTTTCGCCATCCTCGGCCTGCGTGCGCTGTATTTCGCGCTGGCGGCGATGATCCACCGCTTTGCCTATCTCAAGTACGCGCTGGCGCTGGTGCTGGTGTTTATCGGCGGCAAGATCTTCATGGTGGGCATCATCGGCAAGATTCCCGCAGTCATTTCTCTGAGCGTGACCGTGGCTTTGCTGCTGGGCGGTGTGCTGCTATCGCTTTGGAAAACCCGCGACCAGGCTTCTACTGGCCCGCAGGTCTAGATCCAGACAGGTGTCGGTCGCCGATGGAAACATTAAACCCGGCGCGAGGGCCGGGCTTGGAGAAGGTGGGCAGTGGGTCATCAAATCAAACGTTGCCGACGACCGACTGCTTCTCTTTCCGGTAACCGGAGGGACAGAAAGAAGCCTTAATGAGCTTTGTTTTCAACCAAGCAATTACCACCGTCTACCACAAGCAACTCACCCGTGATGTAGCTCGCGTCCGGTGAAGCCAGGAATGCAACGGCAGCGGCCACTTCGTCTGGTCGACCTGCCCTTCCAATGGGCGTAAAACGTCCTGCTCGCGCTTCATCCGGAGTGGTCGACCCTGTAGCAATCCAACCCGGCGCAACTGAATTCACGGTGATACCTGACTGAGCTACCTCAAGGGCGAGGCTCATACTCATCCCTACCATTCCAGCCTTTGCCGCACTGTAGGCTGCCTCTCCTGGGTTGCTGGCTCGTGTACCTGTGGTCGAACTGATGTTCACTATGCGGCCATACTCTCTAGCACGCATCCCCGGCAAAACACCGTGGGTTAACAGGAAAGCGGTCGTCAAATTCCTTGCAATGGAATGGTTCCAGGACTCGAGGCTCGTGCTGGATAGCTCGGCAAAATGTTCCGGGCTCCCTTGCATAGCCATTCCGGCGCAATTTACAAGAATATCTATGTGCCCCCACACAGCTTCAGCCCACTCGACGAACTCTCTAACCTGCGTTTCCTGAGTCAGGTCTACAGGCCGACCCTCTACTTCGAAGCCAGCGACGCGCAACTCTGCAACCCGCTCATTTATGCGTTCACTGCTCGCGGTAATGATTAGCTTGACCCCTTGAACGCCAAGACGACGGGCGATTGCCATACCAATCCCAAGCTCACTGCCCGCGCCGCTCACAAGCGCAACCTGACCTGTCAGACTTGAATACATAACCATTACCTTTGTCATAGGGTTGTGAGCGTGCACGCTACCAAAGGCGAGCAATAGCTAAATCCTGCATAACGGGCTACGGCAGCTGGTGTCCATGAATGGCGAGAGATTAGCGCCACCTGCCAGGTCTATGGGCACACAAGATGCAGATCCCCGCCGCGCATAGAGAGTTGAATACCTTCATCATCCGCAGCAATACCATGCGAAGAACTGTGCGAATTTGCAACTTTATCGTGAAGTCTGTAACGCAACCAATCTACTATCATAAGCTGACGCCGATGCTTAGCCGGCATCTTTAGGTACAGCAGCACCCTCTTGCGCTGCTTCATTGAAATAAAAAATTTCGCGATCGATTGACCAATTTTTCGAAACAGAACTGAGGTAATGATGTCTCCATTTGATCTGCAACGCATGTTGATAGACGAATTTCCACTATCGTTTTTGTTAGAAGTAGCTTTGCGAGCAACTTTTGCGTTCTTAGCAGTTTTTCTCTTTTTAAAATCCAGTGGTCGGCGAGGGATAAGGCAACTTTCGCTCTTTGAGCTCGTTGTCATTCTGACGCTGGGCTCAGCTGCAGGTGATGTGTCTTTCTACCATGACGTCCCGCTGCTGCCAGTCGCCGTCGTTTTCCTCACACTCTTGCTGCTTTACCGTATCACCGTATTGAGCATGACGAAGAGCAAAAAATTTGAAGCATGGATTGATGGTTTACCTGTAACTGTAATTAGCGATGGACTCTATGAAACCAAGGCTCTCGAGACGCTTAATATGTCATCGAGCGAACTGCTGATGGAGCTTCGGCAGCAAGGCGTTGAGCATTTGGGCCAGGTAAAATTGGGGCTGGTGGAAACTGATGGGGACATCAGCCTATATTTTTACGAACAAGAAGACCTGCGTCCTGGTTTATCCGTCCTACCCCCTGAACACCGTGAGGAGTTTAAAAAGTCACCCTCTTCAGCACTTTATTGCTGCGTGAAGTGTGGTTTCGGACAATTTATTCAAAAAGACCAGGGGGCCCTGTGCTCGCGGTGTGATCATGACATCTGGTCAATGCCACTGAACACTCGACGCTGTAGGTGATGATTGCTGGAAGCACTCCTATCAGGCAGCAGTCCAACGGCACAGACGCCAGCATTTCGGGGAGGCAACGCTACGGAGCCCGACTTTCCCGCTCCAGGCGCCACGAATTCCCATGGTACTGAAGCCTCAGGCATCCCAAAGGTGCAAATGCAGTTTCCAGGCGAGCTCGGAAGGATCCACCGTTACAGCTTTGGAATGTCGCCTGTGGCCTCCGCAAGCGTGGCCAGCGCCTCCTCCATACTTGCGATGTTATCTTGCAGCTTCTGGAAAACCAGAAGGAAAGCGCCGTCCACATCCATTGTCTGATGACCGCGAAGCGAGCCTGCTCTTTCGTTTTCCGTCTACTGGAGATTGTTCACGCTCTCTCGTACAGACAACAGTTGATCGAAGATAGCGGCGATTTGAGCTTGGCCCGGAGCGCGATCGACTTGGGCAATGACACTAACGCCCAAGCTCAGGGAACTACTGCACCTGCAGTCTTTCGCTGGTCGAGACTAATCTCATCCAACGCGCGTTCTTACTTCAACGCCGCCACTACGGCATCGAAGAACACCATCGGGTCGATCGGCTCTTTATCAACCGGTTTTGGCTGGGCACCGAAGGTAACGATCACCACGTTATTGGCGGGGTTGACGTAGATGTTCTGGCCCTGGATACCGACCGCCGAATAGGCGCCGTCTTTCACCGATGGCTCGGTCCACGCCGTCCACCACATGTAACCGTAATCCAGGGACTTGCCGCCTTTGAGGGTGGTCGGCAGCGTCGCCTCCTTGACCCAGCCCTCGGGCAGAATCGACGCGCCATTGATCTTGCCGCCATTCATGAAAAATAGCCCGAAGCGTCCATAATCGCGCAGCGTGGCGCTGATACCGCTGCCACCGATTTCCACCCCGTCAGGCGAGTCGAGCCACCAGCGGGCATCACTCTCCATGCCGAACGGTTGCCAGATCTTCTGCGATAGATAATCGGCCAGCGGCATCTTCACAGCGCCCCGCACGATCTCGCCCAGTACCTGCGTTTCGCCAGTGCTGTAATTGTTGACCGTGCCGGGCTCAGCTGCTCGCGGCAAACTGGCCATCAACGTCATGGCCGAACGCGGTTTCTGCGATATCTGCGCCTTAAGCAGTGCGCGACGATCGGACGCCGGATCGGTGTAGGTCTCGTTCCACTTCACCCCCGAAGACATCATCAGCACGTCGCGCACGGTCACGCCTTCGTAGGCGCTGCCCTTGAGCTCGGGCACGTAATCCACCACTTGCGCATCGAGGCCCTTGATAAGGCCGTCTTTGATCGCTGCAGCCGCCAGCGTGGAAGTGATGGACTTGGCAATCGACATCGACATCCAGCGGGTCTTCTCGGTGTTGCCGCGCTGGTAGGTCTCGAACACGACTTTGCCGTCCTTGAGCACGAGCATCGCGGTAATGCTGTCCAGTGCAATGAAGTCATAGAGGTCGTACTTTTTGTCCCCGACGGTGAAGCGCACGTTGGGCAACTGTTTGTCCGATTTCGCCAGCGCATACGGCTGATCGCCGGCCATGATCCTGTGTGTAGGAAACAGCCGATCGATGTTGCGGTAGGTACTGACCGCGAGATCGGGGAGCATGGCGCCATCATAGATCTGCTCCACGGTGCCAATCGGTTCCTGGGCGTGGGGATAATCGTCAGCCCACGCGCCCGGGGTGATACCCGCCGCGAGCAGACCCAGCGAGAGAAGCAGCGACCGACCCGGCGCAGCCGGACGAGCAATAGCAGATGAGTGCATAACCTATCCTTTTTTTGTTTTTGCCCTTCACGGACGTGGGGACACGCGCCCGCTTGGACCATAGCCTACTCATTGCATTTGCGCGCGTCTGCCGCAGCCATGCGTCGATAAAGGCTCGCCTGCTTCGGCTCAGCAGTCGAGCGTTGGCTCAGCGCGTCAGCCTGCCTGCCGAGGTACCAGCCAAGCGCGCCCCACAGCAATGCGCAGGCTGCGCCTACCAGTGCCACCATTACTGCGCCCTGACTGAACATGTCCAGGGCAGTCTTCAGCCACCCACTAAGCGCGTCGCCCGCCCGGTAGACGACAGTATCGATAAAGCCTTTCGCCTTGTATTTACTCTCGGCGTCCAGCGGTGCGAAGAGCATTTCCCGGCCAGGCCTGACGAAGGCGTACTCACCGATGCGCCTGACGATCATCAACGCCGCCAACATGGCGAACGTGGGGGCCAGGGCGAGCCCGATAAAGCCCACGCAGACCAGCATCGGTACGATCGCCAGCAGCGCGCGCACACCCAGTTTCTGAGCGATGCGCCCGGTGATAAACAACTGCGACAGCAAGGCACCGGCCTGGACGATCACATCGATGATGCCGAACACCCAGATCTGCGATTCGCGATCAGGAAAATGCTCGGCGACCAGGCGTGCCTGCTCGAAATACAGCAAGGTCGTCACGGTAGCGAGCAGCACGACAAAAACGGCAATTGCCGACAAGTACGGTGACTTGAGGACGCGGGTCAGACCACTGAACGGGTTACCCCTCACCGGCTTGCTGGTGCTCTCGGCAAGAGGCGCGCCCGGTCTGCCGACGCCACCGATTTCCCGCCAGCGCATCAGCGGCGCTTTCAGGCTAAGGGCGACACCCAGAAGCACGGCCGCCAGCAGCACGAGCCCGGACTGGCCTATGATCCCCACCAGCAGTGCACTCATTGCCGGCCCGACCAGGCCACCAACACTGGCGCCCGCAGCGATGAAGGCAAACAACCGCTTGGCCTGATGCCCGTCGAAGACATCGGCCATCAGGCTCCAGGCCACCGAGACCACGAACAGGTTGTAGACCGAAATCCACACGTAAAACACCCTGGCCAGCCAGACGTTGTCAGCGCTGAGCTGAAACAGCGCGGCGAACGCCAGCAGGTTCAGAAAGAAGAATCCGTAGACCCAGTCGACGAAGTGAATACGCGGGACGCGGGAGCTGAGCCAGCCGAACAACGGTACGGCCACCAGCATGACCACGAAGGTGGCGGTGAACAGCCATTGCAGGTTCTCGATCCCGGCCATGATGCCCATCGACTCGCGAATCGGCCGCAACATGAAATAGCCGCAGAACAGGCAGAAAAACAAGGCGAACCCCGCAAGCGCGGGATTCAGTTCGTGACGTTCGGCGTTGATGGCGACGCCGAGGCGCTGCATCAGAATTGCTGACAGCATGATGACTCTCCTGATGCGCGACTCAGTGGAAGCTGACACCGGTCAACTGTTCGCTTAGCGTCCACAGGCGAGTGGTAGCCACAGGGTCCCTGGCCGCTGCCGGTACGCTGGCAAGCCCCAGAGGACCGCGCTTTTCCTCTTCACCAATCGGGCCGTAATAGGCGCCCGGCTGAGCATCGGGCGCAGTGGCTGCGTAAAGCGTCGGCAGCGCACCCTGTGCGGCGGAGTGATAGCGCTCGCGATCCTTGGCCCAGTTGCGCCCGAATTCGCTATCCAGGCCCGGGCCGCGCCTGATCAGCTCAGTCACCGCCACACCAGGGTGCGCGGCCATGCTCTGAATCCCCCAGCCTTGCGCCTCGCTGCGGCGTTGCAGCTCGAAGGCAAACATCAGACTGGCCAGCTTCGACTGGGCATAGGATCGAAATGGGTTATAGGCCTGGTCAGCCTGCAGATCCTCGAAATTGATGCTGCCACCGGCGGCCGCGATGCTGGACAGCGTCACCACCCGCGCGCCGTCGCTTTTGCGCAGTAGCGGCAGTAGATGCGCGGTCAAGGCAAAGTGGCCCAGGTAATTGGTAGCCAGTTGCAACTCGAAGCCATCTGCGGAGGTACCACGCTGTGCGGGGGACATGATCGCTGCGTTATTGATCAGCCCATCGAGGTGCGGCAAGCTGGCGTTGAGGCGTTCGCCCAACGCCTGAACCGAGGCCAGACTGGCCAGGTCCACCGCTTCGAACTGCACGTGGGCGTCAGCTACCTCCTGCTTGATGCGGGCAATTGCTTCCTCGCCGCGCTGCGGATTGCGGGCGGCGATCACGACCCGAGCGCCCGCTGCTGCCAGGGCTTTGGCATCCTCGTAACCCATGCCGCTGGTGCCGCCAGTCACCAGGAAAATACGCCCGCTCTGCGAGGGCATGTCCGCCAGGCCCCAATCCGGCTTGGGCAGGCTTTGCGCCACGGCACTTCCTGCTTCAAGCACACAGCTAATGGCCAGGCCAAGCGTCATCAAGGTATTGCGCCACGCCGAGCGGGCAGCACGTAGGGGTTGCATCTGCAGAGTGTTCGTCATTGTTGGATCCTCTCGCGGGTATTGACCTGATGTACCGCGACAAAGCAGTACGTCGACGTGAGGCATTGTTCACCCGTGGATTGCTGGCGATAAGCCGTACTGAAATGGACGCTGTGTACGCCCAGACGTACAATCCGTACCTTCCTCTTTGGAGAGCAGCCATGCGCCAGCCCAACCCGACCGATGTCGCACTCTTCGCTGCAGTTGTGGAGGCTGGCGGTTTCCGGGTGGCGGCGCAGAAACGTGGCATGTCGGCTTCATCCATCAGCGATGCTGTACGCCGGCTGGAAAGCGAACTGGGCGTCAGGCTGCTCAATCGCACGACCCGCAGCGTAATCCCCACGGAAGTCGGTGCCCGCCTGCTGGAGCGGCTACGCCCGGCGCTCGAGCAAATAGACGCAGCCTTTGGCGACCTCGATGACAATGCGCTGAGACCGGTAGGTACCTTACGCCTTAACGTCCCGGTGCCCGTCGCTCGTTTCGTACTGCCCAAACTCATCCCCGAATTTCTGGAGCGCTACCCTGGCGTAAGCATCGAAGTGACGATGCAGAACACCTTCATCGATGTCATCGGCGCCGGCTACGACGCGGGCGTGCGCTACGAGGAAAGTCTGGCCAAAGACATGATTGCCGTGCCCATCGGCCCGCGTCGACAGCGTTTCCTGGCTGCTGCATCGCCCGGTTATCTGGAGAAAAACGGCACACCGCTGCACCCGCGCGACCTTCTCGACCACCGCCTGATCGGTCATCGCTTCGAGAGCGGCAAGCTGGGCGTGTGGGAATTTGAAAAAGACGGCACCACCATTCGCGTACCTCCGCAGGGACCGCTGCTCAGCTCATCCCAGGACCTGGAGGTGGGCGCTGCGTTAGGCGGTGTCGGTATTATCTACACCTTCGAGGAATACCTTGGGCCGTTGATCAAGCAGGGCACGCTATTACCGGTACTGGAGGACTGGTGGCAGGCATTCGACGGGCCTTATTTGTACTACAACGACCGTAGGCATGTGCCCTCGCCGCTTCGGGCGTTTATAGATTTTTTGAAAGTTGAGACGGTGTCGATGTAGAGCGTGGCAGTCGTGCTGAGGTTGCCTTGCAGGGGGCGGAATTCTGGCATGGAAATATTCTCTTGAGTTAAGAGCTACCACCCATCGCGGCTAAGCAAATCAGGTGGCAGCCGTACGCGGGTTAGCCGACCGGACAAGAGAATCCGGCACACCCGAAGGTGTCCCACGCACGACCGCCATAAATAGAAACACAGGCAGCAAAAAGCGCCTCCATTTCGGCGGCGCTCGTGCACTCTTGTTCGACCGGCTAAAGTCGATCACCGATGTGTCGGCGACGGGCGAACTATAGGTGAGTGAATGGGTGATGTAAAACCTGGTTGATGCGTTTCGGAGACGTCCTACAACGGGGGACATGCATCACTCGATGATTTGTTTTAGACAGTATGTCCCGCATGGCTTGGCTGTATCCTAAGCACAAACTTTCAATTGCTATTCGTGAGTGCCACTGCCTGCACCGGTGTCAATCTCGCTGTCGCAGCGGGCAGCTATCGGCCAATAGCAGCCTCTCAATGCGTCGAATAAAACTGGCGGCAATTAGAAAGCTAAAGGGGACAGATGCTGGCGCTTACTTAACCATCTTCGGAGGACCTATCCCCTGAAGCCGGCATGTTTACGCAAAATTTAGCTTCAAATATGGAATCGATTTCCTTAATTACTTCATAGCACTTAAATGCGATCCAGCAGTGCACGACTGATACGAACATCGATAAAGAAAGAAATACTGCAATTACTAAGTCGGAACCATCATAGCTGTCCAGTCCGGTATAAGTTCCAGACCCCACAACTCTAAGCTGTAATATGGGCCAATACCCAATCAGCGTTGCCGTCACAATCGTTATAAATGGAAACCACATAGATAGTGCACGAATCCGTTTGGCGAATATATTACCACCTACCTCTGAATAGGTAAGAAACACTGTGTTTAGCTGAGCTACTTTGATGACATCTAAATCCCCGTGAAGGCAGAGTGATGAGAGGGCGGCGTGAACGCCTCGAAGATTCATCCATATTCCAATAACGATAAACATCGACATCATAGCCATGACAATGACGAAGTCGTTAGAAGGGACATTCATATTCAATACAGGAATAACCCTTGCAGGAAGTTTGTCACCGTATAAAGTATTTTCGTTTATTGTTAATTCTCGCTCCAATCTCGAGAATTTCTTGATAACCTCCATGAATGGGGTTGATAGTAACGAGTCGCGCACCTTGTTTGATATCCCCAAACAAGCTTCGTTTTCATTTATTATTTTATTTTTGAGTTTTTCGCGCTCATCTTCACTTTTATCTGGAAGGATCAGTAATTCATTAAATACTGTGCCCTCGCACACTCGCAATATTGTGATTTGATTAACAAAGCGATTGTAGTAAATACCTTGCAGTTGTTGGTTCTGGAGGCTGAAATTTTCCAGATATATGTGCAATAATATTAGGACAGATACAAGCACAGCTGCATTGATGAGCCAGCGCATGCGAGTGGTTGCAGCTTTGAAAAAGGTCAACTCTTCCGAAAGTATGTCCACGGTCATGACGCATTCCCTTTCTATTTGTAAAATTATAGCATGGATACATTAAATTAAAGCGGAACACTTTCACCTAAACTAATACAGTCTAGTAGATCCCTTTATCGCTAAGACGTGACCGACTCTAAATCTTTAGTAGGGATTTAAGAATCTGTCAATAAATCAGCCCTTTTGAAGCGTTACGATTAGAGGGGGGGCAGAATTATTGAATGTCTTTAACTCGCCCCACAGCAGTCCGCAATTGGCAGGCTGCCCGGCGTGAAAGGCTGCAATGGGCCTGATTCAGCCGGTCGTGGAAGGCAGAGATCGGCCAAAAGCGGGTGTTGAGTTTCAGCGTTCACTTTAGCCATACCCATCCAATCTCTCCTATATTTTTACTGCTACGCTGTCCTATTCCACGGAGGATTTGCGATGCAAAATTCAGATCTGCTGCCTTCCTTATTGTTCAAGATCAATCAAAACCAGTTTGTCCTTGAGGCCGCTATTATGGAACTGACACTGTGGTTAGAGCGGCTGGGATCGGGCGAGGTTGGGTGTGATGTACGACGTGCACTTGAAACGATCAGAAAAACGAAGAGTTCATCAACATGACGCCTGCGATGTTGATGGCACCAGCGTGAGTCCAAGGTTGTAAAACGATAGAGAGTTGATCTATGCCTCCAATGCCTTTTTACCTCGACTGGCAGTTTTGGTCAGCAGCCGCGGCGTTTACTGCACTGATACTTTCACAACTCTCTCCCATTCACATATTATTTCGACGAGCGAAGCTTCAATGCGAGGCATTCACACGCCTCCACATCACCCATAAGGTTGGAAACCCGAATGCACAGTGGCACCTTATTATTGAGACACTGGCGGAAGATCAATTCGCTTAAAATCGATCTCTTTGACGTTTCGCCGAACTGGCGGTGCAATCTTTACACTCCCAGCCCGGAATTACCTCAGAACGCCTGATGCTACCGAGAACTTCATGCTCACCCCATTTCGTCTAGCTCCAGGGGAAGAATGGGCACATGTACTCATGTTCTTCAATCTCTATACGCGTGATGATGAGGAAGAGTATAGGCGACTTGAGTCTGCAATTCGTACGGACATTCTTGGATAAAAAGAAATTCCAGAAAACAAGGAGCGCCTTTGTGAAGCGTCTCCCGCTAGCGGAGAACCTGCAATGTCCTTCTTCAAAAAGCATTTCAAGTGGGAACCAGGCGAGTATGAGCTAGATCTTACGGTCGAAACCGACCGCAAAGAAACAAATTTGACAGCCAATACTTATTCTCATTGTTCGAATCTGAATCTGAGGAATTACGGGATTATAGCAACGGCTATAAGCATGACGCCGGGGTCTACTGGGTTTCGACAGCTCAACCAAGGCTAATTGTTCCAGTGAGAGAGAGAAATAATGACTGTACGGAACAATTATACATGGGTGAACTGGTCATGCAGCAAAACAACATACCTAGCATGAGTCGAACCTTTTCCAAGGTTCGACTCATCCCCGCCACCGACCACCGTTCTGGGCCCTGACCAGCTATTTCCATTGGATTTAACCAGTACGCTTTTCGTGGCCTTGGCCGGCAGATTGGCAAATAGCGGTCCTTCAGGCTTGGTATGGCGGCTGCCTACGTTCATTGGGAACTAAAAAACGAGGAGCGTGGCTTGGCGCGAGGACGGGTATAGCCGGTCCGACAGCCACGTCCGGATACTGAATAGCAGTTTTCTAAACAAAGCAAGCTTTACTCAATGCATCACGTTGGCTACACATAAGCTGAAGGAGCGGCAGTTTATGCTAGTGAATACCGGAATTGTAGGGCCTGGATCACTTGCTTTCCTCGCTAGCAGGGGGGGGGATTGATGAAGGAAGAATTGAGCAGTGGTGTCGTGCCCCCGTACCATGTAAAGGATCACCTGTTATGACTACTTATCAGCAGAATGGACTACCCCTCAAAATCACTAGCGGACGTGCATGCCATTCCGCGTAGCGTTTCATTGCACTCCTGTTCCCCAGCTTCATCTTTTATCAACGAGCATATATCTCCGGACACCATAACAGCGTTAGGACAGCTTTCATCTTTTAACTCTCGATCGGACCCAGTCTTATTTAGCGCATAGTAGTAAGTGTTATAATCTCCTGATTTTCCATAATAATATTGCTCTATTCGGCACAAGGATTGCCCCCAATGCAACTCATTATTGGAATATTTGTAGTGGTCTAATGAAACCGGACACCCATTTAGGCGAGAATGCTCGCCAGATCGAGGTGTCAGATGACCAAACAACGCCGCTCCTTTACTCCTGAATTCAAGCGCGAGGCCGCAGCCCTCGTGCTCAAACAAAACTACAGCTACATCGAAGCCAGCCGTTCACTAGGCATTGGTGAGTCGGCATTGCGCCGCTGGGTTGACCAGATTCAGAAAGAACATAAAGGCATCACCCCGCAGAGCAAGGCGCTGACGCCGGAACAGCAAAAAATTCAGGAGCTGGAGGCCCGGATCGCTCGGCTTGAGCGAGAGAAATCCATATTAAAAAAGGCTACCGCGCTCTTGATGTCGGAAGATCACGAGCGTTCGCGCTGATTGCCCAGTTGAGCGCCCATGAGCCGGTTGATTGGCTGTGCAAGGTGTTTGACGTCACTCGCTCGTGTTACTACGCCCAGCGCCTGCGGCGCCGCACGCCCGATGTTGAACGGCTTCGATTACGTAGTCGCGTCAGTGAGCTGTTCTCGCAAAGTCGCAGCTCCGCGGGCAGTCGTAGCATTCTGTCGCTGATGCGTGAAGACGGTGAGCAACTCGGTCGATTCAAAGTTCGTAGCTTGATGCGCGAGCTTGATTTAGTCAGCAAACAACCCGGCTCCCATGCCTACAAACGAGCAACAGTAGAAAGACTGGATATCCCGAACACATTGAACCGCGAGTTCGACGTGCCAGCGCCTAATCAAGTCTGGTGCGGCGATATCACCTACATTTGGGCTCAAGGAAAGTGGCATTACCTGGCTGTCGTCCTAGATCTTTGTACGCGTCGGATCGTGGGCTGGGCGCTGTCGGAAAAGCCAGACGCTGAGCTGGTGATCAAAGCGCTGGATATGGCTTACGAGCAGCGTGGCAGGCCTTCGGATCTGCTATTCCACTCGGACCAGGGATCGCAATATGCAAGCCGACTCTTTCGCCAGCGGTTGTGGCGATACCGTATGCGCCAGAGCATGAGTCGACGAGGAAACTGCTGGGATAACGCACCGATGGAGCGCGTATTTCGCAGCTTGAAAACAGAATGGATACCAACCGTGGGCTATCGAACTGCGCAGGAAGCACAGCGCGATATCAGCCATTTTTTGATGCATCGGTACAACTGGATTCGACCTCATCAATTCAACGATGGGTTGGCACCAGCGCGGGCCGAGGAAAAACTTAACGTCGTGTCCGGGATTAGTTGACCACTACAGTATGCACTGATCGTCTTGCAGGTTTGTCTTTTCCTCATAAACCTTAGGGGGCTCCGGAAAAACTCGAAGGAGAAGGAGAATGAGCAGTGTCCGGACTGACGGTGGCCAGCGGAATCGCTTTCTTTGCCGTCCGCACTCAGGAAGCGATCGATAAAAAGTTCAGGTGTGCAGCTACGCTAAAACCTTTTAGTAAACGTCCCAAGCCCCAGGGGACATGATCCAGTTGCTAGGGTCATTGTGAATCTAAGAACAGTGGAACCCGCTGAGGATATTGGATGTTCGACGACTTTTCTCTTGATACCGTAAGACTTCCAGAAGCGACCCTAAGAGTCAGACACGGTGGCAGCGGTTCTCCCGTTTTATTGCTCCATGGGCATCCCAGGACTCATGCGACCTGGCATCGCGTTGCCCCACTCTTGGCAAAAAATCACTATGTAGTCTGCCCAGACCTTAGAGGGTTTGGGCAGTCATCGAAGCCTGAGGATACATTTGATCATGCGGGCTCCTCAAAGCGCGCCAAGGCCCGTGACTGCATCGCCTTAATGCGCCATTTGGGTCATGAACGATTCGCCGTGATAGGCCATGATCGAGGTTGTTACACCGCCTTTCGCACCGCCATGGATCACCCCGAAGCCATTACACATCTCGGCATATTGGACGGCGTACCGATCCTTGAGGCTCTTGAACGCTGTAACGCCCAATTCGCGACGAAATGGTGGCATTGGTTCTTCTTCGGGCAACTAGAAAAGCCAGAACAGGCAATCTTGGCTGACCCTGATCGGTGGTACGGGGGTACCGCCGAAGCAATGGGTGTGGAGGCCTTTAGAGACTATCAAGCAGCTATCCATGACCCAGCGACCGTTCACGGCATGGTAGAAGATTATCGAGCGGGGCTTGGAATAGATCGTGCTCACGATGAGGCCGACCGCCGCGACCGCCGCCGGATTAAGTGCCCTACAATGATTTTATGGTCGCTACGTGATGACCTTGAACTTCTATACGGCGATATCCTAGCCGTTTGGGAGCCATGGACAACAAAGCAGCATGGTCATGGCCTCGACGGTGGGCATCACATGGCGGAGGAAATACCCGACGAACTCGCAAGAGAAATCATTCAGTTCCTGCGTGAAGCCCAATCCTTCAGTTCACAATAACTGAGCCGCTTCAGATCACGCGGGCTGAAAGTCATCTGCGCAAAGGATCGCGGCTAGATGATTTAGATGCATTGAAATTCTTCTTAAAGCCTCGGGCATTCATCCCCAATAGTATGCATTCAAGGAGGATAAGCGCGTAGGCGTCGGCGTGAAGCCCCCAGATAACCCAAAGCGCATTGCTAAGGATGAACCCCCAAAAAGCGATCATCCGCCGGTGCGCTCGTTGCGAACCGATAAACCATGCAGAGGCTACAGTTATCACCATTGCTGGCCATTGCACCCAATCGACGTACTCCAAATTCAAATCTCCAGCACGTGCTTTAAGTCAAAGAGAGCCGCCGGCACTAATATGTGGATCCAGAGCAGGCAATCCTAGTGAGCCACTCAGATTGGTCAGATCGCCAATTCTCCGCGACATTTTGTGATCCTTGCGAGCGCTGGTGATCAAGCTCTGGCTATCAAGGTTATTGGCTCCAGTAGTCGACCTGGTTCCATTCAATTAGGTTTAAAAATATGCGAAGCCGCGGCCGATATCGGTGTAGCCCCTACGTTTTTTCAAATCGCACGTCTGTGATTGAGTCATCAAACGGAGTGCCTCGAACACCACAGAATACTCAAACGCGAATACACTCAGGTACTGACTCATCAGACGCGGGTTTGCCCCGCCCGGCTAAGGAATTTTGATTGATTGTCACGTGGGAAGGTTTTTTGCCAATCGAGGGATTTGTAATCGTCATCGAAGACGATCCGACATTGCGAGCGCTGATGGAGGAAATCGTATCGGACGTCGGAGGAACGGCTATCTCGTTCGGCACTGCCGATGACGCTTTAACCTATCTGCTTCAAACTCATGAGCAGTGTCGTCTCGTGATCGTAGACTATGGCCTCCCCGGCCAGATCCAAGGGATCGAATTTATCGAAATGGTTGGGAGTCGATGGCCTTCAACTTCGGCAATCCTTACCTCAGGATATTTGATAGACCCTGAGACTATCCCTGCCTCTAGTATCTACCTGCACAAGCCATGGTCACTGGATGATTTGGTTAATGCCATGGCGTCTCTGCTGCAGCCTGGCTGTACGGTTCATAAAGCCTGACTAACGGTATCGAAGAGGGAATCCGGGCGCGAGCGGCTTACTCCTCCCATCAACAGCTTGGTCAAGGCCCCCTCTATCTCGTCAGCGGCGCCATCTTTGTGCTCAGTGAGTGACCAGCGCCAGTAACGATCTGTCATCAGGCCACCTACCGCTTCTGCGCATAATGCGTCACAGCTAACACCCATCTTTGTGGCTGAGGCAATGACTGCCAAAAGTGCCTGCTCAAGCTGTTGAGTTCTATCGGGGGACACGAGTCCGGCTCCATGGAAAATGAAGCCACAGTATGAGCTGATATCAGTTTGATATCAAAGATGGCTTGGTTGCTAATTCTCCCGCAACTATCCGCTCAACGCCCCTGAGCACTGCGATCGCTTGATTCGAAGCTAATTTTGCGTGCGGTCATCTCAGTGCGAAGCTCGCCTATCAGATTGGCAATCGCACGGCTCGAATTAAGCGGCGTCGTTGACACCCCCGTCACCAACAGCTCAACACTGCCGGATGAAGGGTCGGTGACCTTAATCAGCAGCGAACCATCCACGTTCAGCGAGCATATGCAGGACAGAGGCAGGAAACTGCACTCAATAATATGTCGGAGCTCGAGAGCGGAGATCATCACGTTCGTCCTAGGGGCTGGGTTCATCAATTGTTGTCTAAAAGCGGATATGGTCAAGTCTTCTTTTGAGCATTATCCAACAAAGCATTTCACAATTACTTGCGCTGAAACGTTGCAGCTCTCTGAGTGCACTGTAGAGCGTTTTCAAAAATCTACTTATCGGTCTAACCGCTCTAAAACGCAGTTTTTCAGGGTGCGTACCAGAAAACGAAGCGATGCTGAGCGCAGATAGCCAAGCCGAAGATTTATTCAAAATCCACGCTGAAAAAACGTTGGAATTTTTTCGGCTGTAACCACTCAGTTGCTTATGAGCCTAAGGAGGAACTCATGAGCCAGACAGATATTTTTGTCATCGAATACAAACTTCACGGGCACCCAAAGTCATTCGTCATCCGCCCAAAATCAATGCGTAATGTTGATGCTTGGCATTGGGCAAGTTGCGATGCCGGTATAGCCTCAATTCCTAAGCCTGGTAAACCTCCATCGAAGGTCGTGTCAAAACCTCAAGCCGAGAGGTTCGGTGTGACAGACGTTAAATGGCGCGTGACAGCTGCGTTGGTATGGACGGAGGCATAGATTGGCCAGCGACGTCGCAAGCAACTTATCCACTGAAGAAGACGGCGAACACGCCAGGATCAGTGCACTGCTTTCTGAAGCGGGGAACCCGATGAGGCGGCGCTACGACTATACGAACAAAGCCGCGGCGACATGGACACGCAGCTCCGTTTAAATGAAATCAAAGTCCGCGCGGAGCCGAGCATTTTCGCATCTCGCGCAGTGAGATCAGTTTCGCTTGACAGAGTGGTCAAACTCCTCGGCAAGTCGGGTAGTCCTGGAAGGTAATGGATATGAAGTCATGCAAAAACACGGTGACGGTGTGCGGACCGCCACCGAGTAGATGACTTCTACATCAACCTACTAGCATTTCTTTTCCAGAGTTGCGGCTTGATTACCACCTTGCTCCGCAATCTTGCTCAGCTTCTAGTCAGCGGCTTTTTCTTCAGCAAGCGTTGCCGCCAACAGAACTGCAGCATCATCAAGTTTGAGATGTTTTGCCATCGCTATCAGGGTGCCATAAGCAGCAATCTCGTAGTGCTCCACCTTTTGAGCTGCACCAATCAACCCGGCATCGAGGACGGCCCCCTTTTCGATCTCTTCCAGGAGCTCTTTAGACTCTTCGATCAACCCCTCCATTGCTACGCATTTCATACGCTTCAATTTTATTCCGGTCAGCTCAACCAGCTGATCAATGCGCTCGATTTGATTGCAACGGCGCCAGCTGGCGGCTGATCGTCGAGTTGGTGATTTAGAGCGCCGGAGACGCACGGGTCAGGCTGCCTAGCTCCGACAAGTTGATGAAGATCCTCAGAGCCTTTGTGTCCATCCCGGAACACTCCTGTGTTGAGTCAATGATGTATGGGTTCACTCCGCCAACATAACCCGATCACCAGAACAAAACCGCCTGCCGACATCACTGCGGCACAGAAAAATAGGGCGGCGTAGCCAAAACCTGAAGCGATAAGCCCCATGACCGGGCCCGCTACCCCTACTGCAACATCAAAGAACAACGACAGGCCACTGAGCGCCGAATTGCGGTTTGCCGGTGGCGTGCGTGCCAATGTCTCCACTCCGAGACCCGGGTAGACCCATGACACCCCTGCCCCAGTCAGCACACCGCCGGCAATCGCCAAGGCGGGAGACGGTGCGAGCCAGATCAACAGCATGCCCAACGTTTGGACAAGCAGGCAGCCAGCCACCACTTTGTAGCCCCTGAATCGTTGCAATATCCCCGGTGATGACAAGCGAGCGAGGATAAAACCAACCCCAAAACCACTCAGGCACCAGGCGGCGTAGTCCCACCCCAAGCTGTCAAAGTACAGCGCTACAAACGCGGTCAATCCGCCAAATCCGACTGAACTGCAGATCAGCACCAGGCCATTGGGCATGACTGTGAACAGCACTCGATGGAACGCCATGCGCGTACCTGCAATCAAGGGTGCGGGGCGTTTGCCTAGTGCCAAAAGCAGAAACGTAAAGCCCAGCAATACGGTGCACAGCCCTACACTCACAATCCCCAGCGAATAGCCAAGCAGCACACCCAACGGCGCGCCGACGGCGGTCCCGCCATAGGCCGCGATGCCGTTCCACGACATGACCTGGGCTGCCCGAGGCGCACCACATAACCCGATCGCCCACGTGCAACAAGGTGTGGAGATCATCGCCGTGGAGGCTCCCAACACCAGTCTCCCCAGCATCAACAGGGTCAGGATCAACCACCAGGGCTGACCAGGCAGAAAGAGTGCGAGCGCCGTCAGCGCGCCGCTCAACATCAATCCGCTGAGCCCGCACACCACCGCGTATTTGGCCCCCAGCCGGTCCGCCACGCCACCGGCCAGCGGGCGCGCCAGAAGTGTTGCCAGGTACTGTGAACTGATCACGATACCCGCAAAGACCGAGGTCAGCCCCAGGTCATTGAGGACGAATCCCGGTAACACCGCAAGCGGCAGGCCACTGCAGACGTAGGATATGAAGTTGAAGACGATGATGGACAGGATCAGCCCGCTACTGGGGATTGCCTTATCGCTGTCACGGCTTAGCGCACTGGCTTCGCTCATCATCGGTCACTTGATTGCATAACTGCCCACTGCAACGATGTAGCCGTTCACTCGCTGCACGAACGTTCGTTTGTACTCATTCTGCCCCGTCATAGGGTTGCGCCATTGGTAGGTGATCTCCCCGGTTTCATGAGCGTTCATCAGCTTGAGTATTTCTTCGCCAATCGGCTTGCCGTCGGTTGAACGCAAAGACTTGAAGTCGGTGCCGATTAAACGCGGCGTAAACCCGTGAGCGACAAACCGCTGGGTTTTGTGGTCCACCACAAAGGCGTACAGATCGTCCTGAGTCAGCGTCTTGTCGTGCTTGTTGATGAGTACCAAGGTGGCTTTTGCATCGCTGGCAACTTGCCCGGAAATCTGCTGCAGCAATGCCTGTGCCTGTTCGGGGCTGGACCGTGGCATGTAGTAACCCACAGAGATCACACGGTCCTTGATACGTTGGTAGAATACGCGTTTGCGTTCGACCTTGCCGTGTTGCCAGTTCCACCAGCGATATTCGGCGCTGTGCACAACACCGTCGTCGGGCCGCGAGATGGCTTGCTGGAAGGCGGCCTTGAGGTCGTCGTCGAGCACGCTGACCACCGGTTTACCGACCAGTGAAACTGAAGGCCCGCCGCTGGCGAGCATGACACCTGAGGTATCGACCACGTAGATGTACAACTCGCCATCGACATAAGCACCCTGCCGGCTGAACTCTGCCAAGGCGCTGTCGCCCTTTGCTTTATAGGCTGCGACGGCTTTTGCCAGCAAGGCATTGGCACGCCGGGTGTCCGCGTCGTAAGCATCCGGGGGCGCCGGTTGAGCGGCGGCGACGAAGGCGACAAGGCACAGGCCTAGCACCGCGAAAGTTCGATAAAGGCTCATTATTGTTATTCCTCTGCTGATCTTTCTGATGTCACGATGGCCTGGGCAGGCGGGTCTGGCAGCTGTCATGTTTGATGAGTCACCGTAAGTCCACGGTCAGATTATCGATAAGGCGGGTGGTACCAATGCGCGCCGCCACCAGAAGTACCAGCTGTGCAGCCCCCTCCTTCGCCGGGCTCAAATCCTGCGCATTGCGGATTTCGAAGTAGTCCAGATCCACGCCGGCATCGATCATGCTTAGCCGACATGCCTGAAGCAGCGACTCGTCCACCTGATGCAGTTCGCGAATTGACGCCGCCATTTGCTTCAAACTCGCGTAAAGGACGGGGGCGATTCTGCGTTGCTGTTCACTGAGGTAGCCGTTGCGCGACGACAACGCCAGGCCATCCGCCGCCCGGATGGTCGGCGCACCGACAATATCGGTGAGCATGTTGAGATCCCTGACCATCGAGCGAATCACGGCCAGTTGCTGATAATCCTTCTCGCCGAAAACCGCGACGTCAGGCTGCACAATGTTCAGCAACTTGGCGACGACCGTCGCCATGCCATCGAAGTGACCAGGACGTGCTGCGCCGCAGAGTCCTTCTGAGACCCGCGGCACACTGACGATGGCCTGGTTGCGCATTCCATCCGGATAGATCTGTTCCACCGCAGGAGCGAACAGCACATCACAGCCGGCGTTGACCAGTTTCTCGCGGTCGGCATCGGGTGTGCGCGGGTAATTGGCCAGATCTTCGTTGGCGCCGAACTGCAGCGGATTGACGAAGATACTCGCCACCACAACATCAGCCCGCTGTCTTGCGCAGTGAATCAGCGCGATATGGCCGTCATGCAAGTTGCCCATGGTCGGCACCAGGGCGACTTTCTTTTGCTCACCCCGTGCACGGGCGACCAGCGCACGAAGCGCGCTGATCGTTTCGACTGTCTGCACTGCTTCAGACCCCTTGGGCTAATTGGGCGTCGATTGCTTCAAGCAGACGAGGATCATCAGCGGCAACGTCCGGCGCGAAACGAGCGACAACGTTGCCCTGACGATCAATCAGGAATTTTTCGAAGTTCCACAGCACTTCCGTGGTGTCTTGCGACTCGACGCCATAACCCTTGAGCCGTTCGCGGAACGGGCCTTCACCGGTAGACTCGGGTTGCGCCGCAGTCAACTCGGTGTACAGCGGATGCTTGTCCGCGCCGGTTACCGAGATTTTCGTGAACAACGGAAAGTGAACGTCGTAGTTGGCGGAGCAGAAATCAGCGATCTGCGCGTCAGTACCGGGCTCCTGCTCCTTGAAATTGTTGGCCGGGAAACCGAGCACCTCCAACCCCAGGGATTTTTTGCTCTGGTAGAGTTTTTCCAGGCCTTCGTACTGCGGGGTCAGGCCGCATTTTGAAGCGACGTTGACCACCAACAGGACTTTGCCGCGATAGTCGCCAAGACGGGTGGAGCTGCCATCGATCTGCTTCAGCGAAATATCGTAAAGGGAATTACTCATCTGTCTGCCTCATGCAAGTGTGTTTAAAGGGTACGTCCGATAATTTCTTTCATGATCTCCGAAGTGCCGCCGTAGATGCGGGCTACGCGGGCATCAACCCAGGCGCGGCTGATCTTGTATTCGCTCATGAAGCCGTAGCCGCCATGCAGTTGCAGGAACTCGTCAAGCAGTTTGCCCTGCATTTCCGAGCCCAGCAGTTTGGCCATTGCCGCAATTTCAGGGGTCAGCTCGCCGCGCATCACCTTGGCCAGGCAGTCGTCGACGAAGACCCGCAACATGGTGGCCTGAGCCTTGGCGTCGGCCAGTTTGAAACGGGTGTTCTGGAAATCCAGTACCGGTTTGCCGAATACCTTGCGTTCGCGGGTGTAAGTGATGGTCTCTTCGAGCAGAGTATCGATCGACTGTGCGGCGCGAATGGCGATGATCAAACGTTCCCAGGCGAGTTGATGGGTCAGGTATTTGAAACCCATGCCCTCCTCCCCCAATCGGTTGCCGACCGGTACACGCACTTCATCGAAAAACAGTTCGGCGGTGTCTTGCCCTTTCAGGCCGATCTTTTCCAGCAGACGTCCTTTCGCGAATCCTGCACGGCCCTCCTCGACGCAGATCAGGGTCAGTTCCTTGGCGGCAGGATCCATTTTTGTCGCAGTCACCACCAGGCCGGCGTTACCGCCATTGGTGATGAAGGTTTTCTGGCCGTTGACGATGTAGTCGTCACCGTCAACCCGGGCCGAAGTGCGCATCGCTCGCAGGTCGCTGCCAATGCCCGGTTCGCTCATGGCAATCACGCCGATCAATTCGCCGCTGACCATGCGTGGCAGCCATTGATGCTTTTGTTCTTCTGAACCATAGGCAACGATGTATGGGGTGACGATTTCAGAGTGCGTGGTAAAACCCACAGCGGTGGCGTTGGCGCGCGCCAGTTCTTCGATCATGACCGCCGAGTGACCGAAGTCGCCGCCCGGGCCACCGTACTCTTCGGGCACCGTGGAGCATAGCAAGCCATTCTCTCCGGCCTTCAGCCAGACTTCCTTGGGAACAATGCCGTTTTTTTCCCACTCATGCAGATAGGGCACGACTTCACGGTCGACGAAACGCCGGGCCTGATCACGGAACATGTTGTGGTCTTCTCGAAATACGCCACGCATTTTGCTTACTCCTGATCGATTCTTGTTGTGGGCATTGAGTGATCAGCGGTCCTGATAATGAGGATCGCGCTTGTCGACAAAAGCCGCCACGGCTTCCTGATGGTCTTCGGTGTGATGCGCCAGGGCCTGATAGGCCGCCGATAATTCCAGCAGTGAATCCAGACGCATATGCTGGCCTTCACGCAGCAAACGCTTGCACAGGCGCAACGCATGGCCCGGGTTGCTGGCGATGCGTCGCGCCAGTGCCTGTGCTTCCGACTGCAGGGTTTCGTGGGTGCAGACTTGCTCCACCAGCCCCCAGTCCAGCGCTTTGGCGGCATCGATCGCGTCACCGGTAAACGCCATCAAACTGGCCTTCGGAATGCCGATGATGCGCGGCAACAACCACGCGCCACCGTCGCCCGGCACAATCCCCAGGCGCACGAAACTCTCGGCAAAGATGGCCTTGGGCGCTGCCAGGCGGATATCGCACATGCACGCCAGATCCAGGCCCGCGCCAATTGCCGGGCCGTTCACTGCAGCGATCACAGGAATATCCAGCTCATAGATCGCCAACGGAATTCGCTGGATGCCATCGCGGTAGGTGTTGCGCAGTTCGTACGGCGAGCCGGCGAAGATGCCGCCGCGCTCATGCATGTCCTTGACGTTGCCGCCGGCACAGAACGCGCTGCCATTACCGGTGAGCACCATGACCCGTACCGACATGTCACGGCGCAGGTCTGCGCAGAGGTCGACGAATTCCTGAATCTGCTCGTGCGTTGTCAGTGCATTGCGGGTGTCGGGATGGTTCATGCGCACGGTGACGATGCCGCCCTCGCGCTCAATCTGCAGGAAGGCGCTCATACCGGGTTACTCGATAGGCGGGTTAAAGGTTGCTGGCCATGGCTGGTCAATAACGGCCAGTAACCAACGCTGCCTGCCAGGCATATCTGCATACCGAGGCGCTGACTCCAGAGGCTGGCGGAGCCGAACTCGCTGCGCCACGCCCACAATCGACGGGTGAGCAGATGCAGCGGATATTCTTCGGTAAAACCAATGGCGCCATGCACCGAATGGGCAATACCGGCGCCAACGCTCGCCGCCTCTGCCGTGCTGATTTTTGCAGCGGCGATGGTGAACGCGGCAAGGCCACCAGCGGATTCGCTGAAGGCCGCCTCGGCGGCTATGCCTGCAGCGGCAGCCTGTTCGGCGAACACAGCCAATTGTTGCTGGATCGCCTGGAACGAGCCGATGGCCTTGCCGAACTGTTTGCGTTCGCCAGCGTAGCTGGCTGTCATGTCCAGCAGTGCGTGCAGGGCTCCGGCAGACTGCGCCGCACGTAACATGGCGCCGCCCAGTTCCAGCACATCGACGTGAAGCCCGTTCGGCAGCGGCGCATGCGCCAATACCTGAACTCCGGTGAAGCCAAGGTCATCACGCGGTTCGCCCGCCACGTTCAGGCTCAACGTCAATTCGCTCGCACTGCTGCGCGGCAGCAGCACTACATGCGAGGCGCCGGCGGAGTCACGGGCGACAGCGACTACCGCTTCGACATTGCGACCCCACGGCACCGAAAAAACGCTGCCATGAACACGTTCACCATCGAGTACGAGCTCGGCGCTGGCGGCGACGCTGATTGCGCCCGCCCTGCCCTCAAGGCCCGCTGCGCTCAGCAGCCAGTTGCCCAGCAGCGCTTCAGCCAGTGGTGCGGGAACACAATAGCGACCGGCAGCACGGACCAGTACATACATATCGGCCCAGCTGGCTTCGGCACCGCCGAGCGCTTCGCTGACCCCCGCCAGGGTAAAGCCCGACTCATCCAGCGCGGCCCATAACTCGGCCGGCCATTCACCGCCTTCGCAGCTCATGACATAAGCCGGTGTAGCCAGATCGGCGAACAGGCGTTCAATCGTGGTTTCAAATATCTTGCGCATTATCGCAACCCCAGGCCGCGGGCAATGATGCCGCGCAGAATTTCGCGGGTGCCCCCACGCAGTGAGAATGACGGCGCCATCTGGGTCAGGTAGGCCAGCACGCGCGCATGCTCGCTGCCGCCGTCCTGCCGTGGCTCGGTTTCCAGCAGCAGCTGGGCAACCTCTGGGATTTCCTGTTCGAAGGCATTGCCGAGGTCTTTCACGCACGAAGCCGCCCAGGCGGGATGTTCACCCGCGGCCAACTGAGCCGTGACCGACAAGGACATGTTGCGCAAGGTCAGCAATTTGGCAGACATGCGTCCGATCTCTCGCGCCTGCAGCGCGTCAGGCGACTTGCCCAGCGCATCGATCAATGTTTTCAACAAGGCCATGCAACTGAGGAAACGTTCCGGGCCGCTGCGCTCGAACGCCAGTTCGGCGGTGACCTGATCCCAGCCCTTGCCTTCGGTGCCGATCAAAGCGTTGCCAGGCAAGCGCACATTGTCAAAGAACACTTCGTTGAAGTGTTCACCGCCGGCGAGGTCTCGAATGGGCCGGATGGTGATGCCCGGCAAGCTCAGGTCGACAATGAATTGCGACATGCCTTCATGCCGGGCCGCTTGTTTTTCACCGGTACGCACCAGGGCAATCATGTAATGCGAGTGGTGCGCATTGGTGGTCCAGACTTTCTGCCCGTTGACCAGCCAGCTGTCGCCATCACGCACGGCAGTGCTTTTGATCGACGCCAGATCTGATCCCGAATTGGGCTCGCTCATGCCGATGCAAAAGTAACTCTCACCCCTGCAAATGGCCGGCAGATAATCCTGCTTTTGTTGTTCGGTGCCAAAGCGGTTGATCAGCGGTCCACTCTGCCGGTCGGCGATCCAGTGGGCCGAGACCGGTGCGCCGGCAGCCAGCAACTCTTCGATGATCACATAACGGGCAAACGGCCCGGCTTCCCGGCCACCGTAGACTTTCGGCAACGCCATGCCGACCCAGCCTTCGGCGCCCAGTTTTTTGCTGAATTGCGCATCGAATCCCATCCAGGATTGAGCGCTCAATAGGGGTGGGTAATCGGCCAGGGTGTCGCGAATGAACGCTCGCACTTCTGGGCGAAGCGCTTGCGCCTCGGGAGGGATACTGCTGTAGGAAAATTGACTGATGGCCATATGCGCTCTCTAACGGCTGAACACTGGCGCAATCGCTTCGGACGAAGCGACCACTGAACCGCAACCGCCCCGCAGTCGCCGTTGGCCGACGACTGCAGGAACAGCGGCAACTTACAACGCGGTTTGCGCGTCAGCCTCGGCAAACATCGCATTGATGTCGCCGGAGGTAACAGGCTTGTTGTCCTGGCGACCGTGATCGGCACCACCCAGACCCAGGGCCGGCTCGATGCTGACGTGCGTGGCTTGCGCCCGCAGTGCAGCAACGGTGCAGTTTTCACGACCGTGGATGGAGAACGGGTCGAAGGAAAACTCGCGCATTGCGTTCAAGTGAGTGACCTTGTCGATCATCTCTTTAGGTAGGTGTTGCAAACCTTCCCATGCGGTTTCCGGCGAGTTCGGCCAGGTGCAGTCGGAGTGCGGGTAATCGCTTTCCCAAGTAACCATCTCGGCGTTCAGGTAATCGAGGTTCTTCAGGCCGAAGTTGTCCTCGATGAAGCAGGTGATGAAGTGTTTGTTGAAGATGTCGCTGGGCATCTTCCCTTCAAAGTTGGAGTTGGTCCACGCGTTGTGATGACGGTGGGTGAAGTCGGCACGCTCCAGCAGATAAGGAATCCAGCCGATCCCGCCTTCGGAAAGGGCCATGCGCAGTTCCGGGAATTTCTTCCACATCGGTGCCCAGATCCAGTCAGCGGCAGAGTTGGCGATGGAAATCGGCATGGAGGTGATCCAGGCGTCGATTGGCGACAAATCCGAAGCGTGCTGGGCTTTTACGCCGGTACCGATATGGCAGCAGATCACGACTTTGTTGTCGCTGCAGGCTTTCCACAGCGGGTCCCAGTAATCACTGTGGATCGATGGGTAACCATGAATGGCCGGGTTGTCCGACAGCGACAGCGCATGCACACCCTGTTTGGCCAGACGCTCTACTTCGGCAGCAGCGGCTTTCATGTCCCACCACGGCACGATCATCAGCGGGATGAAACGGCCCGGTGCGGCGTTGCACCAATCGTGCAAATGCCAGTCGTTGTAAGCTTGGATCGCGGCCATCGACACGTCGCGGTCGGCGTGCATCTGAAAACGCTGGCCGGCAAAGCCCGGGAAGGTGGGGAAGCACAATGAGCCAAGTACGCCATTGGCGTTCATGTCGTCGACGCGGTCCTTCACGTTCCAGGTGCCACGGCGCATCTGGTCGTAGCCCAACGGCTCCATGCCGTATTCCTCTTTAGGGCGACCAACCACGGAGTTGAGGCCCATGTAGCCAGTGGCCTGCTCCTCGAACACCCATACATCGCGATCGCCTTTCTTGACCACATGAGGCTCACGCCCCTTGAAGCGCGCAGGCATGTGGCGAGCGAAAGCGTTTGGCGGCTCGATCGCGTGGTCATCGACACTGACGAGAATCAGATCTTCAACTTTCATTGTTTTCCCCTTCGCATTCGGGCTTGTTGTTGTGCCTGAATCATAGTGCACATCCTGCTTTAATTAAACACATTTTTTGAATGTGTTCATATTAATTCAAGTTCGTGTGCATCAGTCCCACAGCACATGCAGGTAGTGCGGGCCGCGCAGCTGTGCGCCGACAATTTTCGGCCCGGGCTTGTCAGCGTCCAGACGGATGTTGGGCATCAAGTCGAGGATGGCATTCAGGGCGCAGTTGATCTCGGTTTTAGCGACAAACTGACCGATGCACATGTGCGGGCCGAAGCCAAAACCGAAGGACGGTTTCGGTTTGCGATCGATGTCGAATGTGTCGGCGTTTACGAACGCATCCTCATCGCGGTTGGCGGAGGTCACGATGCACTGCACCATCGCCCCTTTAGGGATCGCCACACCGCGAATTTCCAGGTCTTTGGCAGCCTGGCGCACCTTGAAGGTGGCGACCGGCTCAAAGCGCACTGCTTCATCGATGGCCTTGTTCACCAGGCTGCGATCGTTGCGCACTCGCTCCAGCACCTCCGGATTTTGCAGCAGCAACGACATCAGGGTGCCGAAAGTACGCGTGGTGGTTTCACTGGCGGCCGGCAGCAACGAACGCACAAACGTGGCGATTTCATGATCGTCCAGCGAGCGGCCCTCATATTCGGCGTTGATCAGCCTGCTGATCAGATCGTCGCCCGATGCGCCCTGTGCGCGACGCTCCGACACCACCACTTTGACCACATCGTAGAGCGACTGCGCGGCCTGCATCGCGGCGCCGCGTGCCGCTGCTGCTTTTTCCGGATCGACTTGCGGACCCGCCAGGATGGCCAGGGCCCAGGCGGCGTATTGCTCGATCTGCTCTGGGCGATCCTCGGGAAAGCCGATCAGCGAGTAGATGACGCGAATCGGGAAGTACAGGGCGAAGTCCATGAGGTCGGCGCCTTTGGCCGGCACCATCGGCTTGAGGTATTCCTCGCGAATCACCCGGTCGATCTTGGTTTCTTTCCAGCGATTGACCGTGTCCGGCATGAATACCGGCTGCAACAGATTGCGGATGTTCTTGTGCGCCTCGCCGTCCATTGCAGTGAGGATCAAACCATCAAAAAACGCACCCAGCCCTTCGGCGATAAAACCGCTGGTGAAGGTGTTGGCGTCACGCATGACGGCCATGACATCGTCGTATTTGAACAAGGTAAAGGTCGGCCGGCTGGCATCGAGCCCGGCGATGGTCGGCACGCCCAGCCGGGCCATGAAATTTTCTTGCAGCACGGGCGAATTGGCGCGCATATCGCGATAAGTCGCGTGCAGGTCGATATCGCTGTTACCGCGATAATTGCTGGCTACATCGGTAAAAGCCTTGGTCAGATCGTTCTGCGCCGGTGTGGACATGATCGTCTCCGCTATTTTTGTCATTATTTTTGTGAAGTGGCCTGTTGAATGCCGAACCTACCGCCTGATAATAGGCCGGTACGAACTGTATTGGACACTTATTGATATTCCGACCAACAATTTGTGCTGCGAGACGTGTCAGTAGGCTTGCTGCACCAATGTCATGCGTCCACCTGCCAACATCAGCGCACAGTACAGCCCAAGCTCAGCGACCTGAGCCACCGAGAAATACTCGCCAAGTCGCAGGAAATGCGTGTCGTCAATCGCCAGGTAATCGCTGGCGAACAACTCGGCGTAACGCAGCGCGGCGCGCTCTGCCGGCGTAAAGTGCTCGCTGTCCGTCGCCATGCAGGCGATGTCTTCTTCAGTGACTGAATCAGACTTGCGGGCCAACTGGCAGGCCTGACACGTGGTGATGCTGGCAATTTTCAGGCGCACCAGCTCACGCAGACGCTCATCGAGCAAACTGTCGCTGTGCAGGCGCTCCATCAAACCCAGCCAGGCCAAGGCTACTTCAGGCCGATGCGCCCAGACCTGGACCGGCGTGGTTGAACTGAGCATGCGGCTGCGCTGACCACGCTCGACTGCTGCTTGCAACGCAGCCGGCATGGCCTCCAGAGGAATCAGCGGAAGGCGTGCCATCTCAATCGAGCCGTTCGATGATCGTCGCGGTGCCCATGCCGCCGGCACAGCAAATGGCTTGCAGGCCAAAACGTCCGCCTCGGCGCTCCAACTCATTCAACAATGTGGTCATCAGTCGCGCACCGCTGGCGCCCAATGGATGACCCAAGGCGATGGCGCCGCCATTGACGTTCAACTTGTCGTGCGACACACCGGTCTCCTGCATCCAGGCCAACGGCACCGAGGCAAACGCTTCGTTGACTTCAAACAAGTCGATGTCATTGATGTTGAGCCCGGCCTTGGCCAACACTTTCTCAGTGGCGGCAATCGGGCCGGTGAGCATCAACGTTGGATCGGCGCCGACGGTGGTGAAGGCGACAATCCGCGCTCGCGCCCTGAGCCCAAGGTTTTTCGCAGTGTCGGCGCTCATCAGCAACAATGCCGCCGCACCGTCGGAGATCTGCGAGGAGTTACCCGCCGTGATCCGGCCAGTCTCCGGGCGAAAGCTTGTTTTAAGGGTGGAGAGTTTTTCCCGCGAGGTCTCACGACGAATGGTTTCGTCCAGGCGCAGTGTTGACGCAGGCTCGGTCATTCCCAGCTCGCGAAGTTCCTCGACCTCGACCGGCACGATTTCATTATCGAAATAACCGGCATCCGACGCCGCGGCGGCGCGCTGGTGACTGGCAAATGCAAAATCATCCAAAGCGTCGCGGCTCAACGCCCACTTATCAGCGATACGCTCGGCCGCCTCACCCTGGCTGGTCAGTTCGTAACGCTGCGAAGCCATCCAGCCAAATGCCTCGCCATGAATTTCGCGGTTGCTGCCCATCGGCACGCGGCTCATGTTTTCCGCGCCGCCCGCCACGACGATATCAGCGGAACCCGCCGCAATTGCACCGACGGCCAAATGCACCGCCACTTCGCCCGAGCCACATTTGCGGTCGATGGTCAGCCCCGGCACGCTGACCGGCCAACCCGCACCGAGCAAGGCGGTGCGGGCGATATTCGCGGACTGCTCGCCAATTTGCGTGACGTTGCCGAAGATCACGTCATCCACCAGCGCGGGCGACAGATCCACCCGCTCCAGCAAGCGACTGATTACCAGCGACCCGAGGTGGTCGGCACGCACGCCGGCCAGGCTGCCGCGAAACTTGCCGACTGGCGTGCGCACCGCCTCTACAATCACGATGTCTTTCATAGCGCGCTCGCCTTGAGTCCGGAACCCGGTACCTGTTTACCCTCTTCATAGCGATAGACACCCTGACCCGACTTGCGACCCAGTCGACCGGCCGCGACCATTTTGATGATCAGCGGACAAGGGCGGAATTTTTCGCCCAAGGTCTGGTGCAGGTACCGCAGGACCGATAAACGCGTATCCCAACCGGTCAGGTCACCGAGTTCCAGCGGGCCCATTGGATGGTTGAAACCCAGCCGCAACGCCGTGTCGATGTCTTCGGCGGTGGCTGTGCCTTCTTGCAGCATCCACATCGCCTCGTTACCCAAGAGCGCAGACATGCGGCTGGTGGTCAGTCCTGGCGATTCGTTGACGATGATCGAGGTTTTCCCGATCTGTTCACAGAGGTTGCGCGTACGTGCCACTACCTCATCGCTGGTGGCCAACCCGCGGACGAGCTCCACCAACTTCATCTTATGTACAGGGTTGAAAAAATGCATGCCGATTACACGATCGGCGCAATCCACCGACGCCGCAATTTCGGTCACGCTGAGCGCTGAAGTATTGGTAGCGATGATTGCATCTGGCGCCAGCAGCGGTGCCGCTTGTGCGAGCACCGCCTTCTTCACCGCCAACTGCTCGGAAACTGTCTCCACCAGCCAGTTGGCACCGCTCGCCGCTTCACTCAAGTCACTGCAGGTCTGCAGGTTGGCGAGTGATTGCTGTGCTGTTTCTTCACTGACCTTACCCAGGCGTACACCGTCGGCAAGGATCTTTTCAATACTGGCCCGGGCGCTCGTCAATGACGCGGCGTTGGTATCGACCAACAGCGTATTGAACCCGGAACTGGCGAACGCGTGCGCAATACCGGTGCCCATCAAACCTGCACCGACCACGACTACTTTTTCATTATTGGCGTTCATGTTTGGCTCTCGATTAGGCGCGGTTCTTTTCGCTGACCACATTGCGTAACGTGCCAATGCCTTCGACGCTGGCTTCGACCACATCACCCTCCTTGAGGAACAGACCGGTGCCCATCCCCACTCCTGCCGGCGACCCCGTGAACAACACATCGCCACAGGCAAAACTGGACCGCTGCTGTACAAAGCGGATCAGGTGATCGACCCCCCACGTCATCTCGCCAGTCGAGCCGTCCTGGCGCGTCTCGCCGTTCACCTTGAGTGTCAGGCGGAGCTGCGGGGAACCCTCCGGGAACTCGTCTTTGGTCACGATCCAGGGCCCCAGACCCGTGGTCTGATCCTGGCTCTTGGCCGCGAACAGGTCCATGCCGATACCGGCCGGTCCACTGCGTTGCAGATCCCGCGCGCTGACGTCGTTGCCAACCGTGTAACCCAGCACGCAGCCGAGCGGGTTTTCCAGGTCAATCTCGGCAGTGCCGATGACGGCTACCAGTTCAACTTCGTGATCGAGTTCTTCAGTCAGTGGCGGAAAGCGTATCGGGTCATTGGCGCCAATTAGCGCGCCATAGGCCTTGAGAAAGGCAACCGGCTGGGACGGCGCACTCAAGCCGAACTCGACCAGATGTTTTGCGTAGTTGGCGCCCGCTACAACCACGCGGTTGATCGGTTCGATCGGTGGCAGCAGGCGTACTTTGGACAGCGGCAATGCGGGTCCGGCAAAGCGCAACGAGCTGATACCGCGCCCGGCAGCGACACCGGGTGCCCAGTCAGTGAAATTGCCGGAGATGGGCGTCACCTGGTCTTGGGCGACATCCACCACCGCCCAAAAGATGCCAGTCCCGAAATACTCACATCGCGCCAGTTTCATCAGGCACCTACCTTGCCCAACTTGGCCGGATCGATGTGCAGCAAGCGGCAGGCGTTTTCGTAGCGAATCTTGCGCAGGTCTGCATCGGACAGCTTCAGGCCATGAGTCAGATCGTGACGCACGGCATCACTGCCGCCGAAGTTGCTGCCATACAACACATGATCGGCGCCAATGATGTCTACCAGAGCCTGGCGCATCGGTACTTCATGCAGCTCCACGTCGAAGTAGAAATTCTTCATGTATTCGAGCAGCGGCTTTTTGTTGTATTTGACGTCGAGATTTTCGTTGGTCTTGGCCAGACGGCCGAGTTGGTACGGGACATAACCGCCGCCATGGGTGATGTACACCTTGAGATCAGGGAAACGGTCCAGCACGCCGCCGCAGATCAGGTTCCAGAAGCAACGGCTTTCGTCGTACTGCATGCCCACGATCGCGGTAGTTTCGTAACGGTCATCGTTTGCATTCTTGCCCCAGGTCACGGACTGGTTGTAGCCGTGGATGAACATCGGCAAATCCAGGTCGCAGAGGGTTCGCCATACCACATCCAGTTCCGGCGAATCGAATTCCAGCCCGCCGAAGTTGGCGCCACCGGCAACCAGACCTTTTGCGCCCAGTTCGGTGCAGGCATGGCGCAGTTCGGCGGCAGCCGCTTCTGGCGCGTTCAATGGCACATGGGCCCAGAACATCAATCGGTCAGGAGCTGCTGAGCAGTACTCTGCCAACGTTTCGTTGACCTTGCGGGCGAAAGGTACGGCGAATTCCGCTTCGGTCCAGTACATGTAGCAGTGAGACGGCACGGACACCACCTGCAGGTTCTGTCCAGCCGCATCCATGCCTGCAAGACGCACTTTAGGGTCAGCCCAGCGAGCGAAATATTCTTCAAGCTTGGGGCCATTACCCGAGCGCACGGCAGCTTTACGCTCCGGCGATCCAAGACCCAGAATCCAGTCACCTACCCGCAGCTTGATATCGCCATCAGCGTGCTGCTCGAAGAACGGCCCCCAGTGCGGGTGCTGGTTGTAATAGCCAGGGTGCGGTGCGTGGGCGTGGAGATCGATAAGCATGTCTTGGTACCTCGAAGTTGGCACTTTCTTGTTGGTTTTTAGCGCGGTGCCTTTTCGTGGACGGTAGCGGTCTGCCGCGAAAAGGGAAGCTGGAAGCTCACTGCTCTGATCGAAGCTTAAATTTAAACTGATCAGAAATCAAAATACTGTTCAATTTATTTTTGAAGGCGCGTGAAGAGGCCTGACCCAGAGCCCTCGACAAACGTTTAAGAATGCTCGTTGAGGTCAGTTGGCGCCGTCTGCAAACAAGAAAGTGGCTAATGTGCAGCAAAAAAATGGGCGCCCGGAAACGCAAAACCCCCGATAAACGGGGGCTTTGGCTACAGCGGTGAGCATTCCTGGATTTAGCGCCGGGTTCGCGAGGTCGAGCCCATGATCAAAGCGCCGAGCAGTTTTTTCACGCGAATCGGGAACAATCGACGTCCGGCCGCTTCAGGCACCAGGATTTCGCTCAACACGTACCGGATGATCATTTCGCAGATCAGTTCACGATCGAGACGCACCCCGAGTCGATCGTCCCAATCGTCGAACACGATGCCCAGACCATCCTGAAAGCGCACGATCGAATCGTGGAAAATCCGACGAAAGAAACCCAGCGCATAATCAGGCGCGACCACCAGAAGACGCCGGGCCCGACTTTGTTCTAGGTAGTTGTCGAGATAGGCGAACAAAGCGTTCAGGCGTGCTTCCGGATCGCTGATGTGGCTCAATTCCTGCGACAGTGAGCTATGAAAACTTTCACGCTTATGTCGCGAAAACGTGTCCAGCAGGTCTTCCTGCGAGGCGAAATAGCGATAAAAGGTGCCGCGGGACACGCCTGCCACCTGGCACACGTCGAGGATCGAAATACGATCCGCGCCGGACATTAGCACGACTTCTTCAGTGGCTTTGAGGATGTTCGCAATGGTCTCTTCCGAACGGCGGTTCGGCTTGACCTTGCTGCCGGCCGAGGAATTGGCAGCAGCACGGCGCTCGACCGATTTCACTGGAGCCACCGCTGCCTCAGGCGCCGCTTTCTTCTTGATTTTGGCGACCGGAGCAGGCGCCTCTGCTTTCTTAGATGCTGCTTTTGGCATGGCTTGACGAGCTCGGTAAAATTGAAGATTGCGCAACATTATCACAGGATCTGTGCATAAATAACCGTATATGTTCAACTTATTGCTAAAGACATTTACTCAGTTTGTATTTAGAATCTGATTCTCTCTTCAAAATAAAATCAGGTGCCCACCCAGCTGCGGGCGCCTAAAAGGAGAAAACCGATGGGTAGCAGTGGACATCCAGACACTTGGGCAGTGGGAGAACGAGACACTGTCATAGATGCGTTAGATCGCGCGGTTGCAAGGCATCCAGACAAGACATTGCTAGATTTCAGTGGTGAGTTATACAGTTATGCTCAGGTTGACTCACTTTCTACCAGGATGGCCAATGCATTGGCCGCGCTGGGCGTTAAAGCGGGCGAAACCGTGCTGACAATGCTCGACAACAATGTCGATGCGGTCACCACCTGGCTCGCCATCAATAAGCTCTGCGCTGTGAGCGTGCCGATCAACACTGCCCTCAAAGGCGAGTTCCTTCGTCATCAGATCGCCGACACCGGCACCTCGGTGGTGATTTGCGAAGCGGCGTATGTACCGCGTATCACTCCACTCGCCGATCAGTTGAAGGACGTTCACCACATCCTCCACCGTGGCGCACTCGAAGCGGCTGCGGATTGCCCGATTCGTGTGGCCCCGCTCGATGAGTGGCGCGGGCATGACACCACCCCGCTCGCGCACAAGCCGCAACCCTCCGACCTCGCCTGTCTGATCTACACCTCGGGCACCACGGGTCCCTCCAAGGGTTGCATGATCAGCTACAACTTCATGTGCAACCTGGCGCGCCTGCAATTGCGGGCTGGTCCGGCCAGTGCTGACGATGTGACCATCACGCCGCTGCCGCTGTTTCACATGAACGCGCTCTGTGTATCGATCATTGCCAGTATTCTGGTGGGCGCGCGCGCCGCCATTCTCCCGCGATTCTCGGTCTCCAATTTCTGGCCCGAAGTGGAGCGCTCGGGCGCGACCATCGCATCGATCCTGGGCGGTATGGGCGGCCTCCTCGCCCAGGCGCCGGATAATGACGCGATGCTGCGCTGCGTGGGTCAAATCCACACTGCGCGCGGAAACCCGTACACCGAAGAAACAAAAAAAATCTGGCGCGAGCGCTTTGGTACCAAACTGGTGGGCGGCAATGGCTATGGCCTGACCGAAGCGTGTGTGATCACTTCACTGGCAGCGGGTGAATACGCCGCACCGGGGTCGTCAGGGAAACGCATCGCCGATTTTGACGTACGAATTGTCGATGACCTGGATCAGGAAGTGCCGCCCAATGCTGCGGGCGAGATTGTCGTGCGTCCGCTAAGGCCCGACATCATGTTCCAGGGCTACTGGCGTCGTCCGGAAGACACTCAGAAGTTGATGCGCAACATGTGGTTCCACACGGGCGACGTCGGCAAGTTCGATGATGACGGGTTCTTCTACTTTGTCGATCGCAAGAAGGATTACATGCGCCGCCGCGGTGAGAACATTTCCAGCTTCGAGATGGAAGCAGCCTTTGCATCTCATCCGGCATTGGCTGAAGTGGCCGTGCATGCCGTGCCTTCGGAAAAGGGCGAGGATGATGTGAAGGTGACGGCAGTGCTGCACGAAGGTGTGACGCTGGAACCGGAGCAGCTCTTCCATTGGGCGACCGATTCGGTGCCTTATTACGCATTGCCGCGTTATATCGAGTTCCGCACCAGCTTGCCGAAAAATCCTCAGGGACGCGTGCTGAAGTATTTGCTGCGTGATGAGGGCAAAACCCAGGGCACGTGGGATCTGGAAACGACTTCGATCGTGGTGTCGAAGAAATAACCGAAGAGGCATCCGACGTTGAAAGCCCGCATTCAAGCGGGCTTTCTTTTGTTCGCACTCTGGCTTTTCGCAGTCGTTGCCAGCTGCCGCCGGTTGAGTCCGGCGGCAGCTGCAGGTCGATCAGTACTCGCGAACGGGAACGCCTTTGGGCCGGGAGTTGTAGCCGGGCAGATGCAGCCCGCCATCCACGTGTATCGTTTCACCGGTGATGAACCGCGACATCTCCGATGCCAGAAACACGACCACCGGCCCGATATCCGCCTCAGGTTCGCCACAGCGCCCTAACGGCCGCATCGATGCGGACATCTCGGCAAACCCCGGGTTCTCCGCAGCGAGCTTGTGGAACGTGGCCCCCATCGCTGTAGGCGCGATGGCATTGGTGCGAATGTTGAACCGCCCCCATTCAGAAGCGGCACTGCGGGTCAGCCCGACAATCGCCGCCTTCGCCGTGTTGTAGTCGCCATGCAACCAGGCGCCGATCTCGATATCGATGGAATAGAAGTTGATGATCTTGCCGCCGCCCCGCGCTTTCATGTGCGGCAGCGCGGCTTTCATCGCCCACCAGGCCGCCCACACGGTAGAGCCGAGGGTTTGCTCCAGCATCGCATCGGTTTTTTCTTCCAGGAGTACATTGGGCGTTGGCGCGAAAGCGTTATTGACCAGAATGTCCAGGCCACCAAACTGATCGACGGCCAGTTGCACGGCAGCTTCGATATCGGCCTTGCTGCACACGTCGGTCTTGATGAATGCAGCCCGGGCGCCCAGCGCTCTGAGTTCTGCGACCACCGCCTCGCCACTGCTGATATCCAGCTCGGCGACCACCACGGCGGCGCCCTCTTTGGCGAAGTTCAGCGCTATGCCGCGGCCGATACCACCACCTGCACCGGTAATCAGCGCAACCTGTTCGTTTAGCAGTGCCATAGCCACTCCATTTCTTGTTTTTTAGTGAACATTATTGGTTATAGTGTTCAAATATAGCTGATTTCGTCAGCTCGAACAGCACTGGAACAAGGATATTGAGGATGACCGTATTTCGTCGCCGCGTGGACATCATTGCTGTTGCCGGCCAAGGCCCCGGGGAAGTACGTGCAGCGCTGGAAGACGACTTCCACCACTTCCGCGTCTGGGTGCGCCACGACGAAGGTCGCGTCACGGCCATCGGTGGCGAAGCGCTTCGCTATCCTTACTCCTTGTGCCCGCAGGCGTGCGGCAATCTGCAACAATTGGTGGGCATGGAGCTGGACCGGATCGCCCACTCCGTCACCCGCCAGGCCGACGCCAGTCATCAATGCACCCACCTCTTCGATCTGGCGGGTCTTGCAATTGCAGCCGCCGCGCGCGGAACCCGCCAGCGGCGCTATGAAATCACCGTCGGCGAGCGCATCGACAACCGCACCCGAGCCATCCTGATACGCGACAGCCAGGAGGAACTGACCTGGGATGTAAATGGCACGGTGATTGAAGGCCCTTCTCCCTACGCTGGCATTAACCTTCGCGAAGGCATGGCACGCTGGGCGTTGAATACACTCAGTGAAGATGCCGCTGAAGCGGCGCTGTTGCTGCGTCGCTGCACGCTGATTTCGATGGGCCGGGCGTACAACCTTGACGCGCAGATCCATGCTTCTTCCACCGCACGCTGTTACAGCCAGCAGCCTGAACGCGCGGAGCAGGCGTTGCGGATGAAAGGCTCGACATTGGACTTCAGCCATAACAAGGGCAGCCTGTGCGCCCTGGATCAGCAATGGCTTGGCCAGGAACGCTAGCCGAGACGAGCTCGCGCCACGGGGTATCAGGCTAGGATCCTGGAGGTACGGCGATCCGCAAACGAACCGGATCGCCGGATTTGGCTAGAGGAATACAGCCAGGTTGGGAGTACCAAGCACCGCTTGGTCAATTATGACTTCGCGCCGCGCCAGCTTGAATCCCGTGTCACTCAGGCGCAGCACGTCGCGGCGTTCGCCACTGATGATGTCGACATGATGGTCTTTGAAACGGCTGCGTGTGAGCAACAGGTAACTGGTGACCACAAATTCATCGCTCTTGGCGGTTTCTTCAACGAATACGTTGGTGACCAGACGCCGTGTGCGCGAGGGAGGATCTTCGGCCCAGGCGCTTTTGCCGGACAAGCGCAAGATACGGCCCATGATCGAGCGATAGTCATCGTGGTAATGCTGAACGCTGCGCACGATGGTGGTTTTCAGTTCGGCCGCCAGACGGGTCTGGCGTAGCGGCACGGTGTACACCAGATCGGTGTCCAGCCGTTCAGCCCACTCCTGCAGGCGAATCTGATCGAGCAGCGTTGCTTCCTCGTAGAGAAAGGTCACCACATCGTTGTAGATCGGCGAACCTACAGGCACCCGTTGGGTACCGACAGGCGAACCCGGCTGGATATCCTCCACACCGCGTTGTTGAACCTGAGCCATGAGTCATTCCCTCACTGTTATTCTTGTTAATGCGGTTGCTGGCGAAAGCGGCCCCTGAGAACCGCAGTCGAACGAGGCCCGAACGAAGTTGTTACTTGTCGTCCGAAGCTGTCATCAGCTCGTGCCAGTACAACCACCAGTGCCACTGGGTATCGTCCTTGGTGAAGCCTTCGTTGACGATGCCCGGGCCGGGCCAGCCTTCCGGCGCGCCTGTTTCGAAGACTGCCTGGTATTTCATGGTGCTCTTGCGGCCCATCGCGCCTTTGGCGGCCAGGGTCATGTGCGGCCAGGTATCGGAGTCATCCTGCTCCACCATGCCGGAGGTGCCGAACAGCTGGATGGTCTGCTTGAGCATTTTGTCGCGCAGCTCCGGGGAAGCGTCTTTCTCGGCAAACACCCAGTTGACGAACTCAAGCTTGTCCGGCCCTTGCGGTACGTAAGCGTGCAGCGTCATCGAGCCGACCACAGTGCCGTCTGGCTGTGGAATGTAGACGAAGCCGAAAAGGATGTTCGGGAACATCCCGCCGACTTGCGGCGGCATGCTGGTGAGCACTTTCAGCTGATCTTCGGTCAGGTTGCGAGCCAGCTGCTCGACCATGTCGGCAGTCATGCCGGCCGGCGGCAAGGCTTCGAGTTTTTCCTGCACCGTCAACTCTGCAGGATCGAGGCCGGTCAGACGTTTGATCTTGCGCGCCAGATCAATGCAGCGCAGGGCATGGCCGTGCGGCGAGCTGATTTCGACGCCGATCATTTCCGGGCTGAGGTCGGCGGTTTCGCCCTCACCTTTCTTGGCATAGTTGCCGACTTCACCCAACCAGCGGTGCAGGGTCAGCGTGTGGAAACCGTCGGCCGCCGATTGCTCGCCCGCCGTTTTCCAGTTGGCGTTGACGATGAAGCGCTGCGGTGGGCCGAGCACTTCCATGCCTTTGTCGGAGCGGCAGAACAGCATGTCGTAGTACCACTTGGCATCACCCAGGAACTCGTCGAACGATGGCCCATCGATGTTCCAGGTCGCGAACACCAGGCCGCCATACAAGGTGACCCGCGCCTTTTTCAGGCCCAGCTCCTCCTTGGGCAACATCTTGCCGTGCATGCACTCACGCTCGACAGGCGAGCCGACGAAATCGCCGTTCGGGCGGAACGCCCAACCGTGATAGATGCATTTGTGAATTTGCGTGTTGCCGCAGTCGGTAGTGCTGATGCGCATGCCGCGGTGCGGGCAGACATTGAGGTTTACATACACCTCGCGCTCTTTGCCACGGGCAACGATGACTGAGTCGGAGCCCAGGTCCCGGACCATGAAGTCGCCGGAGTTGGGGATTTCCGACTCGTGACCCAGGAGTACCCAGATCTTGCCGAAGATTTTTTCCATCTCCAGCTCGTAAATTTCGCGGTCGGACAACACGCGCATTTGTACTTCACGGCTTGAAGGGTAGATGAGGTCTGAGACCTTGGTTCCATCAGACAATACGGGGCTTGTTGTTGTTAGCATGATTGCCTCCTGATCAGAGCGTCGCGACAGTGGTCGCGAGGAAATATAAGACACTTTCTCTGTTTGTGTACATAGAATTCACTGGCCACTTGTAAGCGAATTCTTCCGGCAATGGCTTTACCGTCACGCCTGGCTTGATGCCTTGCCCACCTGGGTGCGCAGCATACCAATGCCATCGATCTCCAGCTCAACCACATCGCCGGGTTTCAAGTAACGCAATTGTTCAAGGCCGCAACCGTTGCCGACCGTGCCGGAGCCTAGAAACTCGCCGGGGTACAAGGTTTCCGAGCGGGACACATGGGCTATGACGTCTTCAAAACTCCAGCGCATGTCACGGGTATTACCGCGCCCCCACTCCTCCCCGTTGACCCTGGCCACCATATTCAGGTCGTAGGGGTCACCCAGTTCATCAGCGGTCACCAGGCAGGGCCCCATGATGTTGGCGGTGTCGAAATCCTTGCTTTTAGCCGGGCCGAGCATGCCGGGCATTTCCAGCGCCTGGGCATCACGAGCACTCATGTCGTTGAAGATGGTGTAACCGACGATATGCCCACGGGCGTTTTCGCGGCTGATGTCTTTGCCGCGCTTGCCGATGTAGCAGCCGAACTCCAGTTCGAAATCCATCGCCTGACTGAAACTGGGCCACTGGAATTCGTCGTCGATGCCGACCACGGCGAAACGGTTGCCCTTGTAGTAGATGGGCTGCTTGTTGAACGTCTCGATCACCCGGTCGTCGGCGCCCGTGTTCATTGCTTTCAGCGTCGCCTCTGGATCGTCGGTCCTAAGCGCTCGGGCCCGGCGGGCCGCGGAGAAGGCCTGGCGCAGATGCAATTCGAAGCAGGAGCAATCGCGCATCTGTGGGGGAGGCTGGATCGGTGCGCGCAATTTCACGCTGTCACGCTCCAGCACTGCGGCCGAGGGTGCCTTGGCTACCAATGAACGGGCCAACTCCAGCGCCGGCTCACCCGCCTCTACCAGGGCAAGAATGCTGCTCAACGCGACACTGTCGCGACCTTCCAGCGAGCGATAGGCGATTTGCAGATCGAGCACCTGCTGGTCGCGGTTGAGCAAGGCCCCGGCGCGGTCGAAGCCATCCGCATCGGTATACGTCACCAGCCTCATACGCGGCCGCTCACAGGTACGAGCGCGCCGGTGACCGCTGCGGCTTCATCGGATAACAGGAACGCGACCACCGCCGCCAACGCGTCTGGTGTGACCCAGCGACTGCTGTCGGCATCGGGCATGTCGGCACGGTTGGCCGGGGTGTCGATAATGCTGGGGAGCACGGCGTTGACCGTTACGCCACGGTCCTTCAACTCTTCCGCCAATGCTTCGGTCAACCGGGCGACACCGGCCTTGGACGCAGCGTAAGCGCCCATTCCCGTCGCGGCTTTGATCGAGGCCAGCGCACCGATGTTGACGATGCGTCCTGCTTTGGAACCCAACAGGTGCGCCAGGGCCGATTGGGAACTGACCACCGCAGTGCGCACATTCATCTGATAGAGCCGATCCCAGGTCAGCAAGTCGCCGCCTTCCACGGTTTCCCAGGCGAAGCCGCCCGCGACATTGACCAGACCATCGATACCGCCCCACTGCTCTGCAATGTGCGTGAATGCCGCGCTGGCCGATTCGCTTGAAGTCAGGTCGACGCCACCCAGGCATAGCAGGTTTTCCGTGTCCAGCAACGCACTTGGCGCTTCGCTGCGATCCAGTAGTGCGACGTGGGCGCCACGCGCCAGCAGAAACTTGCCCAGTGCGCTGCCGAGGGCACCAAACCCGCCAGTGACGACTACCCTCTTGTCCAATAATGATTGGAGCATTGCGACATCCTCTTATTGTTGTTTTACGACGCGAACGGTCGATTCGCGCCTTCACTCGGATGAATATATGACACTTTTAGAAAATATGTACAAATGATACCGTATGACTTCAAGTCAAACACTCACTTGCGGAGCGCTGATGCCTAGAAAACTGCCTGCACTCAACGCCGACAACCGGGCCTTCTGGCAAGGCGGCCAACACGGCGAACTGCTGATTCATCGCTGTTCTGGCTGCAGCCGCTATTTCCACCCGCCTGGCCCGCTCTGCCCGCACTGCGCCAGTTTCGATGTGGCGGCGCAGGCGGTGTCCGGAAAAGGCAAGGTGCTCAGTTATACGGTCAACTATCAGCCGTGGGCGCCTGAGCTGGAAGTGCCCTACGTGGTCGCGATCATCGAACTGGTTGAACAACCCGGCTTGCAGTTCGTGAGTAACGTGGTAGGCGTGCCGGTCACGCAGGTGCATATCGACATGCCAGTGCGGGTCAGCTTCCTCAATGTCGAGGATGTGTGGTTGCCTCTGTTCGAAAAGGATCAGTGATGTTCGATCATCGTTATGAGAAAGACGTAGCCATCACCGGCATCGGGCAGTCGGAAGTCGGGCGACCTTCTAGCAAATCTGCCATGCGCCTGACCCTGGATGCCTGCCTCGAAGCCATTGCGGACGCTGGCCTGCAACGCAGCGACATTGACGGCGTCGCGTGCTGGCCGGGTGACAACAACAATGGCGACGCGTTTTCGCCGGTGGGCCCCAGTGCGCTGAAGAGTGCACTTGGGCTTAACGTCAACTGGTTCGGTGGCGGCTATGAAGGTCCGGGACCGCTGACAGGTGTCATCAACGGGGCCATGGCGATTGCGGCGGGACTGTGTAAGCACGTCCTGGTATTTCGCACCATTACCGAAGCCTCGGCGCGCCTGGTCAACAAGCAGGCAGGCGCCCTCACCAATAAGACTCAAGGTCGCGACAGCAGCTATGCCTGGCAATGGTTCACGCCGTTCAATGTGCAGTCGGGCATCAACCTGATGGCGTTGTACGCCCAGCGCCACTTCCATGAATACGGCACTCGCCCTGAGCAGTTGGCGCAGATCGCCCTGACCTGTCGCCGCAACGCCATGCGCAACCCCAAAGCACTGTATCGCACGCCCATGAGCATGGACGACTACATGGCCTCACGGATGATTTCATCACCGCTGCGCATGTTCGACTGCGACGTGCATTGCGATGCCTCCACCGCCATCGTCCTGTCACGGCGCGATATTGCTCAGGACCAGCCTAACAAGCCGATCCGTATTGAAGCCATGGGCGCGGCGTTGAATCAGCCTTGGTCCTGGGACCAGATATCGCTGACAAGGATGGCCGCCTTCGATGTCGGCGAGATGATGTGGGCGCGCACCGACTACACCCCGCAGGACGTCGGATCGGCGCAGTTGTATGACGGATTTTCAATTTTGACCCTGATCTGGCTGGAAGCCTTGGGCCTGTGCCCTACCGGACAAAGTGGCGCTTTCGTGGAGGGCGGCACGCGCATCGCGCTGGAAGGCAGTTTGCCGATCAATACCAACGGCGGGCAACTCTCCGGCGGGCGCACCCACGGTCTGGGCTACGTGCACGAAGCCTGTCTGCAGCTATGGGGCCGCGCCGAGGGTCGCCAAACCAGGGAACATTCCGTCAGTACGGTGGCAGCAGGCGGCGGCCCGTTGGGTGGCAGCCTGCTGCTCGTCCGCGAGTAACAGCGAAACTCAATACAGCACGCCGGCCACTTCACTGCAGAATTCGATCAGCGCCTTGCCCAGTTCGGCAAGGCCCTCTTCGTCCCTCTGCCCACGGAACATCACCGCCGACACGGTGAAATCGATGCTGTTGGACGGCGAGTAGACCGGTGCGGCGATCGCCAGAATGCCCCCGGAAAAATGCCCGTCATCCAAGGCCCAGCCACGCTCGGCCGCGGTTCTGACTTCCTCCCGGTAAACCTCGAGTGGCAGTGGCTGAGCCCAGCGAATGGTCTCGAAGCTGCCCTGCACTTCTGGGTCGTCAAGGTCGATCTGCGTGGCGAACAAGCGACCGCTGGCGCCCATCAGAATCGGCAAGCGTTGACCTTCGGCCATGTCGATGCGCACATCGGTGGGGCTGGCAGCGGAACTGACGATGACGATGCGGTCAGCGCTCATTTTGCGCCACAGTGTAATCGTCACCCGTTGGCGTGCAGCCAGGTTCTGCAACAGCGGTTTCGCCATCTGCACGCGATGGCCTTGGGTCACCAGTTGTTCCACCAGCCGTGCCAACCCCAAGCCTACAGAGTAACGCTTGGACATCGAGCTGAAGTCGACCACTTCCTCCTGCACCAGAGTGCGCAGGATGTTGAAGCAGGTGCTGGGATTGATTTTCAGTTGTCGGGCGATGTCCACCGATCGTTCCGGTGTGCCCACCTGACTGAGGTAGCGCAGGATTCGAATTGCATTGGAAACGGGCTTGACGATGGTCGCGCCGGCCGCTTTGGTGGTGTCGTTAACGTCAGAGAGGTCCATGCCCGATCCAGTCACTTTAAAGTGCGGTCATTCTAGCCTGAGAATGAATCGGCACGGAAAAGTTTTATCTGGGAATTTTCGAGCTACGTGGTTTGTTTCAGCGGTGGCTGGTAGATCAGACGGCGGGTTTGCAGATCCTCGCGGCGAAAATGCTCAAGAACCTGCTCCTGGGCATGGTCCGCTTGCGTTACCCGAACCTGCTGGCGCAAGTAATCGAGCCAGGATTCGACGATGAAGCGTTCGCTGTAGAGTTGATCAGCCGACATGTCGCGGTACAGCCGCCAGTTTTGCGCACCGTTGCGGCGTCGCGCCTTGCCGACCGCGTACACGGCTGTCAGAAAGGCATCACGTTCTGGCTCGGTCACCTGATAGACGATCTCCACCGATACCGGACCGTCGGAATGGGAAATATTGCCGGTCAGCTGCAAGGAGTCGGTTACCTGAACTTCGGCGAAATCGGATTCCTGACCCAATTCCACGTAATCATTACGGGTCAGCGCGATACCCACCAGCAGTAACAGTGCCGATAACAACAAGCTTTCGCTTAGCCCCAAGTATTGCGCCAACGCGCCCCATAACGCGCCCCCGGCTGCCATCGCGCCCATCAGGATCAGTACATACACGGAGGCGACCCGTGCGCGAACCCAGTTGGCGGCGTAAGTCTGCACCACCGTGGAAATAGTCGCGTTGACCGCCATCCAGCCGAATCCAGCCAGCAACATCATTGCGCAGACCGCGTAGCGGTTGTTCGACAGCGCGGCGGCCACGCTTGCCAGGGCGAACGATACGGAGCCGCACATCAACAGATGACGCATGCTCATCACCCGATACAAACGCGGCAAGCAGAGCGCCGCCAGCACTGCACCGGCCCCCAGAAATGCCATCAGCAGGCCATAACCTCCGGCATCCATGCCCAGTTCCTGCTTGGCCACCAGTGGCATCAACGCCCACAAAGCGCTCGCACTGCTGGTGAACACCAACACTTGCTTCATGGCGCTGAACAGCACCGCCGAATGGCGGATGTAGCGCAGGCCACTGCGCATGCCACCCGTCAGGGTCTCGGGCGGCAAGCCAGCGGCAGGCGGATTACGCGCCAGAGAAAAGAGGAAAATCAGCACCACCAACATGCACAGGGCTATCACCAGAAACACCGACGTGGTGTTCCAGTACGCAATAAGCGCGCCGGCCAGCGCCGGCCCCAACGCGCGGGTCGCGTTGATGGAGATTCCGTTGAGGGAAACGGCAGCCGGTACCTGATCGCGCGGCAGCACGCCGACCATGGTCACCATCCACGCGGACATGCCCAGCGCACTGCCGGTGCCCAGTACAAAAGTGAACGCCAGCAGGCCCCAGGTTTCCAAATGCGCGCTGTACGCCAACAGGCAGAGTACCAGCGCCGCGAACAGCATCATGCACTGGGTAATGATCAGCCATCCGCGGCGGTCTACCCGATCGGCGATCACCCCGCCGGGAAAGGCGAAGAGGAAGACCGGCAAGGTCACGGCGGTCTGCACCAGGGAGACCATGACCGCCGATGTCGTCAACGTGGTCATGATCCACGCCGCGGCCACGGTCTGCATCCAGATCGCCATATTGACCACGGCGGCTGCCAGCCATAAGCCTCGGAACGCTCTGTTGCGAAACGGCGCCCACGCCGAACCCTCGCTCATCATTACTCCTCAGCGTTTTCGCCGATCAATATCAGGGGGATTACGGTGCCAGTGGCTGGCCAAGTCGCCCGCGTGCTCGCGCAGGGCTGAGCCGGCGAAGTGCTGCAATGCTATTGCGCAGTCGACCAATGCCATCGATATGCGCTTCTACCCGATCACCCGGGCGCAGGAAGCGCCCGGTTTCCAGACCCACACCGTGGCTGGAACCGGTAAACACCAGGTCACCAGGGCGCAGACTGATGCGTGCATCCAGATAGTTGAGCAATTCATCCAGAGGGAAAATCATCTGCCGCGTGTTGTCGTGCTGGCGCACTTCATCGTTGACGCTCAGGCGCATTTCCAGCGCAGGCTGGCCTGTACCACCCAGCTCATCCGCCGTCACAATCCAGGGGCCGACCGGTGTCGTGCGGTCCATGGCTTTCTGGGTCAACAGGTCCAGCCGGCCAATCTGTTTGCCGGCATCCCGCGCACTGATGTCATTGCCTATCGTGTAGCCCAACAGGCAGTCGCTGGCGTGCGGCTCGTCCAGCAACGGCCGGCCGACCACTGCGACCAGTTCTACTTCGTAGTCGAGCTGGCAGGTCAGCGGCGAATAATCGATCTCGTCACCGGCACCCACCAGCGCTGACTCGGGTTTCATGTAAGCCAGTGGATGGGCCGGCGCTTCGCTGCCCAGACGCTTGAGGTGGCTGAGGTAGTTGAGGCCCACACCGAACACC
>NZ_CABVGX010000001.1 GCF_902497625.1 Pseudomonas fluorescens | reverse complement strand
GGCGGAGCCTGCGCCTGAACGGGCAGTGCCACCCAGCAGGCTGCCGAGCAATCCACCCAATTCCCCCAGGCCACCGAGTCCGCCCGGGGCCGCGGTATTGCCGGCGCCACGTTGCGATGCGGCGCCCTGGCCACCGCGCAAGAGTTGTTCGAGCAGATCGCTGGTGTTCATGACAAGGTCCTGTTCGACAGCAGAAATTCTGTCAGGAAACGATAGCCCCCTGAGGAGATTCCGCCACCTCCGTCCGGCCGACACCAACGCGAATTTATCAGCAGTATTTTGCTCCGACCCAGCTAACATTCATGAGGGATGGACCTTATTCGCGGATTTTCGGTCGATACCTGCAACCCGACCGGTTTGCCGCCGCCCTCACCCATCGAGGGTGATGACTGGCTTGCTTCACTTTCTGGAGAACACCCCCGTGATATCCACCGTACACATCGCCAGGCTCAAAGCATGGGGCGCCCATGGTTTTACTGCCACAGGCGTAGTCACCGCGTTCCTCGCCACCCTCGCGCTGCTGGAAAACCAACCGATCAATTGTCTGCTGTGGCTGGGGGTTGCACTGATTGTCGACGGACTCGACGGCGCACTGGCGCGCAAGGTCAATGTGCAATCAGTGCTGCCGAGCTTCGACGGCTCGATTCTCGATCTGGTGATCGATTACCTGACTTACGTGTTCATACCGGCGCTGTTCATCTACCGCTATATACCTCTGCCGGACTACACGCTGCTGCTGACGGTCTCACTGATTCTGGTCTCGTCGCTGTTCTGCTTCTGCAACGTCAACATGAAAAGCAAAGACAATTACTTTCAGGGCTTTCCCGCTGCCTGGAACGTGGTCGCACTGTGCCTGTACATTATTGCCCCGTCGCCGTGGATCACCTTCCTGACCGTCATCGGCCTGGCGCTGCTGACCGTGACACGGATGAAATTCCTGCATCCCTTCCGCGTACGCAAGTTCATGCCCATCAACATTGCCGTGACCGCCATCTGGCTGCTCTGCAGCATGTCGCTGGTGATCAACCATCCGTTGATCAACCCGATGGTCATGGGGCTCTGGTTGCTGATGTCGGCCTACTTTTTGGGCATCTGCATCTGGCGGACCGCAATGGAATGGTTTGATGGATCGCGGTTGTAGGCGCAAGCTTGCTCGCGATAGCAGTGGGTCGACCGACATCGATGTTGGCTGTGCCGCCGTCATCGCAAGCAAGCTTGCTACGGGAGTGAAGGGTTATTCAGAGGCGTCGGTTGATGACCACCTCAAGATACTCGCTCGGTACCACCATCGAGTTCTCCCCCGCGCGGTTCAGGCTATTCAACAGTTCGGTCAAGTCACCTTCCAGTAACGTGGCGCCTTCCGGCGGCAGCGCGCCGAATGCCTTGTGGACTGGGCCGTACCAGTTGCGAAAGGTCTCGATAAAGTGCGCGGCAGAACGGTAACGGAAGTTGAAATGCCGGCGTGTCACCTGAATCAGAAAGTCGCTTTCGTCGAACTGCGAACGTAGCCACTCTTCCCGGCCCCAGTTGGACGGAGGTTGCGCACCGGCCGGTGGGGGCATGTGCTGGCCCAGTGTCTTGAACATCTGGCCGACGAAACCTTCTGGCGTCCAGTTGGCCAGACCGATGCGACCACCCGGCCGACAGACCCGCCCCAATTCTGTAGCCGCCTTTTCCTGATCCGGGGTAAACATCACCCCGAATGTTGACAGTACGGCATCAAAACTACGGTCCTCAAAAGGCAAATCCTCGGCGTCCGCAACCTGAAAAGTAACTTCAAGATGTTCAGCCCGCGTCCGGTCCTGTCCGCGCTCAAGCAATGCGGCGACATAATCGGTAGAAGTCACCAGACAACCCCGCCGCGCCGCCGCGAGTGTCGCGTTACCGTTGCCCGCCGCGACGTCCAGCACCTCCTCGTCGCAGAGCAAATCGCAAGCTTCGGCCAACTGCTCGCCGACAATCTGCAGCGTGGTGCCGATTACCGGGTAGTCGCCACTGGCCCAAGCGGCCATCTGCCGGTTTTTCAAAGCAGTGAGATCAATGGGGGTGCTCATAAACTCTGCTCCGCAATAATGAAACAGCATGACCCATGCTCGCTGACTATCGCTCTGGAGCCCGTGTTTGGCACGACCGATGGTCCGGCCGGCGGATGAATTGGCTGACTCGCCGATAAGCGGTGTCGATCTGTTTCAGCGACTTAACAACTTGCGCGCGGAAAGTTGTGCAAATGGGAAAAAAGCACAATGGCTCAGGCTGCAAACCTCTGAGCCATTGCCTTGAACATCTAGGCCGCAGGTGCTTTAGCCTCTTCCAGCAACTGCTGAATCATCTTTTCCTGCGTCTCATAGCGCCCTTCGCCGAAGTGAGTAAAACGAACCTGACCCTTCGCGTCGATCAAGTAGTGCGCCGGCCAATACTGATTGTCGAAATTGCGCCAGATTGCGTAATTGTTGTCGATGGCCACCGGGTAGGTGATGCCGAGTTTTTTCACCTGATCCCTGACGTTGTCGATGATGCGTTCATAACCGTATTCAGGGGTGTGAACACCGATGACCACCAGGCCGTCCTTCTGGTATTTTTTCGCCCAGTCTTTCACGTAGGGCAAGGCGCGCTGGCAGTTGATGCAGTCGTAAGTCCAGAAATCCACCAGCACTACTTTGCCCTTGAGCGACTCAGGGGTGAGTGCCGGCGAGTTGAGCCATTGCACGGCGCCGTCCAGCGACGGCATCGCGCCTTGGGCGTTATCCATCGACGTATCAGCCTTGACCTTGCTGACCAGGTAATCGACCACTTTCGGCACAGTTTCCAGCACCTGCGTTTCGACGTGGCTGATGCCCTCGGATGAAGTGCCCGCCAGCAAGGTTTTGTCCGCACCGGTGGAGATTACAGCGGCAGCGGCCAACACAGCGACACCGGTGCCGCGGCGCAACCAGCCCGTTACAGGAATCGAAGCCTTCAGGCGATTGACCAGGCCGCGACCGGCGAATATCAGCGTGCCGAGGGCTAATGCGCTGCCGAGCCCGTATGCCACCAGCAGGAGGCTGGTCTGCGGGTTGGCACCTTGCAGCATGGCGCTGGTGAGGATCACACCGAGGATCGGCCCGGCGCACGGTGCCCACAGCAAACCGGTGGCGACGCCTATGAGGATCGAGCTGAGCGGACCGGACATTTTGCGGCGATCAGGGTCGATGCGATTACCCAGCAGTACAAAGGGACGCGCCAGCCAGTCGCCAACCCGCGCGGAGATCAGCGACAGAGCGAATAACACCATCACGATCAGCGCCACGTGACGACCGGTATTGTTGGCCTGTACGACCCATTCACTGCTAACCACCGCCAGACTGGAGATCAACGCGAAGGTCAGGACCATGCCTGCCAATGTCAGCAGGATGGATGAGCGCGTGCGGTCGACCCCGGCGAACAGGAACGGCACGACCGGCAAGATGCACGGGCTGAGGACGGTCAACAGGCCGCCCAGGAATGCGATCAGTAACATGGGATTCACCGGATGCGAGAAGAGTGGTTTATGTGAACCGATGGGAGCGGCAGTGCGACTTGCTCGCTCCCACAGTCAAGCCCGGCCATCAAGCCGTCTGGCGCTCCAGCCACTGCCCCTGAGGCGTATGGCGGGCGCCGTTCTCCGCCACTCGTTGGCCCTGGGTGGTTCGGCTTGAACCGTCCTCGGCGAGGAGCCCGTTGCCGCCCTTCACCACTGGCGCCAATTGAAAGCACGTGTCGCTGCCACAGTGACTTTGCCCAACAGCCGCGTTGGCATGGGCGGCCGCGCCGGCCAAAGCGAAAGCACTGGCGGTCAAAAAGCGTGTGAGGTTTTTCATGATGATCTTCCTGCCTAGAAAAGGATTGACGAGGGCTCAATCAGCGACTCAGTTGTCTTCGTTGCAGCTGTCGGAGAATTTGCGATAGTCGAGCACCTGGGTTTTGCCGCTGGAATCCAGGTAGGTCATCTGCGCATTCACCACCCCGCAGGCAGGCTCGGCATCCTGCTTCAGCGACACCACTTTCCTGATGTCCAGATGCGTACCGTAGGTGTAGGTTTTGGGCGTGACGTCGGCTTCGGCACGTGCCGAGAAGGTGCAGATATTCAGTGCTGCAAACAGGCAAGTGGCGTAGATGGCTTTAGTGTTCATGGTGGTGTCCTCAAGGCTTCAATGGGTAGTGAGCCGAGGCGGTTTGGGTTTGCCTCGATGGAGCTCATTAGAAGCCCCCGAGGTATCTCGTCTGTGTCAGAAACAGGCGCGGATAAATCGGTTCGTATCAGAACCCCGTCCTGATACACAGTCATACAAAACCCCTGAAGTTCGTCGTTTTTGCCTCCACATGTATCCCTCGACGGAGCAGATACACTGCAATACAAACCGCAGCGGGCGAACGGGTGAAGGCTCTATAGACTGAGCAGCAATCCCCCATTTACAGAGGCTTGGTCCATGGAACACGTTGATCACATTCTCATCGTCGACGATGACCGCGAGATTCGAGAGCTAGTGGGCAACTATCTGAAGAAGAACGGCCTACGTACCACCGTCGTCGCCGATGGTCGGCAGATGCGCTCTTTCCTGGAATCCACGCCGGTCGACCTGATCGTGCTGGACATCATGATGCCGGGCGACGATGGCCTGATGCTCTGCCGTGAAATCCGCGCGGGTAAGCACAAGGCCACGCCGGTGCTGATGCTGACCGCCCGCAACGATGAAACCGATCGCATCATCGGCCTGGAAATGGGCGCTGACGATTACCTGGTCAAGCCGTTCGCCGCCCGCGAATTGCTCGCCCGCATCAACGCCGTGCTGCGCCGCACGCGCATGCTGCCGCCCAACCTGGTGGTGACCGAAACCGGCCGCCTGCTGGCATTCGGGCGCTGGCGACTGGACACCTCCGCCCGCCATCTGCTCGATGACGATGGCACCATGGTCGCCCTCAGCGGTGCGGAATACCGACTGCTGCGAGTGTTTCTCGATCATCCGCAACGCGTGCTCAATCGCGACCAGTTGCTTAACCTGACCCAGGGCCGCGACGCTGACCTGTTCGACCGCTCCATCGATTTGCTGGTCAGCCGCTTGCGTCAACGCCTGCTGGACGATGCCCGCGAACCGGCCTACATCAAGACCGTGCGCAGCGAAGGCTACGTTTTCTCGTTGCCGGTGGAAGTCCTTGGAGCGCCAGCATGAAACTGTCCATGCGCTGGCCTCGCACCCTCGCCTCTCGGCTGTCGCTGATCTTCCTGATCGGCCTGATTCTGGCTCAGGCGTTGTCTTTCGGCGCGCAATACTACGAACGTTACGAGAGCGCGAAGACCACCATGCTGGGCAACCTGGAAACCGACGTGTCGACCTCGGTTGCCATCCTCGACCGCTTGCCCGCCGCAGAACGTGCAGGCTGGCTGCAGCAGTTGGATCGGCGCAACTACCGCTACTTGCTCAATGAAGGATCACCCGGCACACACATGAGCGATACGCCCATCGCGATGACCTCGATCAAGGACGCCATCGGCATGGATTATCCGATGACCGTCACCGACATACCCGGCGCGCAGAAACACTTCCAGGTGCACCTCAAGCTGTCGGACGGCAGCCCGCTGACGATCGATGTTCGGCCGGCAATGGTGCCGTTATCACCGTGGCTGCCAATGGTGTTGCTGGGACAGTTGGCCCTGATGATTCTCTGCACCTGGCTCGCCGTGCGGATCGCCATTCGCCCGCTCACCCGCCTGTCCGAAGCGGTTGAAAGTCTGGACCCAAACGCCCATGCAGTACTGCTGGACGAGAAAGGTCCGACCGAAGTCGCGCACGCCGCCAGGGCGTTCAATGCCATGCAGGCGCGCATCGCGGCTTATTTGAAGGAGCGAATGCAGCTGCTGGCAGCGATTTCCCATGATCTGCAAACGCCAATCACGAGGATGAAACTGCGTGCCGAATTCATGGATGAGTCCAGCGAAAAAGACAAACTGTGCAACGACCTCGGCGAAATGGAACACCTGGTGCGCGAAGGCGTGGCGTATGCCCGCAGCATCCATGGCTCGACCGAGGAAAGCCGGCGCACCGATCTGGATTCGTTTCTCGACAGCCTGGTGTTCGACTATCAGGACGTGGGCAAAGATGTGCAGCTCGATGGCAAAAGCGGCACGGTGATTGACACCCGTCCGCATGCCCTGCGTCGGGTACTGGTGAACCTGACCGACAACGCGCTGAAATTCGCCGGGGCAGCCGAGTTGCAGGTGGCATCGAAAGCCGATGGCCGTCTGTCGGTGAGAGTCCTGGACCGTGGCCCCGGGATTGCCGAAGCGCAACTGGCGCACGTCATGGAGCCGTTTTACCGCGTAGAAAACTCGCGCAATCGCAGCACCGGTGGCACCGGTCTCGGTTTGGCAATCGCCCAGCAACTGGCACTGGCAATCGGCGGGACGCTGACATTGAGCAACCGCGAAGGCGGGGGATTGTGCGCCGAACTGACATTGCCTGAGCAAGCGTCAGGTCAGTAGAGAGCGGTCACGCCAACCACCCCTTCGCCGTGCATCTGCCGCAGCAGTGCCAGTCCGCCGTCCATGAAGGTTTGCGAACCGACAGAGCCTGCCTCCTGCGCCAGACCCTGCAGCTGCGCCTGACCATTGAGTAGCGGAAACTCCGCGATGCGTTGCAGCAGCCGCCACGCCAAAGGGCTCAATTCGGAAAATTTCACCGTCCAGTCCGCCGCTCGTCGAACCAGTAACAATGTTGGCTGAGCAGGGGCCGTTTGCGGCTGGAAGTCCGGTCCAACCAAGTGCACCGGCCAGGTGTAAGCCAACGGCCATGCCAGCGGTGAAATCATCAAGGGTTGTTGCAGCAAACTGTTGGCAGAACCAGACGGCAGAGGCTCGGCGTCGGACTGTTGCAGGACCATCTCGACCCATTCGTAATGCGCCAGTTCGAGCATGAACGGCGGCCAGGCGACTGGCTTGAACTCATCCGGCTCAGTGCCGAGGAACTCGACAAACTCCTGCGCAATCTCCCCAAATTTAGCCGTTCTCGCGCGATGATCGCGCAGGAAGCTTCTCACCAGCAAACGCCAATGCTCATCGCCAAGGATTTTGATCAACACCGGAAAGGTGCCGCTGAGCAGGGTCGACAGGTTTTGAAAAATCAGGTCGCGATAGACCTCTGCCCGCGCCAAGGGCATTTCGGCCGGTGGCGGGTTGTGCTCGGGATCGCGCAGATAAAGACCTAGCGTGGTCTGTTGTTCCTGCAGCGTGCGCTTAGCCACGGTTCACCTCCTGATCTTGCAAGCGGCGAAGGGTGCGCAGCTCAGTCACCAGGCTGGAAAACGCCGGGAAATTGAAATCCCGTTCCAGCAGGGTCGGTTGCGCACCGAAACGGCCATATGCCTCGGCCAGTAACGCCCAGACCACCGGTTTGACCGATGCGCCATGGGTATCGATCTTCAACGTGTCGGACGCATCAAAATGCCCGGCCACGTGCATCGCCACCACCCGCTTCGGATCGATTCCGGCCAGGAAGGTCTGTGGATCGAAGCCGTGGTTGATCGAATTGACGTACACGTTATTGACGTCCAGCAACAGGTCGCAGTCAGCTTCATGCAGCACTGCGTTAGTGAACGTCAGTTCGTCCATGTCTTGCTGCGGCGCGGCGTAGTAAGAGACATTTTCCACCGCCAGGCGCCGCCCGAGAATGTCCTGGGACTGGCGGATCCGCGCCGCCACGTGATGCACCGCTTCTTCGGTAAACGGCAATGGCAACAGGTCGTAAAGGTGACCGTCGTCACTGCAATAACTCAAATGTTCGCTGTACAACGGCACCTGATAATGATCGAGGAAACTGCGCACTTCGTGCAGGAAAGCAACGTCGAGCGGTGCCGGACCGCCGAGCGACAGGGACAAACCGTGGCAGGATAACGGATAGCGCTCGGCCAGGCTTCGCAAGGCGTGGCCATGGGCGCCGCCGATACCGATCCAGTTTTCCGGCGCGACTTCAAGAAAGTCGAAATCGCCTGCCGGTGCGGCTTGCAGGTCTTTGATCAAACCACGCCGCAGGCCGAGCCCGACGGTCGCTTTCGTTGGCATGACGGGGGTCCGCATGGTGTCGATCTCAAATTGTCTGAACGGAAGCCCAGTTGAGCAAAGCGGTGTATCGGCGCTGTGTTTCGACCCTGCGCAAATACGTTGAAAATGTATCGCCGAGGCGCCTGTACACGCTGTGGTACACGCAGGGTTCAAGACATTCCGCCGGGCAACCTAAACGCCGTTCAATCTGATTCTGGAAGCCCGCAAGTAACTCACCGATGACGGGACGCCTGTAGCAGCTGGCGCAGCCTGCGTTCGGCGGCACACGGCGATTGCAATGACCGAGCCGGGCGCCCGTCGTAAAACCTGAGCGCGCCGCCTTTTGATAATGTTCATCACTTGGATTCACGACTGCTTCGCAGCGGAACGCAGGCTGCGCCAGCTGCTACAGGTCAATGGCTCGCGCTCCTGCGGCAAATGTTACCGAGGCGGCGGTTCAAGACATTCTGCCGGGCAACCGAAACGCCGTTCAATCTGATTCTGGAGGCGCGCAAGTAACTCACCGATGACGGGACGCCTGTAGCAGCTGGCGCAGCCTGCGTTCGGCGGCACACGGCGATTGCAATGACCGAGCCGGGCGCCCGTCGTAAAACCTGAGCGCGCCGCCTTTTGATAATGTTCATCACTTGGATTCACGACTGCTTCGCAGCCGAACGCAGGCTGCGCCAGCTGCTACAGGGCACTTGGATGCATGACTGCTTCGCAGCGGAACGCAGGCTGCGCCAGCTGCTACAGGGCAATGGCTCGCGCTCCTGCGGCAAATGTTACCGAGGCGGCGGTTCAAGACATTCTGCCGGGCAACCGAAACGCCGTTCAATCTGATTCTGGAGGCGCGCAAGTAACTCACCGATGACGGGACGCCTGTAGCAGCTGGCGCAGCCTGCGTTCGGCGGCACACGGCGATTGCAATGACCGAGCCGGGCACCGGTCGTAAAATCTGAGCGCGCCGTCTTTTTGGAAATGCTCATCACTTGGATGCACGACTGCTTCGCAGCGGAACGCAGGCTGCGCCAGCTGCTACAGGGCAATGGCTCGCGCCCCCGCGGCAAATGTTACCCTGCCAACACTCGAACCGACCGGAGTGCGGAACATGCTCGACAGCCCCATCCGCGAACAACTTGAGCAACTTCAGCAACTGATGGCCGATCAGCCCTTTATCGTCCTGACCGGGGCTGGCATCAGCACCCCTTCGGGTATTCCCGATTACCGTGACAACCAGGGCGTGCGGCGTGGTCGCCAACCGATGATGTATCAGGAATTTCTTGCCGCCCCGGAGTCACGCCGGCGCTACTGGGCGCGGGCGATGCTCGGATGGCCGCGCGTGCGCCAGGCACGGCCAAACGTGGCGCATGAATCGCTGGCCAGTCTGCAACGCTCGCAGCTGATCGGCGGCCTGATCACACAAAATGTCGACACCCTGCACGATCAGGCCGGCAGCCGCGACGTGATCGAGCTGCATGGCAGTCTGCATCGAGTGCTGTGCCTGGACTGTGGTCAGCGTACCGAGCGCGATTCGATTCAACACGTGATGGAGGCGCAAAATCCGTACCTGGCCGGGGTCGATGCCGTGCAGGCGCCGGATGGCGATACGTTGCTGGATGCAGCGTTCGAGGCGCGGTTTCAGGTGCCGCACTGTCCGCATTGCAGCGGCGAGCGGATGAAACCGGACGTGGTTTTCTTCGGCGAGAACGTGGCGCAGGCCACGGCGGCCAAGGCAATGGCGGCGGTTGATAAAGCTGCAGGTTTGCTGGTGGTAGGCTCTTCGCTGATGGCGTACTCGGCGTTTCGCTTGTGCCGGGTGATGGCGGATCAAGGCAAGCCGTTGATTGCGATCAACCTGGGCAAAACCCGGGCAGACGATTTACTGGATATGAAAATCGAAGCGTCGTGCGAGCAATTGTTGCCCCTCCTGACACAACGCCTCTTACGCTGATCGTTCCCACGCTCCGCGTGAGAGGCGCTGGTCCAGGTTTTCCTCTCGAAAAATATCGAACAATGCCTGAGCAGCCGCCGACAGCTCCACGCCAGGCTTGGTCAGTACGCCAATCGCCCTCTCCACCACCGGATCATTCAACGTCAAACACCGCGCGCCCAATTCGCGCATCTGCCCGGCACACAACGCCGGCACTGCGCTCACGCCCAAACCGCTGGCAACCATTCTGCCCACCGTCGCCAATTGATGGCTCTCGAACTCCACCGGTAAATTTTTCCCCCGTGCTTGCAGGTGTTCTTCCAGCATCACCCGCACGGTAGACGGCCGTTGCAAGGTGATGAACGGCTCTTTGAGCAGCGTCTGCCAATCGATGTCATTGCGTTGCGCGAGCGGCGAATCCTGCGGCACCACCGCCACGAAGCGATCCACATACAGTGGTGTGAAGTGCAGCGAAGAGCTCTGCAATGGCTCGAACGCCACGCCCAGCTCCACCTGCCGGTCGCGGACCATTTCCAGTACTTGCTCGTTGATTACATCGTTCACCGTGACATTGACTTTGGGATAACGGGCGCGGAAGGTTTTCAGGATCGGCGGCAGCAGATTACCGGCGAACGACGGCATCGCCGCCAGGGTGACGCGGCCACGCTCAAGGGCGAAGCGCTGACGTAATTCGTCTTCGGCATTGTCCCAATCGGCAATCAGCCGCCGCGCCAGCGGCACCAGCGCTTCACCTTCGGGTGTCAACGCCACATTACGGGTGTTACGGGTGAACAGCCGCCCGCCCAATCCGTTCTCCAAGGCTTTTATAGTCAGGCTGAGCGCCGATTGCGACAGATGCAACCGCTCGCAGGCCACCGCAAAGCTCAGGCTCTGCGCTACCGCCAAAAAAGCTCTTATCTGCTTCACTGTCATGTCTGATTGCTCGCAGGAACAGAGCTGGCCCGAGATGACACCGCTGGAAACATCATCTCCACCGCGCCAGTGAAAAATATTAGTGAGTTTTATCTATCAATCGAACGCAAAAATCAACTTAACAAATCAATCCTCCGGCGAGACACTCAACCCAAACGGCTAGCCAGCCGCTCACCAAGAATAAAAGAGGTGCATATGGCAGGTTTCGACAAGCGCGTGAATTCCTACGAGGAAGCGCTGGCAGGTCTTGAAGACGGCATGACCGTGATCGCCGGCGGCTTTGGTCTGTGCGGCATCCCGGAAAATCTCATCGCCGAAATCAAGCGCAAAGGCACCCGGGAACTCACCGTGGTTTCCAACAATTGTGGCGTCGACGGCTTTGGCCTCGGCGTCCTGCTCGAAGACAGGCAGATTCGCAAGGTGGTCGCTTCTTATGTGGGCGAGAACAAGATGTTCGAGGAGCAATTGCTCAGCGGCGCGATCGAAGTCGACCTCACCCCGCAAGGCACACTTGCGGAAAAAATGCGCGCCGGCGGCGCTGGCATTCCTGCGTTCTTCACCGCCACCGGGGTCGGCACCCCGGTTGCCGAAGGCAAGGAAGTGCGCGAGTTTCACGGTCGTAAATACCTGATGGAAGAATCCATCACTGGTGATTTCGCCATCGTCAAAGGCTGGAAAGCGGACCATTTCGGTAACGTCATCTATCGCCACACGGCCCAGAATTTCAACCCGCTGGCCGCCACTGCCGGCAAGATCACCGTGGTCGAAGTCGAAGAAATCGTCGAACCCGGCGAGCTGGACCCGTCGCAGATCCACACCCCTGGCATCTACGTCGATCGGGTCATTTGCGGCACGTTCGAGAAGCGCATCGAACAGCGCACCGTGCGTAAGTGATCCCCTGCCCCCGGACCGAATGAAGGAATAACAACAATGGCACTTTCCCGCGAACAAATGGCTCAACGCGTCGCCCGCGAAATGCAGGACGGCTTTTACGTGAACCTCGGCATCGGCATTCCGACCCTGGTCGCCAACTACATCCCCGAAGGCATGGAAGTCATGCTGCAATCGGAAAACGGCCTGCTCGGCATGGGTCCTTTTCCGACCGAAGAAACCATCGATGCCGACATGATCAACGCGGGCAAGCAAACCGTCACCGCGCGGATCGGCGCGTCGATCTTTTCCTCGGCCGAGTCCTTTGCAATGATCCGCGGCGGCCACGTCGACCTGACCGTGCTGGGCGCCTTTGAAGTCGACGTGCAAGGCAACATCGCCTCGTGGATGATCCCGGGCAAAATGGTCAAGGGCATGGGCGGTGCCATGGATCTGGTGGCTGGCGCCGACAACATCATCGTCATCATGACTCACGCGTCCAAGGATGGTGAGTCCAAGCTGTTATCGCAATGCAGCCTGCCGCTGACCGGCGCCGGGTGCATCAAACGCGTGCTCACCGACCTTGCCTACCTGGAGATCGACAATGGCGCATTCATTCTCAAGGAACGTGCACCGGGTGTCAGCGTCGAGGAAATCGTCGCGAAAACCGCGGGTAAACTGATCGTGCCTGATCATGTTCCGGAAATGCAGTTCGCTGCTCAGTGAGGAATCATTCCATGCAAGAAGTCGTCATTGTTGCCGCCACCCGTACCGCCATCGGCAGTTTTCAGGGGGCATTGGCCAACGTGTCTGCAGTTGATCTGGGCGCTGCGGTGATCCGCCAGCTGCTGGAGCAAACCGGCCTGGACGTGGCTGAAGTCGATGAAGTGATCATGGGCCAGGTGTTGACTGCCGGCGCCGGGCAGAACCCTGCTCGCCAGTCAGCGATCAAGGCCGGCCTGCCGTTTACCGTGCCGGCGATGACCCTCAACAAGGTCTGCGGCTCGGGCCTCAAAGCGCTGCACCTGGCCACCCAGGCGATCCGTTGCGGCGACGCCGACGTGATCATCGCCGGCGGCCAGGAAAACATGAGCCTGTCCAATTACGTCATGCCCGGCGCTCGCACCGGTCTGCGCATGGGGCACGCGCAAATCGTCGACACCATGATCAGTGATGGCCTGTGGGATGCGTTCAACGATTACCACATGGGCATCACCGCCGAAAATCTTGCCGAGAAGTACAACCTGACTCGCGAGCAACAGGACGCTTTCGCTGCGGCCTCCCAGCAGAAAGCTTCAGCGGCCATTGAAGCCGGACGCTTTGCCGATGAGATCACGCCGATCCTGATTCCACAGCGTAAAGGCGACCCGCTTTCTTTCGCCACCGATGAGCAACCAAGGGCCGGCACCACTGCCGAATCCCTGGGTAAATTGAAAGCTGCCTTCAAGAAAGACGGTTCGGTAACTGCAGGCAATGCGTCCTCGCTGAACGACGGCGCCGCGGCAGTGATCCTGATGAGTGCCGAAAAAGCCAAAGCCCTGGGTTTGCCAGTGCTGGCGAAAATCGCTGCGTACGCTAACGCAGGCGTGGACCCGGCGATCATGGGCATTGGCCCGGTCTCGGCCACCCGCCGCTGCTTGGAGAAGGCCGGCTGGTCCATTGATCAACTTGACCTGATCGAAGCCAACGAAGCCTTCGCAGCTCAGTCTCTGGCGGTGGCCAAAGACCTGGAATGGGACTTGAACAAGGTCAACGTCAACGGCGGTGCCATTGCGCTGGGCCACCCGATCGGCGCATCGGGCTGCCGCGTGCTGGTCACCTTGCTCCACGAAATGCTCAAGCGCGATGCTAAAAAAGGCCTTGCCACCTTGTGCATCGGTGGCGGTCAGGGCGTGGCACTGGCGATCGAACGGGCGTAAAGCGTTCAACGGTCGGCGCGGGGACCCACGAAGATCCGCGCCGTCCGGCAATACCCCTGGTGCGACGCCCGTCGCACCAGGCTTTTACACGCATCCGTAGCAGCTGCCGAAGGCTGCGTCAGGCTCGGTCCGCGATCGGACCCAGCAGTCTTGAAATCAGGCGCAGCCGTTTTTCTCCTGCAGCGGGTAGGCTGGTTTTTGACGGTAACGCCGCCGGACGCAGCCTTCGGCAGCTGCTACAAAGTCTGGTTCGTTCGGGCGGCATCGTTATCAGGCTTCGGCGGATACAGGCGGAAAGATTGTATACAATATCGACTAATCAATAGAGCAATCCTGCTCCCACAATGCTACCGTTGCCCTCTCACACATCGGAGGTGTACGCGTGCTGTTGCTCAAACTGCTGGTCATTCCCGGATTCCTGTTACTGATTTCCCTCGCAGGCAAGCGCTGGGGGCCGAGCGTAGCCGGTTGGCTGTCGGGGCTGCCAGTGGTGGTCGGGCCAATTCTGTTTTTTCTCGCCATCGAACAGGGCGAGGTGTTCGCCGCTCACGCAGCGACCGCAGCGTTATCGGCAATGTTTGCGATGATCGCGTTCTGTGTGACCTATGCCCAGGTCGCACAACGCACCGGCTGGCCCCTGGCGCTGGCGTCTTCATTATTGGTTTGGGCTACCGCAGCGATTGCTCTGTCGGTGATTCCTGCGTCGCTGGCGTTATCGGTGATCGCTGCCGCAACCGCATTGCTCGCAGCACCGTACCTGTTTCCGAAAGTGCAGCCGATCGTCGCGGGTCCCGCGCCGAAGTCCGACAAATTGTTCATGCGCATGCTCGCCGGCGCCTTGTTGACCCTTGCGGTTACCTTGTTGGCCAGCACGGTCGGCGAACGCTGGAGCGGCCTGCTCGCGGTATTCCCGGTGCTCGGCAGCGTGATGGCGGTATTTTCCCAGCAAACCCGAGGCCCGGCGTTCACCGCTGCCTTGTTACGCGCCACCGCCACAGGCATGTATTCGTTCGCCGCGTTTTGCCTGGTGGTGGCACTGACACTGCCCGATATGGGCTTGGCAGGGTTTGGTCTCGGCGTCGCGGTGTCCGTGGCGATGCTCGGTGTCACCAAACGCTTGTTGGCCAAACCGGCGGCTGTCCCCGCCCCTGACATTCGCAAAGCCTGAACGCGGTCGCGCTTCACAAATCGCGATTCCGTGGGATGATTGCGCCCACCGCGTCGCCCCCCTTGGAGAGTTTCGAATGTCATTGTTGAGTAAAAAAGTCGTCGTCCTGTTGCTGACAGCGGTCGCCAGCCTGGGTGCGTTGAATGCCTACGCGGCAAAAGCCACACCCTCTGGCCCGGAACAAAAAATCTCAATGCTGGGCGACAAACTGAAATTTACCCTGCCCAAAGGCTTCAGCGCCAACCCGCTGCCCGCGAGCCCGACCGGTGCGAGCGGCACCATGTACACCAACGAGACCACCAAAACTGTGGTGATCGTCGCCGAGAACACCATCCCCGGCGGCGTCAACGTCAAGGATAACGACGGTGAATTCCTCGACTCCGCAGCAGCCGACTTCGCCACCGAGCAAGCCAGGGCACTGCCGGACTTCACTAAAATCAGCGAGAAAAGCCTGACCCGGAAAGGCACCGGCCTGGGCGTTCGCCAGATTGACAGCTCGGCCACTCAGGGCGGCGGCAAAACCCTCGACACCACGCTGATGGCGGCGTCAGGCACGCGCATGGCACTGATCCAGGTCATTTCTCGTCTGAGCGACAATGCAGGTCACGACGCGCTGGTGAAGAAAATCATCAGCGGCAAATAAGCGTCAAGGGTTCAGGCGCTGAAGCCACTTGCGTAAATCCTGTATTTCAACGCTGCTAATGCTGTGCCCGACGCCGGGGTAGGCGTGAAACTCAGGTTTGAGTGACAGACTCTGCAGCAGGCTGTCAGCCTCGGTACCGTCGTTGAACGGCAGACGTTGATCCAGCGTGCCGTGGCCGATGAATATCGCCAATGACTGGCGTCGTGCATCGGGTTTCAGTTCGGCTTTGAGCACCGGCAGAATCCGCCCGCTCAGGGCCGCAATCCCGCCCACAGCGTCGGGGTGCCGCAGCGCGACCTCGTAGGACATGATCGCGCCCTGGCTGAATCCCACCAGGAAAACCTTGTTGGGCTGGGTACGATATTTCTTCGCCGCCTGTGCGGTAAAGTCCAACAGCGCCGCACTGCTGGCCTTCAGATCCTCGGTCTCCCCGTCGTAGCCCGCGGTGCCTTTCTCGCGAAACCACTTGTAACTTCCCTCCTCCATGACCATAGGTGCCCGCACGGACACATAGTTGTACTGCGAGGGCAGCTCATCCTTGATGTCAAACAGGTCTTCTTCGTTACTGCCGTAACCGTGAATGAAAATAATCAGCGGCTTGCCAGCGGATTCAGCGTGAGTCTGCGCCAGATATTTCAGCGGCAAGTCAGCGTGCAGCGGGGTTTGAGCGTGGACGGCGGCGGACGCCAGGAGTGTCATCAATGCGAGAAACTTCAACATTAGCCTTCCTTCACAAGTGCAGGATTCGCCTCGGAGCCTAACACTGTGAAGCTTGCGATGAGACCTTTGAGGCCATCGGTTCCCGGTTCGTGGGCAAACCTGCAGGCAAAAAAAATGGCCACCGTTTTAGCGGAGGCCATTTATTTCAAGCGATGCGATCAATGACCGTAAACGTCAAAGTCGAAATACTTGTCCTGCACTTGCCTGTATTTGCCATTCGCGCGGATCTCAGTGATCGCCGCGTTGAATTTGTCTGCCAGCGCCTTGTCGCCCTTGCGCACGGCGATACCGGCACCGCCGCCAAAATACTGGGCATCTTCGTAAGTGGGGCCGACAAAGGCGAACCCTTTCCCTGCGTCGGTTTTCAGGAAACCTTCGTCAAGGGTGACCGAATCGGCCAGCGTCGCGTCGAGGCGACCCGAGACCATGTCCAGGTTGGCTTCCTGCTGGGAGCCGTAACGCACCAGGAAAATCCCGGCCGGTTGCAGCACTTCAGTGGCGAAGCGGTCGTGAGTACTGGCCCGCAGCACACCAACTTTCTTGCCGCGCAATTCGGTCAGCGGGTCCTTCACGTCGGTGCCTGCCTTCATCACGAAGCGGGCCGGCGTGTGGTAGTACTTGATGGTGAAATCGACGTTTTTCTTGCGATCGTCAGTAATGGTCATGGACGACAGAATCGCGTCGATTTTCTTCACCTTGAGTGCCGGGATCAAACCGTCGAATTCCTGCTCGACCCAGCTGCACTTGACCTTCATCTGCTCGCACAGTGCGTCGCCGATGTCCACATCGAAGCCGGTGAGTTTGCCGTCCGGGGTTTTCATCGAGAACGGCGGGTAGCCTGCTTCGATACCGATGCGAATCGGTTTGGCGTCCTCGGCCACAGCGGTCAGGGACAACATCGACAGTGCCAGGGCACCGAACATCACTAGCTTGTTCATTTATAACTCCTGTAGGCGGAGACTTTTATGGGCAGCGGTTGATAGACAGTGTTCGGCGCGAAAGCCGAGTGGCCGGCAGTCTAGAGCGGCTCCAGGCGTTCGAACAGTGCTCCGGCGACAAATTTTCTGAAAAAAAAGAACAGTCGAAATCAGCATTCACAGCCGATCGCCTGCCTGCTGGATCCGGGCGCGGCAGCGCTCAGTTCAAACCCTTCATCCAGCCATCCGGTCACACCGCCGATCATTTCCTTGACCGGATAACCCAGCGCCGCCAGTTTCACTGCTGCCTTGTTGGCACCATTGCAGTGCGGGCCCGCGCAATACACCACAAACAGCGTTGATTGCGGGTAGTCGGTCAGCGCTGCACTGGTCAGCAATCGCCCGGGAATGTTGATCGCGCCAGGCACGTGGCCTCGTTCAAACGCCAGCGGGCCGCGCACGTCTACCAGAATAAAATCCACACTGGCGGTCTGTTGGCTGCCATGCACGTCAGAACAATCGGTTTCGAAGGTCAGGCGGTTGCTGAAATGCATCAGGGCAATCGCCGAAGGGGCTGCGGGAATTTCACTGACTGGACTGGTCATGGGCGGTGCTTCGCTGTGGTAGGTGTCAGGCGACTTTATCGGCGTCAGGCCAAGCGCTACAGTGGCGCACAGGACACTCACCGGGAATTTTCCGCCAAATGCTTGATCACCCTGGATCAGTCGCGATTCTTGCCTACGATGACCTCTGCACCTTCGAGTTTGGCATTGCCGTAGAGATATTCGGCCTGGCCAGACCCGAATTCGATTTCCCCTGGTATGAACACTGTATTGCTGCGGTCGACCAGGGCCCGATGCGCGCCATGGGTGGCATTCAGGTGCTGGCCGACGGCGGCCTGGACCTGCTGAGTGAGGCACGAACGATCGTCATTCCCGGCTGGCGGGATCGCAGTGCGCCCGTCCCGGCAGAGCTGATCGTGGCCCTGCACCGGGCGTATGACCGCGGTGCACGCCTGCTATCGATCTGCTCGGGTGTGTTTGTGCTGGCGGCGACCGGTTTACTCGACGGACGCGGGGCCACGACACACTGGCGCTACACTGCGGAGCTGGCCGAGCGTTTTCCAAAGATCCTGGTGGACCCGGACGTGCTTTATGTCGATTCCGGGCAATTGATCACTTCCGCGGGCAGTGCGGCAGGGATCGACGCCTGCCTGCATCTGGTCACCCGCGATTTCGGTACGCAGGTGGCCAACGCGGTGGCGCGGCGGCTGGTGATGTCGCCGCAACGAACTGGCGGGCAGGCACAGTTCATTCCTCGCCCGGTCAGCCCTGCACCGCGCAGCGATCTTTCACGAGTGATGCAATGGGCACGGCAGCGTTTGCATGAGCCGCTGCAAGTGCGCGAACTGGCCAGCGAAGCCGCGATGAGCGAACGGACGTTCCTGCGTCGGTTTACCGAAGCCACCGGCACACCGCCCAAAGCCTGGTTGCAGCATGAACGACTCGGGCGCGCCCGCGAGCTGCTGGAAACGACCTCATGGAACACCGAGCAGATCGCCGAGCGCTGTGGCTACCGGTCCGCAGAGAGTTTCCGTGTAGCCTTTCGCAGCGTGGTCGGCGTACCACCATCGGTGTACCGGCAACGATTTGGTCGCCAGGTGAATGCAAGGCTGTAGGCCCCGGGGTTGCCCGCTGTGGCGGTTTGGCTGCTGGCGCCAGAGTCGAGGCTGCCTAGGGCTTGCGCAGCAAGTAGGTATCCATGATCCAGCCATTGGCCAGTCGGGCCGCTTTGCGCACACGTTCGATTTCATCCGCGACATCTTTGAGCTTGCCACTGATGAGGATTTCATCCGGCGTGCCGAGGTAGGCGCCCCAATAAATCTGCGTCTCCTGATCAGCCACCTGGTGGTAGGAATCCTGCGCATCCAGCATCACCACCACGCTGTCGGCATCACTCACTTGCCCCGCCGCCAGGCGCCTGCCGGTGGTGATCTCGATCGACCGGCCAATGCGATTCAGCGGTACTTTGTGCTGGGCCGCCAACGCTTGAACGCTGGTGATCCCGGGGATCACCTCGAACTCAAACACGCAGCGCCCCGACGCCAGGATGTCCTGCAGGATCCGCACGGTGCTGTCGTACAACGCCGGGTCACCCCACACCAGAAAACCAGCGCATTGTCCGTCAGACATTTCCTCATTGATCAGCCGTTCGAAAGTCTGCTGCTTGGAGAGGTTCAGCTCTTCGACAGCCGATGTGTAGTCAACATCACCGCGATCCCGCTCCGGGCTGCGGGCCTCGACGAAGCGCCAGGCGTCATGAGTGATGTAGCGCTCGCAAATTTCGCGGCGCAGATCGATCAGGGCGTCCTTGCTGCTGCCTTTATCCATGAGAAAAAACACATCAACGCTGTTGAGTGCTTTTACGGCCTGCATCGTGATGTAGTCCGGATTGCCCGCACCGATGCCAATCACCCTGAGCTGTTTCATCAGATCCCCTGCGCATCAGCGCCGCTTAAACGTAAACGCCAACGTCCGTTGAACCGAAGCTCAATCACCGACAAGGGTTCGACGTCAATATCGTTGAAGCCGGCGCTCTTCAATACCTGCGCCAGCGCGGCGCGAATAACCCCAGGATGAGTGATGGCTACGATATGGCCGGGCGTCGATTCCAGGGTCGCCAGCCACGCGGCGATACGTTGACGAAGCTGCGCGCGCGACTCACCGCCATGCGGTGACAGTTCCGGGTTATCGAGCCAGGCCTGCAGCGCCGCTGGCTCGGCTATTTGCAGATCATGGATGCGTACGCCTCTCCAGCGGCCGATATCGCAATCGCGCAATGCACTGACAATTTCCATTTCGCTGCCGAACAACTCGGCGGTCTGTCGGGCGCGCAATTCTGGACCACACACTAATCGAAAGGCTTTGTTAAACACATGCCTTCGCGATTTTCGCGCCGCCTGCCAATCCATTTCGACCGGCTCGTCCGTAGGAAATTGCGCCAGCTTTTGTGCGACGGTTCGAGCGTGGCATATCATGGTTAAACGGGTCGTCTGCACGAACAAGTACTCTTTGAAGAATGATAGTCGGGCACCAGGCTGCGGATTATCGCGCAATTGTGCCGTATTAAAGTCTGTTGGCGGTGAGTCTGCCCGGCATGTTTGATATCCGTCATAGCAGTAAGTAAGTAAGTAATGTCCGACACCGTTGTCAGTCAGGACCTACGCCTACCATCGACATTGACGTAGGCCCCGGCTCACGGGCATTCCGCCCTGTTTTTGACGCTTGAAAAACCGCGCGATAATTAACTAGACAGGACGCGCAGGTTGCATAAATACTGGTTTGAAAGCTGAACAAAAATAAACGATATCTCAACAGCACGCGTGGAACTGACAGTGATAGTCAGGTTTGGCCGACCGCCAGATCCATTGATACAGGAGTGCATCCATGCTGGTCTTTCGTCCAGTTGAAACAGACGACCTGCCCCAGTTGCAGCGACTCGCCAGGCATAGCCTTGTGGGCGTTACATCGTTGCCCGACGACACTGAACGTTCACAACGAAAAGTGCTCGACTCCTGCAGCTCGTTGAAAACAGACGTGCAGAGCCCCGGCCCGGAGAATTACTTTTTTGTGCTGGAGGACCAGGACAATCGGCGCCTGGCCGGTTGTTCGGAAATTCTCGCAACAGCAGGTTTCAACGAACCGTTCTACAGCTTGCGCAATCGACAATTCATCAGTGCCTCCCGTGAGCTGAACATCGAGCATGGCGTCCAGGCGCTGTCACTGTGTCAGGACCTCAACGGTCATACCTTGCTGCGCGGTTTTCATATAGAAGCGCAATTGGAGCGCTCCGCCTTCTCCGACTTGTTGTCACGCGCGAGGCTACTGTTCATCGCCGCTCATCCGCAACGGTTCGCCGAGGCGGTGATCACCGAAATCGTTGGCTATAGCGATGATGAAGGTCGCTCGCCTTTCTGGGATGCGCTGGGCAAGCATTTTTTCGACCTGTCTTATGCCGAAGCCGAGCACCTGTGCGGACTCCAGAGCCGGACTTTTCTCGCTGAATTGATGCCGCACTACCCCATTTACGTGCCGATGCTGCCTCCCGAAGCCCGCGCCTGCATTGGCCGCGTTCACCCCGATGGTCAGTCCGCGTGCGACATCCTCGAGCGTGAAGGTTTCGAAACCAACAGTTACGTCGACCTGTTCGACGGCGGGCCGACGCTGTACGCGCGCGTCGCTGCCATTCGCTCCATAGCGCTGAGTAGAACGGCGCCTGTGGCAGTCGGCTCATGCATCGATGCGCGCGGTCGCTACCTGGTCAGCAACGATTCGTTGCAGAACTACCGCGCCATCGTAGCCGACCTCGACTACACCGCCGGGCAACCGATCGCCCTGGACAGCGAAATGTGCGCAGCCCTGAACGTCTGCGAAAACAGCCCGATCCGGGTGATCGAACTTTGAGCACCAGCCGGCACCCAATCCGCTCACCGCGCCCGCGCCTGCGCATCAAGGGAGCTGCGCGATGATCGTCCGACCGGTTCAGGGCACCGACCTGCCCGCCCTTATGGCGCTGGTACAGCAGGCGGGTCCCGGGTTCACCTCGCTTCCGGCCAGCGAAGACCGTTTGGCCCACCGGGTGCGGTGGGCGCAACGGACCTTCGCTGCACAGGTGGAGCGAGCCGATGCCGATTACCTGTTTGTCCTTGAAGATGACGATCAGCAAGTGGTCGGTGTCAGCGCTCTGACCGGGGCCGTAGGGCTACGCGAGCCCTGGTACAACTATCGGGTCGGGATGACGGTCAACTCATCCCCGGAACTGGGGATTCAGCGCCAGATCCCGACGCTGTTTCTCAATAACGAGATGACCGGCCAGTCGGAGTTGTGTTCGCTGTTCCTGCGACTTGATCATCGACACGGTCACAACGGGCGCCTGTTGTCGCTGGCCCGCCTGCTGTTCGTGGCGGAATTCGCCGATCTGTTCGGTGACAGGCTCATCGCCGAGCTGCGCGGTAGTGCCGACGAGCACGGCTGTTCACCTTTCTGGGATAGCCTTGGCCGGCATTTTTTCAAGATGGATTTCGCCCACGCTGACCATTTGTCGAACCTGGGCAGTAAATCATTCATCGCTGAACTGATGCCACGTCAACCACTGTATACCTGTCTGCTCACAGCAAAGGCACAGGCGGCGATAGGCAAACCTCACCGCACTATCGAGCCGGCGCTGAGCATCCTCACCAATGAAGGATTCGCGCACAATGGCTACATTGACATCTTTGACGCGGGACCGGTCATCGACGCCGAGCTGTCGAGCATCCGCACCATTCGCGATAGCCAGTCTCTGTCACTTGCCATTGGCGCCCCGGACAATCAGGACCCGGTCTGGCTGATTCACAACCGCCGGCTGGAAAACTGTCGCATCACCGCAGCACCGGCGCGACTGGACGGCGACACGTTGATGGTTGATCGCCTCACCGCCAAACGCCTGCAATTGCAACCGGGCAATTCGATCCGGGCGGTGCCTTTGCCCGATCGGCAACGCCGGGCTGTGGCGGCCTGAGTGTGCCAAATCCTGCTGCCTGGCAGGAAACCGGGTAAATTCGTCATCATTGCCACCTCTCTCGCGTGATAGCCTTTTGTTTCTTCGGCGTTGACACTTTTGCTCAAGCCTTCCATTCCCATTGGTGGAACTCTCTATGTCCAGGCTTTCTCATCAAGATTTACGGCGTAATTTCCGTGAATTGTTTGCTTCCACTGCTTGCTACCACACGGCTTCGGTTTTTGATCCCATGTCGGCGCGCATCGCCGCCGATCTGGGTTTTGAAGTGGGCATTCTCGGCGGATCGGTCGCCTCCTTGCAGGTACTGGGCGCGCCCGACTTCGCCTTGATCACCCTCAGTGAGTTCGCCGAACAGGCCACCCGCATCGGTCGTGTGGCCCAGTTGCCGGTAATCGCTGACGCCGACCATGGCTACGGCAATGCGCTCAACGTGATGCGCACCATCGTCGAACTGGAACGGGCCGGCATCGCGGCGCTGACCATTGAAGACACATTGCTGCCTGCACAATTCGGGCGCAAATCCACCGATCTGATCCCGGTCGCTGAAGGCGTCGGCAAAATCCGCGCAGCCCTCGAAGCGCGGGTCGATTCGGAGATGGCAATCATCGCCCGCACCAATGCCGGCATCCTGCCGGTGCAAGAAATCATCAGCCGCACCCAGCAGTATCAACAAGCCGGTGCCGACGGGATCTGCATGGTGGGCGTGCAGGATTTCGAGCAGCTGGAAAAAATCGCCGAACACCTGAGCGTACCGCTGATGCTGGTGACGTATGGCAATCCGCTGCTGCGCGACGACAAGCGTCTGGCTGAACTGGGTGTGCGCGTAACCATCGACGGCCATGGCGCTTACTTTGCTGCGATCAAAGCCACTTATGACAGCCTGCGCGAACAGCGCCAGATCTTCACTCAGGCGTCGGACCTGAGCGCGACGGAACTGACGCACACCTACACGCAGCCTGAAGAGTACATCCGCTGGGCGGAAGAATTCATGAGCGTCAAGGAGTGATCAAACCGGATCGAGCAGCTCATGATGCGGGCGAATATCACTGCAACAAATGACACGATTGCGCCCCGTGGTCTTCGCTTCGTACAACGCCTGATCGGCATCGTTCAGCCAAAGCATTGCATCCTCGTGTGCCGGGTTGAAAGCTGCCAGACCAATGCTCAGGCTCACTTTCAACGCCGGATTCTGCTCATACCCGAGCCCGGCAAAACGGTCGCGCAAGGCGTCCATTGCCGCTGCGGCGCTGCTGAGCGGAAGGTCAGGAAGGATCACGCAGAACTCATCGCCGCCATAACGCCCGGCGATGTCGGTGGCCCGCAGGTTGTGCTTGAGCATCTTGCTCAATTGCCGCAGCACGATGTCCCCGGCGACATGGCCGTAGGTGTCATTGATGGTTTTGAAATGGTCGATGTCGATCAGCGCGATAGCCGCGCCCTGATGCTGACGTTTGCAGCGCTGGAATTCGACATCCAGCTGATCCTTCCAGGCACCGTGATTAAACAGTCCGGTGAGGCTGTCGGTGCGGCTGAGCGCCAGCAATTCGCGCTTGTGCCGACCGAGCGTGGTGGTTTGCTGAAAGCAAATCCAACCCAGCGCCAGCGGATAAAAAACCAACAGTGGCAGGCAAGCGTATAGCTGCAGCGAGCTGGTCTGGGCGACGAACGACGGCGTGAACAGCAGCCAGCCGATACCAAGCCCAAGTATTTGCGCAGTCGTGCCAACCAGCAAGAAGCGCAAGCCGCCGATGGCCACATTGTTCATCGCCATCATGGCCAGGGTGGTAGCAGTGGGCAGAGGATTAAAATGCATTGCGGCGACCCAGAATCCGCCCAGAAAGGCGTCCAACAGAATATTCCGATGCTCGGCGTGAAACGGTACCCTGGCCCGGCGCGCCCACAGATAAGCAACATGCGGCCAGAGCAGCCCATTGAACAACAGCAGCGCCCAGACCCAAGCTGCCGGCTGCAACGGGTACATCGCGGCGCCTACGCACAACAGGCCCAACACCAGCCCAAGCGTTCGCGACGCGTAGAGCCTTCTCGCCAGCGAAAGTCCTCTTCCTCCGGTTTTTTCCATGGGACCACCTCTGCACGAGACCTGATGACACCGGGGTGACAGGTGTGATGAAAGTCTATCAGGGCAACTTCAATTAGCCATCATCGAAGGGAAGTCCTTCTGAATAAGGGCGTCGCGCCATATTTTGGCTATACATGAAAGGTGCGTAGGCTGGGCTGGCGTCAAAGGAGAGGCATGCAGACTTTTCAAGTATTGATCATCGGCAGTGGATTTGGCGGGCAATGTGCGGCAATCAACCTGCTCAAGGCAGGCATCGACGATTTCCGGATTCTGGAGCGACGCAGCTTTTTCGGCGGCACCTGGTGTCAGAACACCTACCCCGGCGCCGCTGTCGACGTGCCTTCCCCCCTTTATTCGCTGTCTTTCGCGCCTTACCGCTGGAGCCAGATGTTCGCCACGCAGGCAGAACTTCATCAGTACACACAGCACGTCATTGAACGATTCGGGTTGCCCGAGCGAGTTGAGCTGGACGCGCAGGTCGAACAGGTTGAATGGGACGAAGACGGCAAACGCTGGACAGTGCAAACCGCCAGCAAAGGCACCTTTTACGCGCAGTTCCTGATAAACGCCAGCGGGCCGTTGAGTCAGCCGGTTATCCCGCATTTCGACGGGCAAGAACGCTACCAGGGCAAGAGCTTTCATACTAACCACTGGGATCACTCCTACGATTACCGAAGCAAGCGCGTGGCCATCGTTGGCAGCGGCGCCAGTGCTGCACAGATAATCCCGACGATTGCGCCGCAGGTCGCGCACCTGCATGTGTTCCAGCGCTCACCGCACTGGGTGCTGCCACGGGCTGACCGTTTTTTTGGCCCGTTCCAGCGCTGGCTGCTGGGGCTCAAACCCGCCTATAAATTGCTGCGCTGGATGATCTACTGGCAGTTCGAAACGCGGGTCATCGCTTTCAAATATTCGAAGCCGGCGCTCCGCATGGTTCAGCAACATGCGCTGCGCTTCCTGCAACGGCAGGTGAGTGATCCGCAGCTCAGGGAAAAACTCACACCGGATTACACCATCGGCTGCAAACGGGTCATCGTTTCCAGCACCCTGTATCCGGCGCTGGCGCGCAGCAACGTGAGCCTGCACAGTCGTGAGCAAGGCATCGCGTCGATCGACGAAACCGGCATCGTCATGCAGGATGGCCAGCATCTGGACGTCGACCTGATCGTCTGGTCGACCGGTTACGACGCCACAGACGGGGTAATTTCCTACCCGGTAAGCGGCAAAAACGGCAAACAGCTCAGCGATTTCTGGACGATCTATCCCCGAGCGTACCTCGGCACCAGCCTGCCGGACTTCCCCAACCTGTTTATCGTCACCGGGCCCAACACTGGCATTGGCCACACTTCAGCGCTGTTCATCATCGAATCGCAGATGAACTACATCGTCGATTGTATTCGCACGATAAAAAAGCGCGGCTTGCGCAGTATCGAAGTACGCGCTGAAGCGGAACGTACCTACACTGAAATGATTCACCGGGAAATGCAGCGCACCGTATGGAAATCCGGCGGTTGCAGCAGTTGGTATCAAAGCAAGAGCGGGCATGTGATTGCGATGTTTCCGGGATTCAGCTTCAGTTACTACAGGTTGACCCGGGCACTGAAATCCGCCGATCACATCCTGTCGTAACCTTTTCGAAAAGAGTTATCTGAAAAAAGGGGGCACACGATGCTTTTACTGTTGGCTGCATTGGCGGTATTCGTGGCCTGGAGCTGGTTGAGCTATCCGGCGATCGGTTACTGGCTGTATGACTTGAGCATGGCGGCTGAAGCCAGGCTGTATCGACTGCACAAGATCGTCGTGCCGATCTCCGAGATGACCGTCTCGACCTGGCAAGGCGGCCCCTATGAAGCGTCCAGCAGCGTTTTGATGCTGCACGGCTACAGCGCCGATAAAAATCTGTGGCTACGTTTCGCTCGACATTTTGTCGGCACTTATCGGGTGATCATCCCGGACATTGCCGGGCACGGCGAAACCGGCTTCAAGGCCGGCGGCGGGTATGACATTCCGTTGCAGGCCAAGCGGATGATTCAATTGCTGGACGTGTGCGGGGTGGAGAAGGTCCATGTGATCGGCAATTCCATGGGCGGCTACATGGCAGCCTGGCTCGCAGCGACTTACCCGGACCGGATCGCATCGGTTGCCTTGATCGACCCGGCCGGTGTAACCGCGCCTGAGACCAGCGATCTGGAGCGGCATTTGGCCAAGGGCCACAACCCGTTCCTGATCCATTCCCGGGAAGAATTCCGCCAATTCTACGAGATGACCATGGCCCAGCCCCCGTGGGTGCCCGGCGTGGTGCTGGACGCTGTAGCGCAACGTTATCAACGGTCCCGCGAGGAGCTTGAAGAGATCTTCCGGGATTTTCGCGCGAGCCCGCCGATGGAGCCAAGGCTGGCCGAGATCAAATGCCCGGCGTTATTGGTCTGGGGTCGCAAGGACCGCCTGATCGATGTCAGCAGCATCTCCGTCTGGAGCAAAGGCATCGAGGACCTGCGCGTCGAGGTGCTGGAAGGCATCGGTCACATGCCCATGGTGGAAGATCCTTCGGGCACAGCGAGCCTGTATCGGGAATTTCTGGCATCCCGACGCCTGGAAAGCCCTCAGGATCAGCGCATGCGTTGAGGTACCAGTCCTTTGCAGAATGAAGTCCGTAAGATTCTTCGTTTGTCGGCGTAGTAGAAGGCTGCGATCTTTTCGAGCAACCTCTACGTCACCGCGCCAGGAATTTTTCATGAGCCACCCGAGCTTCGTCTGCCCTGACCTGATCCGCCAACGCTTCTCCAAAGCGATGTCTGATATGTACCGCGAAGAAGTGCCGCTGTACGGCGCGCTGATGGAACTGGTGGAAAAAACCAACCGCCATGTGCTGGACAGCGATTCGCAAATTGCCAGGCAGTTGGACAGCACCGGCGAAATTCAACGTCTTGACCTGGAACGCCATGGCGCCATTCGCGTCGGTACCGCCCAAGAGCTGGCTACCCTTGCACGGCTGTTTGCGGTGATGGGCATGCAACCTGTTGGCTATTACGATTTGACGCCAGCCGGCGTGCCGGTGCATTCGACTGCTTTTCGAGCAGTGCATGAGGGTGCATTGCAAGTCAGTCCGTTTCGGGTATTCACATCGCTGCTGCGGCTGGAGTTGATCGAGGATTCGCGATTGCGCGCTTTTGCGCAGTCCGTGCTGGATAAACGTTCGATTTTCACGCCGTCGGCCTTGAAGCTGATCGAGCGTGCCGAGGCGCAGGGGGGACTTGGCGAACAGGATGCCCAGGATTTCGTCGAACAGGCTCTGGAAACCTTCCGCTGGCATCACAACGCCACCGTCACAGCCGGGCAGTACCAGCAACTCAGCGCGCAACATCGGTTGATTGCCGACGTCGTCGCGTTCAAGGGCCCGCACATCAATCACCTGACGCCGCGCACGCTCGACATCGACATCGTGCAGGCACAAATGCCCGAGCATGGCATCACTCCCAAAGCAGTGATCGAAGGCCCGCCCCGTCGGCAGTGTCCGATCCTGTTGCGCCAAACCAGTTTCAAGGCGCTGGACGAGCCTGTCGCGTTTGCCGATCAAGGCGACACGCCAGGGAGTCACAGCGCCCGCTTCGGTGAAATCGAACAGCGCGGCGCCGCGCTCACCGCGAAGGGCCGGGCGCTGTACGATCGCCTGCTCAACGCCGCTCGCGACGAACTGCAGGACTTCCCCAACGAAGCCAATGCCGCACGTTACAACGCGCTGATGACGCAGCATTTCAGCGAATTTCCTGACACCCTCGAGGGCATGCGCCAGCAGGAACTGGCGTATTTTCGCTATTTCGTGACGGAAAAAGGTCTGTCGGCGAACGGCCTGTGTGATGCATCGCTTGAGGACCTGCTGCGCGATGGCCATGTGCGGATGGAACCGCTGGTATACGAAGATTTCCTGCCGGTCAGCGCAGCGGGGATTTTTCAGTCAAATCTGGGTGATGCGGCACAGACACATTATGGCGTGCATTCCAATCGGCAGGCGTTCGAAACGGCGTTGGGGCGGCCTACCGTTGATGAGCTGGGTTTGTACGCCGAGACTGAGCAACGTTCGATCGGCGATTGTTATTTGGCTCTTGGTATTGCCATAAACAAGTGATGGACACTTGCAGCGGCTGACGCAGGCTGCGCCAGCTGCTACAGGGGCAGGGCTACTTCAGTTTTGCCAGCAATGCTTGCGCCGCAGCCTCCGACGACGCCGGATTCTGCCCGGTGATCAGCAGGCCGTCGGTCACTACATAGCTCGCCCAATCAGCGTCCTTGGAGTAATTGCCACCCTTCTCCTTCAGCATGTCCTCGACCAGGAATGGCACGACATCGGTCAACTGTACCGCCTCTTCTTCACTGTTGGTGAAGCCCGTCACCCGCTTGCCTTTAACCAAAGGCTGACCTTCTGCGTCTTTGACGTGACGCAGAACGCCCGGAGCATGACAGACCGCCGCCACGGGTTTTGCGGCCTGAAAAAACGCCCCGATCAATGCGATCGAGACAGGGTCCTCGGCCAGATCCCACAAGGGGCCGTGACCACCCGGGTAGAACACCGCATCGTAGTCATCCGCGCGCACGCTGCTCAGTAAACCGGTGGAAGCCAATGCCGCCTGAGCGGCGGAGTCCTGGCGGAAACGATCGGTCGATGCAGTTTGCGCATCCGGCTCATCGCTTTTCGGGTCAAGCGGCGGTTGGCCGCCCTTGGGTGAAACCAGGGTCAATTGGGCCCCGGCATCCTTGAAAGCGAAATACGGTGCGGCGAACTCTTCCAGCCAGAATCCGGTTTTCTTACCCGTGTCGCCCAACTGATCGTGGGAGGTCAAGACCATCAGGATTTTCATGTCGCGCTCCTTGAGTTGATAGGGGTTGAGTCAGCGTGGCGCTGTTTTGCAGGATTCACGATTTATCCGCAGTTTCCTGCGCAGTCGATTCGCCGCTTTCAGTCCCCTTGCCGTTTTCTTTGCGCCGAGTCGGATCGGTCGGTCTCAACGCGTCGTTGTCCCGCTCCACCTCTCCCGGTGGATACGGTTCTTCAGGATTCTGGGTAGTGTCTTTCGATTTGCCGCTCATGATCATTAACCTCAGGTTTCAGGATCGTCGACCTCGTGGGCGACGTTCTCGGCGGGCGAGTTTTTGTGCGATTGCTCAGCCTTGGCTTTGAGCGTCTGCCATTGCACGAGGTCAATGGCGCCCTGCCCCAACAAGTCGTCGGCTACTCGCAGCAGTTCGGCGAAGTGTGAGTCGGGCGATTGCTGCCAATACGCTGTGTCGTCAAACAGACGTTGCCAGGAGGCAAGATCAGGTGGTTTGAGATCGTCGCTCATGCGAACTCCTGTGTACGGGCTTCTTCACTTAGGAGGACGCCGCACGGCCGAGAGTTCCGATTCAGTAGCCAGTCATTTCCAGATAGCCCTGCCCTGCGTGGCTACCACTCAGGCGCACGGGGCCTTCCCAGTACGGAATGCGCAAGTCCATCCACGCATTGGGGTTGAGCGCATCCACGCTGATGTCGAGTTGTTTGCCGGGAATTTTCACCGACCAGCGTACGGGCATCGAACGTCCAGCGACCTGCGCCGTGGTCTGCGGGATGAGGCTGATGTCGCTGGCGTGCAATGTTTGAGTCTGGCCCAAAGCATCGATCCAGGTGCCAGTGAGGTAGGGTTCGCCCTTCTTGTGGCGCATGCGGTACAGCATGACTTCCTCGCCGCCGTCCAGGTGCAGGGAGAACCAGTCCCAGCCCGTCTGATTTTCGGTGAGGGGCTGACTGCTCCATTCGCGGTCAAGCCATGCCCGGCCGCTGACCTGGTAAGCCGTGCCGTCAATTTCGACGGTGCCTGAAGCCTGAAAAAACGGCTGACTGTAATAATACGACGCCTGCCCTTGCTCGGATTTCTGACTGAAACCGTTATCGCCCTGCAACACCAGCGGGCGGGAAGCTGTCAGGTGCAGTCGGTAGCTGAACTCCTTGTCGCGGGCGCTGAGGTGCAGATCGGACAAGCTGTCTGAACCCTGGCTGCTGAACTGCCAATCATCGATCCACGCATTGAACGATCCCAGGCTCACCCCGGCCTGCCCGACGCCGCCACGGGCGTAGCGTTCAGCGGCATGGTGTGCCGTCGCCGACGTCACGGCCGCGTGCCCCAGCCAGATCACTTGATTACCCCAGCCTGGCACTTGGGGCGTTGCTTTCAAGGCGCTGCGGAACAGCGTCCATTGCACTCCGAATTCGCGACCCTGATTGTCTTTGAGGTTGGCAGTGACATACCACCATTCTATGCGAAAACCATCGTGCGGCCCGTGATCCGCCGGGAAACTGAAAACCCGTCCAGGCACCACCGGCGTAAACGCAGCCGCTTCGCCGCCCAGACCTGCAAAGCCCTTTTCAACCGGCGCCGAGTCATCGCATGCGCTCAACAGCAGCGCCAGCAGTAGCACTAAACATCTAATCATCATGGGCAAACGTCCTGAGCAGATCTGCCGGCTGCGTGCGATACAACGAGTACAACGGCCACGCGGATGCCAGCAATGTCGCCAACAACGCCAGCCCCATCAGCTGCAGCAGTTGCAGCGGGAACACGCGCAGGGGCAGGCGCCAACCGAAGGCCTGAACGTTGATCACGGTGTCCAGGCACCATGCCAGCGCGATACCCAAAGGCAACGCCAGCACCAGCGTCAGCACTGCCAGCAACCATGTCTGTCCCAGGTTGAGCAGCATCAATTGCCGACGCGTTACGCCCAACGCCCACAACGGGGCGAGTTGCCCGAGGCGACTCTGACTCTGGGTCAGCAGGCTGATGAACAAGGCCACGCCCGCGACGGCGAGCGTCAGGCTGTTGAGTGCGGAGGTGGCTGCGAAGGTGCGTTCGAACACTTGCGTGGACCAGCCCTTGAGCCGCGCTTGATCAACTATGCGGCTGTCTTCGAGCGCGAAGCGTGAATCCAGTGCACTCAAAAACTCGGGAATCAACGCCGGCTCGATTCGAAGGTTGAAACGGTTGGGCGTCAGCTGCGGCCAGCCGCGCAGCAGGTGCTCGATGTTGACCAGGACATGACCTTTGGGATTGCCGTAGTCGGCGTAGATCCCGATGACCTGCGGCGCCCACGTGCCGCCAGCGGTGGGAATGCTCAGGTGATCGCCCAACCTTACCTTCAGGCGCCGCGCCAGTTGCTCGCTGAGCATCAGCGTGTCCTCTTTCGCCAAGCGGTCCCATGGATCTTCGCCCAGCGCTTCGAGCAGTGGCCAATGCTGTCGATAGGTTGGATGATTGATCACGCCGAACACTTCCGCCGGCCAACCCTGCAATTGAACCGACACTTGCCAGTTGGGCAGCACGGCGGTGACCTGCGGTTGTTGTTGCAGCCAGCGTTGCATTTCGCTGGCCTGAGTCGGGTTTTGCGGGTTGAGGTAGAGCTCGGCGGTCAATCGCTGTTCCAGCCAGTCGTTGAAGGTTTCGCGGAAACCGGCGGTCATGCTGCCGGCGCCAATGTTGGCGGCCATAGCCAGCAGGAGCGCCATCAAGGCGAGACTCAGAGCAGGCAATTGCTGTCGGCAATCGGCGAGAAACCATTGGCCGAGCACCGAGCGACTGCGCCGCAGAATCAGCCGTAGCACCCCACTGAGCAGCACCGGCAACGCCAGCGCGGCGCCGATCAACAGCGCCGCCATCAGCACGAAACCGGCAGCAAGGCTGTCGCCAAAAACCCATGCCCACAATGCAATCGTACCCGCCGTTGCGGCAACCCAGCCTTGTCGACGCAGCCACCGCGCGTGGGCCTGATGCCAGGCTTGCGGATCGGCCAGTGCGAGCAACGGCAAGCGCGCCGCGCGCAGCAGGCTGTTGGCGCCGGCCAGCAATGCGCCAAGCAGACTCAGGCCAATGCCGCTCAGCCACCACCCGACACTGAGGTGCAACTGCCCCGCTACTTCGGCGCCGTACAAACCCCGCAGGCTGGCGGCGATATCCGGCAACAGCACGCCGGCGAGCAGGTAGCCGCTGACGACACCGAACAAGCCTCCGATCAGTGCCAATGCGCCCAGCTCAACGACCAGACAAGTGATCAGCATTCGCGCGCTCACGCCGCAGGCACGCAGGGTTCGCAGTAGGCCGCGGCGCTGTTCCAGCGCCAGACCGATCGCGGCGTGGACGATGAACAGGCCAACTACGAAAGAAAGGAAACCCAAGGCGTCCAGGTTCAGGTGGAAGCTTTCGGTCAGGCGTGCAAGATTGTTTTCTTCGTCGCTGGTTTTGAGTTGCAGCACGCCCTTGAATTGATCGGGCAAGGGCGCGCTGAAATCTTTCGGCAACAGCAGGCGCGAGAGCTGATCCGGCAGGCCCAGAATCTGTTGGGCGAAGCCGATGTCCACCAACAACATGCCCGGCGCCATGTCGCTCTGGCTGCGCAGCGGTGGCAGCTTCACACCGTTGGAATTCAGCGGCTGGTCGCCTTCACTCAAGCCCAGGGATTGCAGCGTCTGCGGCGAAATCCAGGTGCTGCCCGGCGGCGTGAAGAACTCGACAATCTGGTCGATCGGTAAGGCCTGGCCGGCCACTGCGGTACCTGGCGGCAACGACACCGGTTCGATGCCCATCAGCTGCAAGCGTTGCGCTTGCTGGCCCTGGAGCGTGACCCGGCCTTGCAACACTGGCGACACTGGCCAACCGGCGCGGCGCAGGTCGACAAACAGTTGCTGAGGAAAAATTGCGCCGTCTGGCGTGGTGAGGCTGGCCTGGGGTTCGCCGCCAATCAGCTGACTGGCCCGGGCGTAGCTTTCCCGCGCCTGACTGTTCAATGCCTGCACGCCGGTCAACAGGCTGGTGGCGAGCCACAGCCCGGTCAGCACGCTGAAAAATTGCACCGGGTGCTGGCGCCAGTGGCTGAGTAGAGCCCTCAAGGTCTCGCGAAAAACTCGCACGTCAGTGCTCGTCTGCGTTGGCCAGACGGCCACGGTGCAGCACCACTTTATCTGCCAGGCGCGCGGCCACTCTGTGGCTGTGGGTGACCATTAACAGAGTGGTCGGACTATCGTCGAGCAACTCCAGGAGCAACTTCAGTACCTCGTCGCTGGTGCTTTCATCAAGGCTGCCGGTAGGTTCATCGGCCAGCAGCAGTCTGGGTCTGGCCGCCAATGCCCGCCCCAGTGCGACGCGCTGTTGCTGGCCGCCGGAAAGCTGCTCGGGATAACGCTCAAGTAAATCCCCCAGGCCCAAACGCTGCACCAGATGCGCTTGCCACTGCCGATCATGGCGGCCGGCGAGACGCGCCTGAAACGCCAGGTTGTCGGCGACGCGCAGACTGCCGATGAGGTTGAATTGCTGGAATACCAAGCCAATTTCCGTGCGGCGCCAGTTGGCCAGTTGAGCTTCGTTCATGTGTTCAAGGTGAAACTCGCCGCTGCGGATGCTGCCACGATCGACTTTGTCGAGCCCGGCGACGAGATGCAGCAGGGTGCTTTTGCCACTGCCGGATTCGCCCATCAACGCGAGGCTGCTGCCGGGTTTGAGGGTGAGGTCGATGCCTTGCAATACAGGCAACGGGCCTTGGGGAGTGGCATAGCTCTTAAAGACGCCTTGGACCTGAAGCATGGGGAAAGGCTCGCTGGATGCAGTGGGCCTAGGATAGCGGAAGGCAGCATGCACGAGTGATCGTTCTTCGCGTGCAGGGGCTGCTCAGGTTAAGCAGACTTCACTGCCCCACCGCCACATCCGCAGGCGCCTTGGTTGGGGTGACGATCCTGTTCAGGTCGATGTGCTTCCACTCCGGCTTGGCCCCAAGTCTCGCATTGAAGCGATAGTTGAAAGTGAACTCGTCTTCGGTCGGCACCGTCAGCGGTTTGCCGTACACCGATTCAATCCCGGCCAGGTCGTAGCCCATCAGTTGCAGCAGGGTCGGGAAAATATTGTAGTGGCTGGAGCGGTCCTTGTTGGCGGGTAACTGCGCCTGCCAGTCCAGCGTCGTCAATCCACTGCCCTGAATCACCAACAGTGGCACTAGGCCCTCCTCCTCCACCGGGTTGCCGCCGCAATGTGTGTTCAGCCCGGGATTACCGCGTTCATGCAAATCCTGGCCGTGGTCCGAGGTGTAAATCACCACGGCATTGTTCAAATGCCCCTGCGCCAGCAGTCGCGAGAAAAACTCGCCGACATTCCATAACAGCGTGTTCTTGTAGGCATTGCGATATAGCAACCAGTCATCCGGCTTGCCATCAAAACCTTCGCGTTTACCGGTTTCCGCCACCTCCACAAACTGCCCGCGAGGCAGCGTCGGGCGGTACGCCATGAACGCATCCGGAAACTTGTCATGCACCGGGAAATGCGCGCCCACTTTGTTGATCACCACCATCTGCGGACGGTCATCGTTGATCAAACTGACCAGCTTCGCCGCCGCCGCCATGTCGCGGTCGAGCACGCTGGTCTGGTCAAACTGTACAAACTCGTCGATGTCATTTTTTTCGCTGTCTTTCATCAGATTCTGCAGATGGCCGCCAGTCGTCTGCGCATCGATATACACAGTGCTCAACCCGGCTTTTTTGGCGTACTGCCAGATCGACGGCAGAGTGCTGTTGATGCGCACGTAATCGGCGCGGGTACCGCCGTAACGCAGGGTGACATTGGTGTCGACGCTGCAGTTGGCAATCGATGCGGCATAGCCGTAGTTGAAAATCTCGACCCCGGGCGGTGGCGACTTGAGGTTGCTGTGCACCCCGAATGGCGCGTTGATGTCCAGGTAATTGCCGGAGATGCTCTCATCGATGATGAGCACGATGTCATGGCCCACCGGGCGATCAGCGCGGGCCAGGGTGACTGGCTCGCGCGGGCCGACAGTGTTGTGCAGCGATTCATAAGCAAACAGATTCAGATACGCCAGCGGCGTGAACATCACCGGCAAGCCACGCGCGCCCTCCCCGCCACGCACAAACAACACGGCACTGAGCAACACCACACCGAACACCGGCGCCGCCACCAGCAAACCGCCAGGCACAGATGGGCGTCTGCGCGGTTTTAACGCGATGCCGAACAGTAACAGCAAGCCACTGAGCAGCCCGCTGATAATCGCCCCGCGGTACTGGTACGCCGCTTCCTCGATAAAGCCGCCGGAATACACCAGCGAAACGAAGGCGCTGTAGGTCAGGTAATCGGCCGTGACGCGGGTGTAAACGTCAAAGAACACCGCCGAGACGAACATCGTCAGGGCAAACACATAACGAATCAGCGGCTGGCGAATGTATGCAGTCATGAACAGCGCCACCGTCAACAGCACGAACATCCCGCCGTAAAGCAGCACCGGAAAGCCAATACCCATGGCACTCAAGCGTTCAAAATAGTAGTCATAAAACTTGATTAAATAGACAACTAAAAACAGCTCTTTGAGGTATCGAATCATAGTCTTTCCGGAGTCCGTCGACGCAACAGGCCAGGAGTTTGTCGGCCAGATTTTGACACTAGCACCGGGCCACTAAAGAGCAAGAAATGTCAGAAATTTTGCAAAAGCGTCAAAAAAATGTTGACTCAAATCTGACACAGTTGATTCTCCTGAAGCCACCGGTTTCAGGGCCTATGACCGTTTATCGCTTTGTTGAAACTCATATAAATCCTTCAAAAATCCGGCAAATCCAGCACTGGCAAGCACTTGATGGCCAATCGCCGTCTAAACACGCCCGTAAGTAACACTAGAACATGTCATTTTGCTGACACGTTTTCCTGCGGCTGGTCTATACCCCTTTTGACAGTCCCAATTCTGATTTCTCCACCGTCTTACGAGGCACGCCAATATGGACGTGAGCGTATTTGGTACGGGCTACGTTGGCCTGATACAAGCAGCGGCACTGGCCGATGTCGGACATCGTGTCCTGTGTGTCGACATTGATCCCAACAAGATCAAACAACTGCAACAAGCAGTACCGCCTATCAGTGAACCGGGCCTGTCCGGCACGCTGGAGGAAAACATCAAGGCCGGCCGGTTGATGTTTACTACCCAGGCCAGTGATGCCGTCGAGCACGCCGAGCTGATCTTCATCGCAGTCGGCACACCGGCCGATGAAGACGGTTCCGCTGACCTCAGCCACGTGCTCAACGTCGCCCGGCAGATCGCCAACCACATGGAGGCCGATCGCACGCTGATCATCAAATCCACCGTACCGGTCGGCACGGCGGACCAGGTCACCGCCACCGCCAGCGAAGAACTGCAGCGTCGCGGCAAATCCCTGAAGGTGCGGGTCGTCTCCAACCCGGAGTTTCTCAAGGAAGGCAGTGCCCTCGCCGATTGCATGCGCCCGGACCGGATCATCGTCGGCACCGATGACGAACAGGCCCGCGACCAGTTGACCGAGCTCTACGCGCCTTTCTGCCGCAACCGCGAAAAACTGATGTTCATGGACAACCGCAGTGCCGAGCTGACCAAGTACGCCGCCAATGCCATGCTTGCTACGCGCATCAGCTTCATGAACGAACTGGCCAACCTTACCGAACTGCTCGGCGCCGACATCGAAGCGGTGCGCAAAGGCATCGGTTCGGACCCGCGCATCGGCTACCACTTCATCTACCCCGGCTGCGGTTTTGGCGGTTCGTGCTTCCCCAAGGATCTGCGCGCGCTGTTGCACACCGCCGAACACAACGGCATGCCGCTGCGGTTGCTGCGCAGCGTGACTGATGTCAACGACAGTCAGCGCCACATTCTCTTCGGCAAACTCAAGGCGCAGTTCCCCGAAGGATTGGCCGGCAAATCCATTGCGATCTGGGGCCTGGCGTTCAAACCCAACACTGATGACATGCGCGAAGCGCCCAGCCGCTACCTGATGGATGCGTTGTGGGCAGAAGGCGCGAGCGTGCAGGCCTACGACCCGGAAGCCATGTCCGAATGCCGACGCATTTACGGCTACCGCAACGACCTGCACCTGTGCGCGACCCGCGACGACACCCTGGAAGACGCCGATGCGCTGGTGATCTGCACCGAGTGGAAAAACTTCCGCGTAGTCGACTTCGAGCTGCTGGCCGGCAAGCTGCGCTCCAGGGTCATCGTCGACGGCCGCAACCTCTACAACCCTGAACACGTAGCAGCGGCCGGCTTGCATTACAGCGGTATTGGCCTGCGCCACATTGCTCCCGAGGCCTTGCGACCATGAAGATACTTGTCACCGGAGCCGCCGGCTTCATTGGTGCCCACTGTGTGTTGCGCTTGTTGCGCGACGGGCACGAAGTCATTGGCCTGGATAACTTCAATGATTACTACGACCCGCAACTCAAGCACGATCGCGTGAATTGGGTGCAGGAGCAGGCCGGCCCTTTCCAGCTCGCTAGAGTTGACCTGGCCGATGCCGCGGCCATGGCAAAACTGTTTGCCGATGAAAAACCCGAGGTGGTCATCCACCTCGCAGCACAGGCCGGTGTGCGTTACTCGCTGGAAAATCCGCGGGCCTACGTCGACAGCAATCTGGGCGGTTTTCTCAACATCCTCGAGAGCTGCCGCAATCATCCGGTCAAGCACCTGATCTACGCCTCGTCGAGTTCGGTCTACGGCGCCAACCAGACCACACCTTATTCGGTGAAAGACGGCGTCAATCATCCGCTTTCGCTGTACGCCGCGACCAAGAAAGCCAACGAGCTGATGGCGCACAGTTACGCCCACCTGTTCAACATTCCCTGCACCGGCCTGCGCTTTTTCACCGTGTACGGACCGTGGGGCCGGCCGGACATGTCGCCCATCCAGTTTGCCCGGGCGATCGCCGAAGGCACGCCACTGAAGCTGTTCAACTACGGCGAGCATCAGCGCGACTTCACCTACATCGACGACATCATCGAGAGCATCGCGCGCCTGATCGACCTGCCGCCGCACGCCGCGCCCGAGTGGGATCGCGAGCAGCCTGATCCGTCCAGCAGCATGGCGCCGTGGCGGATCTACAACATCGGCGGCCAGCATCCGGTGGAACTCAAGGAATACCTGGCCCTGCTGGAAAAACACCTGGGACAAAAAGCCGTGGTCGAGTTGCTGCCCCTGCAACCTGGCGACGTGCTGAACACTTGCGCCGATGCCAGCGATCTGGCCCAGGCCACCGGTTTCCAGCCCTGTATCGCGCTGGATGAGGGACTCGGGCGTTTCATTGCCTGGTTCCGCGAGTACTACCCACTGCCTATCGCCAACGCGCCGCTCGCGGCTGAACTTCAGCGGAGGAATCCATGACTGGACATGAACAAGGTGTACCGCTCCAACAGCTGCGTCGCGACAAGCGCCTGGACCCTGAGCACCGAATGCGCCTCGATACAGCGATCCACCGGCAAGGCCGTGGCTGGATGACCGGTCGTGACGGCGGCCGACCGTGGACGCTGTCGCGCACCAATCGCGTGCTGGCATGCGTCGGTGCCTTGCTGATCCTGCTGGTGTTTTCGCCCCTCTTGCTCGGTCTGGCACTGCTGATCAAACTCAGCAGCCCGGGGCCAGTAATGTTCGTGCAAAAACGTACCGGCTACCGTGGCCGCAAGTTCGGCATGTACAAGTTTCGCACCATGGTCGCCAACGCTGAAGAGCTCAAAGAGTCGTTGCGCCACCTTAACAAGCACGGTGCCGACGCTATCGACTTCAAGATCGACAAGGATCCGCGTATCACCCCCATCGGCGGATTTCTGCGGCGCAGCAGCCTCGACGAATTGCCGAACCTGATCAATGTAGTGATGGGCGACATGCGCCTGGTAGGCCCCCGTCCGACCTCGTTCACCAGTTATCGCTACAAGGACAATCATCTGGCTCGCCTGAGCATCTACCCCGGCATGACCGGCCTGTGGCAGATATCCGGGCGCAGCAATATCGACTTCGACCAGCGCGTTGAGTTGGACCTCAGCTACATCGCCGAGCAGAGCCTGCTGCTTGATCTGAAGATCCTGTTGAAAACCCCCTTCAAAGTATTCAGCGGCCACGGAGCGAGTTAAATGGACGGTTCATCAGCCAAAAGCCTCACCATCGCAAACCCGAGCGAGTCCAATTTGACTTCGACTGTGCTCGATCAAGATCTGCGGATCCTATTCCTGACTGCCGCCAACCCCGGCGCAGGCACCACCACCAGCGCCCTGGCGCTGGCGAGCCAACTGGCACAAATGAGCAGCGGCGACGTGCTGCTGATCGACGCCAGCCACTCGGCCACCAACCTTTCGCAGCAACTCGGTTTGACCAAGGAGCGCGGCTTGCGCGACTTGCTGTTCAACACGCAGAGCCCGCCGCTGTTGCAGGACTGCGTGGTGAACGTCTCGAGCCTGCCGTTTCACGTGATGCCCAACGGCCGGTTTGTGCGCGGCACCGAGCACCTGACCCCGGAACGCCTGAGCCCGTTGCTCGACCAGCTCGGCAGCCAGTACCGCTTCGTCGTGATTGACGGCGACGCGGTGTATTCGGCGGCCGACACCCTGGTCATCAGCACTCAGGTCGATGGCGTGATCCTGGTGGTGCGCTCCGAAGACACCCGCTGGGAGGTAGCCCAGGCCGCCGTCCAGCGCCTGACTCAGGCCGGCGCGAAACTGGTGGGCAGCGTCTTCAACCGACGCAAGTACTACATGCCTAAATGGCTCTACAAAAACCTGTAAGCCACTGCAAAAGGATGACGCCATGAACGCCAGAATGCTTGTCCTGCTGTTGCTGCCGCTTGCGGGTTGCACCAGCACTTCGGAAACACAAAACATGCCGGTGAATATCCTCACCGCTGCGCCAGCCAACGCCCAGGCCACGGACATGCCCCGGGTCGAACAGACTCTGCGGCCACAGGATGTGCTGGACGTGATCTTCCGCATCAGCACCAGCGGCTCGGAAGCCTACCGCGTGCAGTCCGGTGACCAGATCGGCCTGAACTTCACCGCAGCCAGTCAGCTCAACGGCAACCAACTGGTGCTGCCCGACGGCACCATTGAACTGCCCGGTGCCAACACCTCGGTGAAAATTGCCGGGCTCACCAGCGAAGAAGCGCGTCAGGAGATCCAGCGCGCCTATCAACGCAAACAGCTGTTCCAGCCCAACCGCAACCAACTGTCGGTGCAGGTCATCAGCCCGCTGAGTAATGAGGCCAACCTCAAAAGCGCACTGAACCACCCCGGCACCGGCATGAGCCGCGAGATCACCGTGGGCACCGACGGCTATGCGAGTTTTCCGGAAATCGGCTCCGTGCCACTGCAAGGCATGACGGTCAATCAGCTGGAAACCTTCCTTAATAAGCGCTACGCCGAACTGCCGGGCCGGATGACCGTGGACGTGTTGCTCAAATCCACCGCCGGCAATGAAATCTTCGTGCTCGGTGAGGTGGCCCAACCCGGCTCCTATCCGATCCGTCGGCCGGTCTCGGTACTGGAAGCGTTGACCCTGGCCCGTGGCACCAACATCAAGGCGCGCCTTGATTCGGTGGTGATCATGCGCCGCAACGGCAATCAGGTTCAGGCACGCCGCTACGACGTCGAAAAAGCCCTCTCGGGCGATGCGTCGCAGATCGCCTACTTGCAACCCGACGACATGCTGTACGTGCCCAAGACCAAACTGGCCAGCGCCGGTGAGCTCGCGCGGCAGCTGGCAGACGTGGTGTTGTTCCAGGGCGTGGGCCTCAGCTTCGGCTATCGCCTCGACGACAAAGACAGTGACAGCAACTAACTCTCAGGTGAATCGACATGAATCCAAAGGAAAACTACCTGCATGAGTTCTTCAGGATCTTCTTTGCCAACAAACAGTTGGTCAAGCGAGTGTTCCTGGTCTTTGCAGTGATCGCGCTGGTCTTGCCGCTGATGCTCAAACAGAGCTTCGATATCACCGCCCAGGTGATCGTGCAGTCCAAAAAACTGTCACAAGGCGACGCCACCACGTCGCTTAATCAGGAGAACGCCTCGTTCATTCCGCCGTCTCTGGCAGACATGGAAACCGAGAGCAATATCCTGCGCTCCCCTGCCTTGATCCGGCAGACCGTCAGTGACTTGCGCGAGCAGGGCGAATACTCTCCGCCGCCGAGCGGGTTCAACAAACTGGTGACCGAGCCGTTCAAACGCTATGTGGTCAATCCGCTGCGGGCCAAGGTGATCAACCCGATGCGCGATGCGCTCGGGCTCGAAACCGATCCGGTGCGCGATACTACGCTGGACTCGCTCACTGCTCAGGCCATCGACAGCCTGAAAATCGAAACGCTGCCAGGCTCCAACGTGATCTCCATCGTTTACAGCTTTGGTGATCCGGCGCAAGGCACCAAGTTCGTCGCAGCGCTGTTGCAGAACTACCTGGCCAGCCGTCAGGCGCTGCAATCGATCGACCTGCCGCAGAGCTTCTACGAAACCAAAAAGATGCAATATCAGGTGCGTCTCGATGGGCTGGAAGGCAATCGTCTGGGATTGCTTGAAGGGGTCGGTTCGTCCGATCCGAAGGAAGAAATCACCTTCCGCCTCAATGCGATCAATACCGAGGAGCAAGCGCTCAACCTGTACCGCGATCGCCTCCTGCAAAGCCAACGCTGGCTGGAATACCTGAAAACCAGCCTGGCTGCCGCCAAGGACTCCAAACTCAACGACTACACCTTCCCCTACACCTTTACCACCACCGTGGACAACGTCGCCTTCGAAGATCGCGAGATCAAACAGATGGGCGAGGCGCTGACCACCCAGGTCAGCCGCTACATGAACGACCTGGCGATTTTCCAGCCGGGCAGTGAACCGATGCTGCTGACCCGCGAGCAAATTGCCCGCACCCGTCAGCAGTTCCTGAAGGTGGTGAGCAACCGGATTCAGGAACGCACCAATGACATCGCCATTGTCAGCTCAGTGATCGAGCAGAAAACCGCACGCATCGCCGAGTTCAAGGAGCGCATCCACCAGCTGCAAGTGACGCAAAGCAAACTGCGCCAGATGGACACCGAGATCGACGCGCTGCACGCGGCGTTCTCCACCTACGCGCAGCGTTTTGCCGAAAGCAGCAGCGCCCGTTCGCTGGACAGCGACTTGTCCAACGCCCGCGTGCTCAGCCCGCCGTACGAACCGACCGAAGCTGCCTTTCCGAAACCGATGCTGATTATTCCGTTCGGTTTGCTCGCCGGTCTGTTGCTGGCCATCGCCTTGGTCTACGTGCGTGAGTTCTTCGATCATCGCTTCAAGCACCCTGCGCAAATCAGCCACGAGCTGGGCCTGCCAGTGCTGTTGGTGATCAATGACCAGAACACGCTGCCCGCCAACCCACACAGAAGCATCTCCATGCGTGGCTTTGCACACTGGGTGCGCAATTGAACGCGCCGCTCAGCGCCACCCGTCACACCAGCGCCCTGCCGATCATTCACTTGCTCAGCAGCGGCGGCTTCTATGGGGCTGAGCGGATGCTGCTGGACCATTGCCTGGCGACGCCGGGGCAGCACCAGGTGCTGTTTCTCGACGCGCCGCCAGAGCTGATTGCGCGGTTTCGCGACGCCTCGGTGGATTGCCAGGGCTGCGCGGGGCTGGGGGACCTGCTCGGGCATTTGCGTCAGCGGCGTGCTGAAAAGCCGCTGATCAATACGCACAATTTCAAAGGCCTGTTGTTTGGCTGGGTCGGCGCGACACTGTTGCGCCTGCCACTGGTGATTACGCAGCACGGGTTCACCCCGCGCAGTCGCAAGCAGAAGTTTTACACCTGGTTGAGCTTGCAGCTGTGCCGCACGGCCTCGGTGAATCGTGTGGTCTGCGTGGCCGAAAGCATCGCGGCGCTGCACCGCAAAGCCAGCGTGCATGCCGACAAGTTGCAGGTCATTCCCAATGGCTTGCCGGCGGCCAACGGTTCGTTCACCCACGCGGCTGAAGGGCCGCGCTGGCTGGCCGGGTACGTCGGGCGTCTGAGCAGTGAAAAGGGTCCCGACCTGTTTCTTGATGCGCTGATCCCGCTGTGCCTGCAGCACCCGCAACTGGACGCCGTCATGCTCGGCGACGGCCCGGAACGCGACAGCTTGCTGGCGCGCATTGAAGCGGCAGGTTTGCAGGCGCGCATCACGCTGCCGGGGTATCAGACCGACATGAGCGTGTGGTGGCGGCAACTCGATGCGCTGGTGATCAGCTCACGCACCGAGGGCACGCCGATGATTCTGCTGGAAGCGATGCAAGCCGGGGTGCCGGTAGTGGCCTTCGGCGTCGGCGGCATTCCCGATGTGCTGGAGCATCGGCACAACGGGCTGCTGGCGACGGCCGCCGACAGCACCGCCCTCGCCCGGCAGATCGGCACCTTGCTGACGGACCCGGCGCTGGCCAGTGAGCTGATCGACAACGCAAGACGTACGCAACTGGATCGCTACGACCTCAAGGCCTTGGCCGAACGCTGGTCGCAGCTTTATATCCGTACTGCACGGGAGGCTCGCGCGTGATATTTCCACTCTCGATCGTCAGTTTGCTCGCCCTGGTCTGCCTTGGTTTGCTGGCCAGCCCTTATCCGTTTCTGGCACCCGCTGCGGTGCTGGGCCTGGTCGGTGTCTCGCTGCTGTACCGAAAACCCACGTGGGGTCTGCTCGGGATTGCGGTGCTGGTGCCGTTCGAAGGTTTCTTCAAGGAAAACGAAATTTCCGGCACCAAATTCATCGGTGTGTCGCTGGCCGTGATCCTGATGCTGCAGCTGGCCATTCACCAGATTCCCTCGGAACGCCTGCGCAGCAACATATGGCGCTATCTGGTGTGGTTTATCGCGCTGTACCTGTTGAGTCTGCTGGCCACCGACAACCTCGGCATGTCACTGAGTCACCTGCGCGAACTGAGTGTCGGTTTCATTCTGTTTGTGATCACTCTGCTGATCGGTCGTGAACTGAATATGGATTTGTTTGCCCGCTTGGTAACGCTCAGCGTGACGGCGACCTGCGCCTTGGCGATGTTCTCGGCCAAATATCAGGATCAGGGCCGAGCCTCCGGCCTGCTCGAAGACCCGAACGGCTTCGCCATGCTCATCGCCTTCGCTGTACCGCTGGCCCTGTGGCTGGTGATCAGCAGTCCGAAAATGTTGCACCGGTTGTTCTGGGCCACCTGCTTCATTCTGCTGTTGGGCGGCATGACCAAGACCGAATCGCGCTCCGGGCTGGTGGTGCTGTTTCTCAGCCTGATGATTGGCGTCTGGCACTACCGCACCGAGCTGGCGCGTATTCGTCCCCGGCACCTGGGCTTTGCCATGCTCGGCGCGGTAATCGCGATCCCGCTGGTGATCCATGCGATGCCGGCCGGTTACGTCGAGCGCATCAAGTCCTTGAGTATTCTCAGCGCCGGCGCCCGCAGTCAGGACGCTTCGCTGGGGCGTCGCGCCTCCTACATCGTGGTCGGCAGCGAGATGATCCGCGAAAACCCGCTGATCGGCACAGGGCCCGGGACCTTCCCGCTGCACTATGCCGCCACGGGTTACGCCAAGGCTTTCTCGGCCAACCGCAAGATCGGCGACCTGTACCGGCGCGCGCACAACACCTACCTGGAAATCTTCAGTGAGCTTGGCATCCCCGCCGGGCTGATGTTCGTCGGCATGCTGGGCCTGGGCCTGTACAACCTGATCCGCGCACGCGGCGCCTGGCTGTTGCGACGTAACGGCGCGCAGGCGGACCTGATGACGCACCTGAGCATGAGCTTCCTGTCATTGACGCTATTCCTGATGTTCCTCAGTGCACCGAACCAGAAGTACGTGTGGATCATGCTCGCCCTGACCAGCGTGCTGCGTTTGAAAGCCGAAGAAAGTCCGTTGCCGGAGGCCAGGGCATGAGCCTAATCAGTATTGTCATTCCGATGTACAACGAAGCGAAGCACATCGGCCGCACGCTGCTCGCGGCACAAAAAGCCGCGCATGCGGCCAACCTCGAATGCGAGTTGATCGTAGTGGACAACGGCTCCAGTGATCAGGGCCCGCAGATCGCCCGACAGTTCGGAGCGCAGGTGCTGGTGGTACCGGGCGTACTGATCGGCGCACTGCGCAATCGCGGTACGGCCATCGCAACAGGGCAATGGCTGGCCTTCATCGACGCCGACGTGGAAATGCCGGAAGACTGGCTGCGGCCGTTGATTGAACTGGAAAGCAGCGGCCAGGCGGATGTCTTCGGCCTTGACCTGCACACCCCCGCCCAGGCGCCGTGGTACGCCACGGCCTGGCAACGGCGGACATTGCGCCCGGCCACTCATGCCGTGCGCAAAGTCGACTGGCTGCCCAGCTGCAATCTGTTGATGCGCCGCAGTTGGTTCGACAAGGTTGGCGGTTTCGACGAAAGTTTGCGCACGGGCGAGGACAAGGATTTCACCTTGCGTCAGCACGAAGCTGGCGCGCAATTGTTGGCGATCAACCAGAGCGTTGCCCTGCATTGGGGCTACGAAGCCAATTGGCGCGAGTGGATGGGCAAGGAAATGTGGCGTCAGGGCAGCCATCTGCAACTGTTGCGCAACCACGGCATCAGTCTGCGCCTGCTGCGCTTCCCTCTGTTATCCCTTGGCGCCTGGCTCCTGGACTTCCTGGCGATCTCGGCGCTGATGGGCGGCTTCCCTCATCACGCACTGCTGATGATCATGCTCACGACCCTGCCTGCATTGGTGATGAGCGTTCGCCAGAGCCACAAGCACCGCAACATCGGCCTGACCCTGCAACTGTGGGGGTTGCATTGGGTGCGCTTGCACCTGGCCGGCGCCGCGTTCGCCCTCAGTATGTGTCGTTGGACTGCCAGGAGGCCTGCCCGTGGCTGAATTCTTTTTCTGGACTTGCCTGTTGCTGCCCGCGTACGCCTACGTCGGTTATCCGCTGCTGCTGAGTGTGCTGGCGCCGCTGTTCCCGGCGCGGCGCATCACGCCAGCGGCGCCGATGAATGTCAGCATCGTGATCGCCGCGCACAACGAGGCGCGGCACATCGAACACAAGTTACGCACACTGCTCGCCCAGGATTATCAGCCTTCCTCGCTGCAGATCATTCTGGCCAGCGACGGTTCGACCGATGACACGGTAGCGTGCGCACACCGGGTGGTCGACCCGCGCATCACCGTGCTCGACCTGCCGCGCCAAGGTAAAGCGGCGACCCTGAACACCGGCGCAGCACTGAGCACCGGCGACATTCTGGTGTTTACCGACGCCGACAACCAATGGTCGCGCGACACCCTCGGCCATTTGCTCGCGCCGCTCGCCGACCCTGAAGTCGGGGCCTGCGCCGGGCATATGGTGATTCCGGTAACGGGCGGTGGCCTGAGTGTCGGCGACAGCCTCTATCGGCACTACGAAGGCTGGCTGCGCAAGGTCGAAAACCGCACCGGCTGCATGGTGTCCGCTGATGGTGCCCTGCTGGCGCTGCGTCGCGAGCTGTTCCAGAACATCCCGGCGGAGGTCAACGACGATTTCTTCATCAGTACCTGCGCGCCGGTTGCGCATAAACAAATCGTCTATGTGCCCGAGGCGCAGGTGATCGATCACGGTGTCGACGAGGCCGACAAGCAATTCCGTCGGCGCCAGCGCGTCACAGTCGGTGGCCTGCAAAGCCTGGCCCAGCGCAGCGAACTGCTCAATCCGATGAAACACGGCCTCTATTCGATTGCGTTGATCAGTCACAAGCTGATCCGCCGTCTGGCGCCGATCCTGTTGTTGCCATTGTTGCTGAGCAATTTCTGGCTGTGGCAGGAACACGGTTTTTATCGCTTGAGCCTGATCGCCCAGTTGTTCGGCTACACAGTGGCGATCGCCGGTCTGATGGACTTCAGACACCGCTTGCCCAAACCCTTCCGCCTCGCCGCGTTTCTTCTGGTGACCCTGGCCGGGATGAGTATCGGACTGTGGCAGTTCCTGCGTGGCCAGCGCTATGCGCAGTGGAATCCGGAACAGAATCGTTGAAAAAAGGAGCGTGCCATGGCGATCAGACAACTGTTAAAACGCACCAGTGGCTGGCTGTACCGCAACTCGCCGGCAGGACGCAACCAGCTGCACGGGGCCGGGGTGATTCTCATGCTGCACCGGGTGCTGGCCGACGACAACGCTGCCACCCTGCCCCATCGCAATGAATTGTGCGTCGGACCGAACGCCTTCGAGCACTTGCTGATCTGGCTGAAACGCCATTTTGATTGCGTGCCCCTGATGGACATTCTGCAAACCGGCACGTTGCACGCCGAACGACCAAAAGTGGCGTTGACCTTCGACGACGGCTGGCGCGACAACGCCCTGAACGCCTTCCCGCTGCTGCAAAAATACCAGGTGCCGGCGAGCATCTTTCTCTCCACCGATTTCATCGGCAGTCGCCAGCGGTTCTGGTGGGAAAGCATCGGTGAAACCCTGTGGGGCAGCCATGGCGAGAGGGCCCGGGCGCACATCATCAATCGTCTGAACATGGCCGCACGGCCGGTGCCGGCAGCGCTCACTGAAGGGCATGTGCAGCGCCGCAGCCTGGCCCTTTTGCAGTATTTGCAGACTCTGAAAACCCTTGCCCCGCACGATCTCAGTCGCTTGACCGATGACTGCCCGCAAGAGTCGATGCCGCAAGCGCTGGACTGGCATCAGGTGCGCTCGCTGGAAGCTTCCGGCCTGGTGCGTTTCGGTCCGCACGGCGCGAGTCACGCGATCCTTACCGGCCTTGATGATCAACGGCTGGACGAAGAACTGAGGCGCAGCCGCGATGCGCTGTTGAACGGCTGCAATCAGCCGCTGCCGGTCTATTGCTACCCTAACGGCGACAACGACGCACGTGTGCGCCTCCACGTGGCGCAGCACGACTATGCGTTCGGTCTGGGCACCGCCACCGGCATCTACCGTGGCGTCGAAGACCCGCTGGCGCTCCCGCGTTTCGGGGTCAGCCAGCGCACCGCGCGCAATCCGGAATTGTTGTCGTGGCGCATTTATCGCGGGGCACGGCCATGAGCCGCAGCAACTACCTCAAACACCTGGCCATGAGCATGGGCACCAAGCTGGCAATGATCGCTTTGCGCTTGTTGCGCAACGTATTGCTGGCGCGGATCCTCGGGCCGAGCGAACGCGGTCTGTTTGCCCTGCTCAGCACCTTGCCCGATCTGATCAGCGCGGCCACCAGCGGCGGGCTTAACTCGGCGGTCGGTTATCAGGCCGCCAAGCAGCGGCCGATGGGCTTGTTGCTCAGTCAGGTGCTGGTCTTTGGCTGCCTGCTTGCCGGTTTGCTGACGTTGCTGGTGGTGGGGCTGACCCGCGAGTTCGGCACCGAGCTCGACATCACCACGCAACTCGGTCTGCTCGCCTGGCTGTTGCTGCTGGCGGTACCGTTGACCGTGCTCAAAAGCGGACTGCTGACGTTACACAACGCCTCCGGCGGGATCATGGCGTTCAACGTCCTGCGCCTGATTGAGTCCCTTGCGCCGCTGCTGTTGTTTCTTGCCCTGTTCTGGATGTGGAAAGACGCTGCGCTGGAAGCTGCACTGCTCAGTTGGCTGGCGGGCATCAGCCTGGTGGTGCTGGCGGGCTGGTTCTGGCTCAAACGTGCGCAGCCGCTGAAACTGCAATGGGACCGCGGCAGCCAGAACGAACTGCTGCGCTTCAGTGCCCGCAGTCATCCCGATTTGCTCTTCCAGCAAGTGATCTTGCGTTCCGACTACCTGTTTATCGGCGCCCTGCTCGGCAGCACCGCGCTGGGTCATTACGCCATGGCCAGCGCCGCGGCTGAATTGCTGCTGATCGTTCCGGAAGCAGTGACCACGCCACTGATGAAACGCCTGCTGCAGCAGGATGAGGGCATGGACAAAGTCACCCCGCTGGCGCTGCGCCTGACCGCTACGGTAATGCTCGGCGCCTGCCTGAGCATGGCGGTGATTGGCGAATGGCTGATCGTCACCCTGTTCGGTGCCGCCTATCAACCGGCGTACCCGGCGTTGCTCGCGCTGCTGCCGGGCCTGCTCGGGCTGTGCTACGCGAGCATCCTGCGCCTGGACTTGCTGGGCAAAAACCGCCCCGGCACGATTTCGTTGCTGATGGGGCTCGGCGCCTTGCTTAACCTGACGCTGAATGTAGTGCTGATCCCGCTGTACGGCATCGTTGGCGCGGCAGCCGCGTCGTCCATCGCTTACCTGGCTGTGACCGTAGCGTTGCTTGTCCTGTATTGCCGATTGAGCGGCGTGCCGGTGTGGCAGACCCTGATCATCCTGCCCAGCGACTTCAGTCCGATGTTGCACATGCTGCAGCGCAAGTCGGCATGACACACCTGATCCTGCTATTGAGCCGGGGCCCTGTCCCATGATTCTCATCGCATGGTTTGCCGCGCAACCCGTTGTCCGCACGGTGAGCCACTCCATCCACGGTCACCACCGTCAGGAGCCAATACCATGAGTGTTTTTTTGAGCAAGCTTGGCGAGCACATCCGGCACAAAGGCTGGCGCGCTACCGCCGCCAAAGGCTGGAAGCGTTATGTATTTTTTCATTGGGAACTGTTGTGGATGGAGCGCGATCTGGTCACGCCGATCCCGCCGCATAAACTGCGACCGTACCCACCGCTGAAAGTCGTCGCCATCACCGCGCAAAACGCCGTGGCGTTTACCCGTCATTTTGGCGATCGCGTAGAGACCATGGCCGAGCTCGCCCGTGAAGGTTTCACCGGACAGATGCACGTCGATGAGGCCGGTGACGCAGTGGCTTTCATCTGGGGCGCCACCCGCAACTACCACGACAAGCACTATTACGGCTGCAGCTTTCCCGTGAAAGCCGGGGAGTTTTTCGAGTTTGGCGGTGAACTGAGCCGCGCCTACTGGGGCACGCGGTTATCAATGGACCTGCAGACCGAACTGTGGAAAGCCATGCAGGCGCAGGGCTGCAACAAGGTGGTGGATGTGTGCGAGTCGGGCAATATTCCGGCGCTCAAGTTACACATTCGCACCGGCTACAAAGAACAGGGACGGGTCATGAACGTGTACGGGCTGTTTGGCCGTTGGCGCTTCTACCGGGAAACCCGTTACAGCGGTTCGCGCCTCGATGCCCTGCGCAAACCGGAACGTTCAACCGTTACAGCATCGGTGACCTGAGCTTATGGCAGCGCGATACGAATGGCGCACTTCGCTGTGCGCAGCAGATTTTCCTGCGGCGGCTTATGAAGCACTGCGCCTGCGAGTGATGGACCACACCCCATTCAACGCGCTCGCCTGGCTGTGCGCGTCCGAACAGGCGCTGAGCGGCGCGGAGCGTTTGCACGTGCTGCTCGGCTGGCAGGGCACCGAACTGGTGTTTTGCCTGCCGTTGGTGGCCTCGGTCGAGCGCTTCGGCAGGCTGCCGTTTCGGGTGCTGCATCACCTCGGCTATCCACTGACCGATCGTCTGGCATTACTGACCCGCGTCGACGCCGACGACATGCGCAAGGCCTTGATCGAGATCCGCCGACGCTTACCGCATGCCCTGTTGCAACTCAACGAGCTGTCCGAACCGATCGGCGCGGAGAGCGCGCTGACACAATGGATGGCTCACAGCTCGACGGGCGAACGACGTCTTAGTTGCCGAGTGCCGGTGCACTTGATCAGCGACGCCGATCGTCAGGAAGTGTCCGGTGATCCGCGCTACAAACTACGTCGGGCGCGCAAACGAATTGCGGCCTGCGGCGCTGAAATTCGCCGCATCACGCCCGACGCGGCGAGCATGGGACCCTTGCTGCAAGTCATCAGCGAAGTCGAAGCAGTGAGCTGGAAAGGCGACGAAGGCGTGGGAATTTTCTCTGATGAACGTCATCGCCAGTGGATGGATCGCGCCTTCACCGCCCTCGCCGCTCAGGGTCTGGTGCGAGTGGTGGTGCTGGAACTGGACGGCCGTTGCATCAGTTATCGACTCGGGTTGCTGGAACAGGGCCGGCTGTACGATTACAACCTGGCGTTCCTGCCGCAATACGCTGATCTGGGCAGCGGTCGGGTGCTGCTGGAAGAATGGATTCGCTGGGGGCTGGACGACAATTGGCGCTGGATCGATGCGTCGCGGGTCAGTCTGGAAAATTCCAGCCATCAGCTGCATGAACGCATGAGCGGCCAGCTTGAGCATTGGCGCTGGAGTTTTTACTCGTGGCGCCCCAGCGGCCTGGTCCTTGGATTTGCCTTGCGCAGCTGGCAGCGGTTGAAACCCTGGTTGCAGAAATGGCGCGCCAGGCGAGCCACGTCGGCGACACCTGCGACACCGGTACCGACCGCTAAAGTGGCCGCCACCATCGAACCTCACCGGGAGAGTGAACATGCCACGCCAAGTCATAGTCAACGCTGATGACTTCGGTCTCAGCCCCAACGAAAACACGGTGATCCTCGGCGCGTTCCAGGCGGGCGTCATCAGTTCTGCAACGGCGATGGCCAACATGCCTGCGTTCGAAGCGGCCTGCGCCATGGCTCGCCATCCGTTGCTTGCGGGGCGCATCGGCCTGCATTTCAACCTCACATATGGCCGGCCTTTGAGCCAGGGCATTCTCACGCGGGCCAATTTTTGCGACAGCACCGGGGTCTTCGACCTCAACCTGCCGCGCCACCGTATGCGGCTCAATCGTCTGGACCGCGATGCCGTACAGGAAGAACTACAAGCGCAATGGCAACGCTGCCTCGACAACGGTGTGCGGCCCAGCCATCTGGATTCCCATCAGCACGTGCACAACATCTGGCCGATTGGGGAAATCGTCGCGCGTTTCGCGGCGAGCCAGGGCGTTGCCGTGCGACTGGCGCGCAACATGGGACAAAACCTGAACCTGCCCAAGCGCATTTTCAAGGAGCTGCTCAACCGTCGTCTGCGTAGCCTGGCAGGTACCACAGCGGATTACGTGTGCACCCCGATTGGCTTGCGCGACGGTGACATTCCAACCGACGGCGTGCTGGAAATTGTCGCGCACCCGACCCAGCTCGGGGCCGATTTCGGCGACGCTTACCTGTCGCCAGAAGAATCGCTCAAATCCCTGCTGACGCTCAGGCTGCCGGGCGTTCCACGTATTTCCTATGGCGACCTGATTGAGGATTTACGCGGCCAGGCAATACCAATGGAGCGATCTACATAAAATGCAACATATTCAAAGGTGGCGCTTTGACATGATTTTCACCGCGTGATCTATACCCAACAAGAACGTCCCCCACCACACCTTGGCTCCGGCTTTGGAGAGCGTCATGAAAGTCATCGACAAGCTTCGCGAACGAATCAAACAAAAAGGTCTGAGCCGCATGCTTCGCACGCTGTGGAGGCGTTATGTATTTTTCCATTGGGAACTGCTCTGGATGGAGCGCGACCTGGTCAGCCCGGTTCCACCGCACAAGCTGCGACCTTATCCACCGGTACGAATGGCAGTAATCACCCCGGAAAATGCAGTCGCGTTCACGAAGCACTTCGGCGATCGCGTAGGCACGATGGCCGAGCTGGCCGCCGACGGGCATACCGGCCATATGTACCTGGACCAGGATGGCCATGCCATCGGGTTCATCTGGGCCAGCACCCGCGACTACCATGACCGCCACTATTACGGTTGCTGGTTCCCGGTCAAGCCAGGCGAATTTTTTTGTTTTGGCGGCGAAATGGCCCGCGCCTATTTCGGCACCAGTCTGTCGGTCGATGTCCAGGTGGCGCAGTGGGAAGCCATGGCGGCCAAAGGCTGCAACAAGGTGGTCGACGTGGTGGAAACCCACAACATCCCGGCGATGAAGCTGCATATCCGCATGGGCTATCAAGAGCAGGGTCGCGTGACGCATGTGTACGGTCTGTTCGGTTTGTGGAAATTCTATCGGGAAACGCGTTACACCGGCTCGCGCCTCGACCCGCTGCGCAAACCGGGTCGGCCCGTAGTCACGGGCGCGGCGAGCGCGTGAGGCTCGGTTGAAACCGGCACAACCTGCAGGGGCACCGCTCCTGCCGTTGGCGGGGTTGATCCGCCATTCTCGGTTACAGGACATTCATGGAGGGCGAGGCTAGCCCCGAGACGGGGCCTGTAGGCCGTCCCGGCGCAGTCATACGATCTCTTAGCAAGAATACCCAGGTTGCTTAAACGGCCTGGCAGGCAGGCAGGCAGGCAGGCAGGCAGGCCAACATTTTCGTGCTTTAAATAAACCATCATCCTTGCCCACGCAAACCAATTCCGGTAGAACTCAGGAGGTTGTACGATGACATAATAACAACACGAAGCCATCCCGGAAGATGGCACGTACCCCTCTTGAGAACCTGCCATGACCCGCTCCGCCCTCGCTTCATCCACCCCAGCACCTTTTCCCCGCCACATCGCCGTGCTCATTCTGTTGTGCATGGGCTGTGCATTCGCCGGTAATCATGTGGCAGCCCGGGTCGCCTTCGATGATGGCGCCGGGGTATTGCTGGCGATCTTGATGCGTTCGGGCGGAACGTTGCTGGTGCTCGCCGCGCTGGTGCTGTGGCAACGACAGAATCTGCGATTGCCGGCGGGTGCCTGGCGCTGGCAACTGCTGTTGGGTTTGCTGATTACCGCGCAAAGCCTGTGTCTTTACTCTGCCGTGGCGCGAGTGCCGGTCGCATTGGCGTTGCTGGTGGCCAACGTCTTCCCGATCCTCCTGGCGTTGCTCACTTGGGCACTGGGCGGAGCACGGCCGACGGCGCGCACGGCGGCCTTGATGGGGCTGATTCTGGTGGGTCTGGTATTTGTGCTCGACGTGCCGGGACGCCTGTCGGCCAACGCCAGCGTGGGTCCGCAATGGCTGCTCGGCGTGGGCCTCGCGTTTTGCGCCGCCACTGTGTTCGCCTGCGCGTTGTGGATTACCGATCACAAGTTGTCGCAGGTTCGCGGTTCGGTGCGCAGCCTGCTGACTATTTTCATCGTCTTCAGCAGCGTCAATCTCGCGGGATTGACCGGCGCCCTGCCCGGCGGCCTGAACCTGCCTGCGACGTCCACCGGCTGGATGGCACTTGCGACGCTGGTGGTGCTATATGGCACGGGTTTCATCGTGCTGTTCATTTCCGTGCCGCGCCTGGACATGCCGCGCAACGCGCCGGTGATGAACATTGAACCGCTGGCAACCTTGCTGATGGGCTGGATTGTGCTGGATCAGATGCTGAGCGCCGGCCAGGTGGTGGGTGGCGTGATCGTCGTGACAGGCATTGTGCTGCTGACGTATCGCAAGACGGAGACAAAGGTCGAAGCGAAAGCTGGAGCTCTGTAGCAGCCAGCTTGCTGGCGAGGCAAATGCCTGACGACATGGATACCCGGTTGAAATCGCATCGCTGGCAAGCCAGCTCCTGCACGTTCGCGGGTGGTTGCTGAATTTCGGTATGGGGGATCGGCGATGGTGTGGTTTGATAATCAGCAGGTCAGCGCGGTTTGACCACCACCAGCAGATCGGTGAAATGCTCAACCTGGATCGGTAGATTGTCGGCCAGTGTCGCCAGCGCGGCGTCGGTATCGTCGAGGCGGAATACGCCGGACACTCGTAATGACTGCAGCGCCTGTTGGTCATAGCGCACCAGGCCATGGCGGTAACTGGCCAGCGCCTGCAGCACTTCGCTGAGTGGTCGGTCGTCGACTTTCAGCAAGCCGCGTGTCCAGGCATCCGGGTCTGCGTTGCCGATGGCATACGGTGCTTGCACCCTGCCCGCTTTCATCCGCGCTTGCTCGCCGGCCTTGACGTTCACCGCCTCAAGCCCATTGGCTTTGGCGGCAACAACCGATTCGAGCACGCTGATTACCGTGGAACCGTCCGCTTCGCGTTTGACCAGATACCGCGTGCCAAGCGCCGTCGCGGTGCCTTGGTCGGTGCGCACCACGAACGGACGCTTGGCGTCCTTGGCCACGTCCACCCACAACTCTCCCGCCAGCAATTCAATCACCCGTTGCTGCCCGTCGAATTTCACGTCCAGCGCCGAATGGCTATTGAGTTGCAGATGGCTGCCGTCCGACAACGTCATCTCGCGCCGCTCGCCCACGCCAGTGCGCTGATCGGCCATCCAGATCGGCAGATTGTCGACACCGACCCAGCCACACGCCAGCACTCCCAGCAGTGCTAACACCTGGACGCCACGGCTTGAAGCAGATCGACCGGATCGCGCGAAAGCCTGTTTCAACGCAACCCGTGCAGGCGCGGCCGGCAGCTCACTGAGGCTGGTCCATAAACCGCGCATGCGTTCAACCGCAACAGCGTGCCGTGGATCGGCTGCGCACCAGGCATCGAAAGCCGCACGCTCGGCGTTACTGACGCAGTCGTCATGCAGCAGCGTCAACCAGCGCGCCGCTTCGTTGATCATCTGTTCGGAGGGAGGCGTCACGCTGGCTGATCCGCCCCGTACAAGGTGTTGTAACAATGAACCAGCGCCGCCGCGACATAGTTTTTCACCGTGCTCGCCGACACCTTCAATTCAAGCGCGATCTCACTGTAAGTCAGCCCGTCGAGCCGACTCAGCAGAAACGCCTCGCGGTTTTTGCTCGGCAACCCGGCGAGCATCACTGCGATCTTTTCCAACGCCTCAAGCGCGACGTGAATCGCCTCGGGGTCTGGCATGCCGGCATCACTTGCCTGAATCGCCAGTGCCTCGAGATACGCCTGTTCGATCCGCCGGCGCCGGGCGCCATCGATCAACAGCCGGCCAGCCATGGTCGCCAGAAACGCCCGCGGCTCTTTGATGGTGTGCGGATCGGTCAACGTGAGCACGCGGATGAATGCATCCTGCGCCAGATCGGCCGCCCGTTGCGAGCAGCCGAGTTTCTTCCGCAGCCAGCCATGCAACCAGGAATGGTGATCGCTGTAGAGCTGGGAGAATGTCCGATGACGGCTCGCCAAATCATCATCGGCCACGGAAATGTTACGCATACGAAAAAATTTCTCAAATAAGAAAGATTACCAGTAGCGATAACGATGACAGCAAATCTGCGCCAGAGCAAGCCACCGGCACGGCCGAATGTTCAAAAGAAACGCTGTTGGGCGATCGACCTCAGTGCTCCGGCGCGACCATTCTGAACCTGATAGTGATATCGCTGGATACGAAGCTGTCCGCCCATTCACCTTCGCCCAGTTTGAAATCGGCGCGCCGCAGGATCAGTTCGCCGTCAAAGATGCCGATAGCGTTCTCGGACTTGAGTGTCACCGGCACTGCCACTTCACGGGTAACGCCCCGCAGCGACAGGGTCCCGCTGATCAGGTAGCGGTGCTCGCCCAGCACCTTTACCGCAGTCGACTGAAACGTTGCCCGCGGATAAGTCGCCGTGTCGAACCAGGCAGGTTTTTTCAGTTCTTCATTGGCATCGCTGCTGCCGGCATCGATGCTGTCCAGTTCGATGACCAGCCCTGCGCGGGAGACGGCAGGATTCTGTGTGTCGAAAGCGAGCGTGCCGCGAAAGGAGGCAAACGTGCCATATACCCGCGAGCCCATCTGATGATAGGTAAAACTGATGGTGCTGGCGGTGTCGTTGACCTCGCTGTACTCGACCGCCTCAGCCCACGGCAATGCACCGATCAACAAGGCTGCAACCCCTGCGGCAGGGCGCTGGAATCGACGGTTCATGGGCTTCTCCGATGGCGCTGTAAGAAGACTTAAGCAAACATTTGCCGCGCGCGCGAATCTCGCCAGCGCTGACGCTCCACAAACCCGCTAACCCGCCCCGCCCTATACCAGACGCTCGATTTTCTGATGCTTCCACACCAGTTTGTAATACAGCGTCTGCAACAGCAGCATGCCCAGGTACGCCACCGGGAACGCCATCCACACGCCTTGCAAACCGTAGTGCCCATCCAGCACATAGGCCACCGGCAACTGCACCCCGACCACGCAGAAGATAGAAATCGCCATCGGCACCAACACATTACCGCTGGCGCGCATGATGCCGCCGATGATCGCCTGGAAGCCAAACACCAAAAGACTCCAGAGCATGATATGCAACAGCTGCTCGGCTTTCGCCCGTGTCAATTCATCGGTCAAGAAAAGGCCGAGCAACCAGTGCGACAGCAGGTAACCCAACACCACCAGGCCACCGGTCAGGCACACGTTGATCAGCAGACCCGTGCGCAGAATCGGCCCGATTCGCTCGACCCGCGCCGCGCCGATCGCCTGCGCCCCGAGGATCGAAGCGGTGATCGCAATCGACAGCGCCGGGAACTGCACATAATTGACGATCTGCGTCACCGCGCCATAGGCCGCCGTTGCCTGCGAACCGTGCTGATTGACCAGCGCCAGGATCACCAGCTCTGATACCGACAACACCACCATCTGCAACCCGGTCGGCAAACCGATGCGCAACACTTTGCCTAGAATCACCCGGTCCAGGCGCATCGCCGCAAACATCTCGCGGTCCGGCGCCAACGGATGCCCGCGTCGAATCAGTCGCCATGCCAGCCAGCCCATCGCCGCCAGATTGCCCACCAGCCCCGCATACGCCGCACTCTGAATCCCCATCATCGGCAGCCCCAGCCAACCGCGAATCAACGCCGGCGTCAGCGCCAGCCCGATACAAGTCGACACCACCAGCGCCACCAGCGGCGACACCGTATCGCTCACCCCGCGCAGCAACTGCGTGAACAGCACGTATACCAGCAGCGACGGCATGATCCACATCATCACGTGGGCATACGCGACGGCGTCATCGAGTACGTCCGGCGGCGTACCCAAACCCTGCAACGCCGGCCGCGCGAACACGCTGCCGAGCACTGCGGCGGTCAGGCCAATAATTGCGCCCAGGAGCAACGTGGTCCCGGCAATGGCTTTGACCAGATGCGCTTCACGTGCGCCCCAAGCCTGACCGATCAACACCCCTGCCCCGGCGCCGAGGCCGATCACCAGCGCGATGAAAAAAAACACGATGGGGAACATGCCCGACACAGCGGCCAACGCTTGCGTGCCAAGCATCTGGCCGATGTAGATGCTGTTGATGGTGCCCGACATGGACTGCAGAAAATTGGAGAGCACCATGGGCGCGAGGAAAAGCAGGTAGGTTTTCCAGAGGTGGTGATCGGTGGTCGGGGTTTGCATTGGGTGGAGATCCGGCTCTACTGCGGGTTACGGTTTCTAAGGATAGCGTCAGCGGCTATCGACACGCTGAGCTGAAATGATGGTTCAGGGTGCGCACGAAATTCCCGCGACAGGGGATAGACGTCCCAGGCCCACTATAAAGTTCCTACGCAACGCTCAGAATTGCTCACCTTGTCGAGGGATGCGATGAGGCTTATAGTCCGCTCCGTCGTCCGGATGGGCGATTCGGGTTTGGCGACCTGATCACAGAGAATGCGAAGGCTCCCGGCTTTGTTGCAGGGGTCGTCGCACCCGCAAAGCCGCTGTTATGGCGGCTGTGCGCGGGAGACCTTGGGGTCTGCCGGTTTTCTCTGTTGCCGGTTCGCCAACCTGCGCACAGCTGCCACCCAATCGTTTGGCGACGACTGAGTGACGGCGCAAGCCAATCAAACAGAGATCTTCCTATGAATCGCTACATGCCCCTCACCGGAATCGACCTGATCCCGGCCTCCCTGCTCATCGACACCCAAGCCCCACTCGACGTCCTGCAAGCCATGGCCGACCACCGCATCCGCTCGGTCACGCAAGTACTGGAAACCATCGCCTACCGCGCCGAACTGGGTTGCGACACAGTGGTGCTCACGGACTTCTCTCAGCTGCTGGTTATTCCGTTAAGGGATGGCTGTGATTTGATGGATGTGATCGGGCGACGGTTGCGGGCGCAAGCGGCGGAGTGAGTGATGAGAACGGGCGCTGATATGTGCCCGTTTTTTTAGGTGAAAGGTTCAATGCTGCTTTCTTTGGCGTTCGCTGCAGGTCGGCTTTCGGCCAAAAGAGGCCATTCCGTCTCCCTTACGAAACAGGGAGTCTCAGTCACCAGTATCGGGTACACAGGGCGCCCCTATACGTCCTCTTTCGCACTCGTGGCGGGGTGCCGGAGATTCATATCCTTGCTATGACGTAGAACTCGGTGAGTGTCATGTTTCACCATCATCCGGATTCGAGCTTTTGACATCGATCACCCGCCTCATATGCTTAGGTAAGGTCCACGGAAAAGGATGCGTTTTGACTTGTAGGCCGTTGAACTGGTCTTGCAACAGCTCGCTCAGGAGCTCATAAGCTTTGAGCGCCAATGCGTATTGCTCAGTCAGTACTTCGATGACCGAACTCAAAGGAATCGCTTATCGCACGGAAACCGCCCACGCTTGTTTCTTGGTGGTCTCTATCATCCCTCCGCACGGTTTAAGGCGGCCTGGCATTTCGATTTCGCTCAGCTCAACCGATGCTGTAAGCCCCATGCCAATGTTCCGGGGATGGCCATGTTCGGTCGCATTTCGAAAGTTGCCAGTAAGCTCGCTGATAGCTCCAAAGCTCAAACCCTCACTAAGTATAGGGCAAGCTCCTTCCACTTGTCCCAGGGTTGTCCAACTTTGGAGGCAATTTGCAATTCATATTTCCCTACCCGCGCCAAGCTAACTCGGGGCGATCAGGGGTAGGACTCTATTGGCTTGTGTGCAGCACATAGCCGCCGCATAAATGAACCGGCCCCTAGTAGCCTGCGGAGCACCTAAAGCCAGCGTCGAATTCGGTCGGATGTGCTCAAGCAAGAGGTCGTATTGCTCATACCGGTCGCATTCCTCATAGACTTGTGCCCATGCTTTCAGCATAACCAACGAGCGAGCAATATCGTTCACCGAGTTGAACAGCTCGCGTGAAAAATCGCTTGCTGCTTCGACGAGTAAAATCACTTGGCCGCTCATAGTCTGGCCGTCAGTCAAGGGCCGCAGCAGGGGTCGGTCAATCGGAGGAAGCTTTCGTGCGAAATTGCGAAATTGCGAAATTGGGTGTAAAGCTCTATCGCTCTATCGCTCTATCGCTCTATCGCTCTATCGCTCTATCGTCAAACATCACCCTGTCATCCTTTTCCTATGGCTCGATGCCGTTGATCCAGCCCTGCTCAGCAGCTGCACTCAACCACTCGCGCAACAACTCCGGCCGAGTAGGAGTTGAATAAATGCAAAAAGACGGTGAAACAGGTAATCAACATGGTCAGTTTGTATAACCGGCACCTGACGCTTTTCGTAATGGCGAATGAGGAAATTATTGCCTATTTCGGTCAGTTGTTTCGCTTCGAATTCAAGCATTGTACGGAAGGCGTGTTCGCTAGCCGCAGCGTCCAAAATTATCGAAATCGATCTCTTTTTATCAGCATCAGCAAGCGATTTCAGTCGTTCGAATGCATCCCATAAACGCTCAAGTGCTTCCCGACGAATGATCGGATCTGGTGAGGAAAACTTCACCCGAGCCTCTTCCAAACCATTGTCCAAGATTTTATCGCCTGTCCTGAAGAGGGCTCAACTAAGCGTCTCACGCAGAATCAGAGGCAATAGGCGTACGACTCGCCCATCGGATTGCAACTCGTAGGCTACTCCACATCGTGCAAAAACACTGTTAACGTCGGCCATGAACTCAAATTGGCCTTCCCCCTGATTAAAACCCAAGTGATTGTGGTTGTGATAATCGTGACGCTTGACTACAAAAGGCTTCGCCACCACAGCATGCACATACTCTACGAAATCCAGAATCAGAAGAGTTGCTGGTGCCATTGGGATGGGGGACCCAAAGCTAAAATCAGGATCTGTCTGAGTAGTTTGAAGCGGCCATTCCAAGCCAGGCATCAAGGCCCTGACATTGGCCCCAAAGGCTTTCTCATCAGTACCGTAAGGGGCGGCTCCATCGGGACAATTCACCGGAAAGCGGAAGCCAAAACCACCATTGGCTACATATCCCTGAACCAAAGCCACAATACCGGCCCAAGCAACCGGAGAAATCACCTGATCTATGCGAGGAACAGGTCCGTTCTCGCGATCACTGAAGTAGTCCGCCACCTTGTTCTCTCCCGTACTAGGACGCTAAATGGGCGCCTCTCACGCCCTTGGCCCCGGTTTAAGGCCGGGGCTTGGGAGAATGGGCAGTTGAGCTATCATTCCTGGAGCATTGACTTGAGCTCATCATCGCTAGAGCCACGTATGACAGCTTCGAATGAGTCGAGATCTTTGTCGGAGGCAACGGTCATTGCTGGTATCGCTCGAATCCCATCCGCAATGTCTCTGCGGCTCAAATTGCAGATGATCATCTGGCCGCTGTTGATCTGGTACTCCAAGGAGCCACACCAGCGATTCATGAATCCAACTGTCGGTGTCTGGACAGCAGCGCTCGGTCGCTTTCTCATCTGGTGCTTTGCTAGCGACATCCGCAGAAGCTCCATCTGAGTGAACAGCATTTGAGTACGCTTTAGATCATCCCTCATCGTCTCAACAAGCTTTGGATTCTCGATAAGTAGAGTGATTTCGTCGATGTGTCTTTGGATCGTATAATTCTCGTAGCTAATGGGCTTTTGAAGCTCCTTCAGCTTTAGCGGCAGTCCGCCGTTGTCCGCTGCTTTAAGGTACTTAGTGATTTTCTCGCGCCATGTGCGCATCAGCTCGTAAGCAGAAAAAATCCACATTTGTGACTGCGCAGACAGGAACATCGACTGATAAGGCGTGTTTGTCTCATCGAATTTACTACGGAGGTATCCGTACTCAAGATCCATGATGAACTCATCCACAACTGTGAGATTCATCGCTTGGTTACTAAAGTCGAGGTTGTTTGCGAAGAACATCAGGCTGTTTAGAGCCGAGTAAATCGCCATCTGATCAATTCTTTCAGGGCTCTCGTAAGGAATCTCTTCACCGCACTCTTCGTAGTCATCCATAGTTCTTTCCTTGATTACTACGAGGCCAGTCGCACGTCCAACCCGGACTCGCCGTCGAGGTCGAGTTTGCGCAGCGCTTCCAACACTGCCTCAAAGTGGTCGCGGGCTTGAACATCGTCAACCTTGAAATTCAATATCAGTCAGGTACTGCTCAGCAGCAGTACCCAGACAAAAACGTATGGTGGTGAAGAATGCCGGCCAACGATGGCGGAAATAGCGCTCCGAAAGTGTCCGCAAGGCTTGCTCAGGACGAATGCCCTGAAGGCGCAGGCTCTTTTTATTGCGCTCTATATCCCACAGAACTCGTTTGCGAGCCTCGCATAAGCGGTTGCAGTTGAGATTGAGCATATCAATGGTGTGTTGCACCAGCTCTTGAGTGCCTGCGTGCTTGTTGCCCGGGATAGTCACGTCGGCACAAGCCTGCTCATCAGGCTCCAGCTTACCTGTACTCTTTACGAGAAAAAACAAACAGGGGACCTCAGGTACATCGAGAGGGGCAATGATCCATCCCTCGCAATACTCAGTGAGTCTGCCGGTGGTGATCATCTGATCTTTGTGCGCATCACAACTGAGGTTTTCCGGCAGCGGCTCCAGTGTATAGGGCGCCTGTAGATAGCGTTGGGATCCACCCATGCAAACAGCAATAAAATTGTGCCAATCGAGCGCCCAGTTGTGTGCTGTTGAAGTATCCGATTTGGGATGAAAATGCTCGACTCGACATTTGAGCGGGTCAAGGTCATGTATTCCGATCTCGCAGAAACCACATAGGCAACCTTGTCCATTAAGCAACTGAAGCCGAACAGTTTCATAAGCAGCACGACCTGCCGCGTCGCCTCGCATTTGCTCCCAGCTACTCAACGGATTTGCTGCACGGTACTCCGCCAGTTCAGCGGGTTCATCAAGCCTAATAACGCGCTTCACGCACCCAGCTCCCACTTGCGGTTCTCGATCTGAAGATCAGCATCCAGCAGCGCTGGTTCCTGCCCCTGATAGCGCTCTTCCAGCTTTTTGCGCAGTTCTTGGGCTCGCGAGCTGTCCCACTGGTCTCTATCTACCATTAACAGATATTCATTCAGCTCCTGAGTTGCAAGACTGGATGGTGGACGCACCTCCTCAAGGCCAAGCACCTGTCTAAGCATGCGCTCCGGCTCCGATCCTTCGGTGCCTGGTGGCGCGGAATACACTTTGTTGTCTTTCAGAATGCGGATACTCTCTGAAGGCACGGTCGTCAACACCTGCGGGCTATGCGTCGTGACAATAAACTGAGTCATAGGGAAAGAGCGCAAGAGATCATCAAGCACTCGTTGCTGCCAAGCTGGATGAAGGTGCAAATCTAATTCGTCAATCAGCATGACACCGGGAGCTAACAATGAAGGTGCCCCAAAAGACGGTAAATGTAATACGCTATCAAGCTCTCCAAACCACAGTGGATTAAGTTGCTTTAACTCGTCAAAAAAAGTTATCGCTGTCTCGTTTAGTTCATCTGCAGGTAATTGCAGACGATGACCAAATTGGCCATTACCAATGGCCAGTCTCCGAGCAAAGTCCATAGCCAAGGCCAGCATGCTCTGATAGCCCTGACTCAATTGGCTGACCTGAAGAGGTGTCGGCCCGTGCTCAGCATCAACCACGAACCTGTGCTCTCTATTGAAACGTGGGTTGCTATAGTCGCCACCCAACACTTGATCAATGGCGATCCTAACTGCATTAAGAGCTAGGCTTTCTTCATACTCATCTGCTCTAGAGCCTTTGTTCGCTCGAAGCTCCGCAGATTCCTCAAGGTCGAACCATTGGAGCATTTCGCGAAAATCGCTTTTAGCATCCAGCGCATCAATTAAGGCCGAGGTTGGATGGCCATAGTTTTGCTTGCCTGCCCGTAGCCGTTGAGGAATATCAATATATCCCCTCTGGGCTCCGTAATAAGCAAAAACAGGTACTAGCTCGGGCTGCTGACTCCTAAAACTTTCTGTGATACGCCCCATGGCATGAGCTAGTTCGGTTTCGCCGACTTTGGTCTTGGGTGACTTGCCTCTAACTGACGCTTTCCAAGCATCCCATTTCAGATTCTTTGTTGTTTCAACGATAATCTGCGAATAGTCGCAAGTGCCCCACCGCCCATTTGCCCAGGGCTCAATACGAAAATCGGTATCTTTTATTCCCTTACCTGTCAACCGCTGATTAGCAGAAGAGAGATAACGCAGAACCGGCGAAAGACCCACAGCTATTGCATCGAGGATTGCGGTTTTGCCTCCGCCGTTTTTACCGACGATAACAGTCAGCCGGGGATGGAGATCCAGCTCGAGATTCTCGTAGCAGCGGAAGTTATTCAGTGTGAGTCTTTTCAGGTGCATTATCCGACCTTCTTCAATTTGCGCATCATCGGCATGACCTCTGTTTCGCCACCCGCGCCCGCCATCATCACGAGCGAGTTTTATATGATTTCGCTCATCCACCCTTCGGACATCTTCGAGTCCACAACGAGGGTTTTGCAGGTCCAGCCACGCCGCTAGAATACAGCGTTGAACTCATCCTGCATCAGCCGCGGGACTTTCATCAGATAATTCTCCGAACTATGTCACCCAAACGCGCAGGATCGCCCGCGCAGAGTTTTTTAACCGCTTCCAGGCTTTCGATGCCCAATATCTCGCTGATGTGCCTGAGGTCGATGCCACGACGCTTGAGCTTGACCGCGAGAGTTCGCCGCCCTGATTGCGCACTGGCTCCTTCGATCCCGGCAAGGCAGAACAAGCGCGTATACAAACGGCTGAGCTGGTTCGCGCTGTAATAAGTTTTGCCGTCCCGCCGCTGCGCACTGATCTTCAATCCTTCGCCAGTTCGCCCGGAGACGAACAATGGTGAATCAGAATCCAGGCCACGAAACGCCATTGATCTATTTGAAACTCCATGGCCGCGTGCAAGCCGCTCCGCTAGGTGGACGTCTATAGCATTAGTCAGCTTCTTACTGGTCCAGCACAATGGTCTCGATCGATGATTATAGGCAACCTCTGCTCTTACCTCAGAGTCGATTTGGATCGAACCAGATTCGGCGAGATAGTCGCTCACGCGCAGCCGACATATCTCTGTCACCGTCATGCCAGTCCCAAAGCAGGTGAGCAAAAGCGCCGCGTCGCGACTGCCGTTCTCAGGGCTGCTTACTTTCGCAACTCGAACAGCATGCTCAAGCTGTTCATCTTCAACAACAATCGCCTTCGGCATGTCGAACTCTAAACGCTAATTAACCATCAATCCTGACATAGTACGTCAGGAAAAAGGCCAGGGATAGTCCGGCCTTAATAGCGTCTCTGACGTTCACGGAAAATTATCTGCCGATCAACGGATCAGGACAAATGTTCCCGCCGTACAGAGCGAGAGTCTCCATCTGCTCGCTGGTGATTTCATCTCGTGCGGAGGCGCCAGTAATCATTCCTATAGCAATGCCAGTGGTATAGACATCGCGCTTGGAGTGCACCTCACTGATGGTCGCAGCGAGCATCCATCGCGCACCGAACGGAAGACGCTCAACAATGGTTTGAATGTTTGCCGGTAGTTTCGCTAGAAATTTTTGTGCATCGTCTACGGCAATACGGCGCCGTTGGTTCGTGTCAAGCGTCAAGGTTATTCTCCAGGCAGTTAAGAGGTTAGTAGCACCGGGCAGCGGTGTCGACCGATCTCATACTCAGGCGGGTTCCGACCAAAGGCCAAAGGTCACGGAAATTACCGAACAGTTGAAAGAACATAAGTGGGGTGGGAAAAAATGAGTTTAGATTTTAACGTCCACTACGAAAATCCGTGTCGAGCGCGAGCAACTAGGGATTGAACGACCCTTTCTGGCCGATTTAGCGGCCTTTTGCGAAAAGCGCATCTATCTGGATACGGTCGCTCACAAACGTCTGCTTTTTGGCCGTTTTCTGCCCCTCGCGTCAGTTAGAAAACGGCCGAAAGCGGTCATGACCTGCTCGTTGACAATGCTTTCTGAACATCATCAAGCCCTGCCATGGGTTGATACCTAGCGTCTTCTTCACGCAATCCGCTGCGTGGACAAAAGCGTTTACTCGGTCGCATTCAAGTTGCGCTGCATGGCAAGACTCAAAGCTAATGATGAGCTGATTAAGCCTTCAGCTTTCGTGCCATTTCGTCAGCTTTTCCACCGGTATCATGGTGTAACACTCTCAAGTGGTTAGATGGATTTGCTGAACTATGAGGGCTTGTTCCGGATGACAGGCAAAGTCAATTCGCTCACTTCGCCAGCTTAAGGCTAATTGCTGCCTGCCGCGAAGGGACCAGCCTACCGGGAGTGGGCATGATAGACAGATGTACGCCTTGGCCAATATCAAGCCAAGAATGACAGTGACTCCAAGGCGGCTTCCAATTAAGTCTCGGGTGACAGCTATAGGGTGTAGTATCACTACCTGTCTTTTCAGATATCAGTTAGCCATGTCCACGCTAAGCGAAGAGAGCCGTCAGATCGTAGCTTCTCTGACGCACCGTGTTGGCCCTAACGCTGACATTGCAACAGTCGCACAAGCGATCGCTTCATTACTGCAGGAAATGGACGCAGCCCTCACGCCCATCATTGGCCAGCAAGGAGTTGCCGCGCTTTATCGCCGCAGCCTTCAACTGTGTGCCTCCCACCATCCGCGCTTGGCCGGTACCTATGACAGTGTGCAGGCCTCATTGGATCTGATTGTCCTCAAGTCCGTAATCGTTGAGCAAAGCGAAGCCGATGCGTTGTTTTTCGGTGAAACGTTGCTGATGACCTTTTACGAGTTGCTGACCACGCTGATCGGGCCATCACTCACCGCCCGCTTGCTGTGTGGCGTGTGGGCCCCTTCTTTGAGCGACACCCCTTCGCAGGAAACTTCGCCATGAGCACCAAAGTGACTATCAACCGTCTGGCCACCGGCGTGCCAGGACTGGACGAGGTGCTGGGCGGAGGTTTGCCAGAGTTTTCGTTCAACCTAATCGCTGGCCCGCCTGGCTGCGGCAAAACCACTCTGGCACATCAAATGATGTTCGCCCTGGCAACGCCCGAACGTCCGGCGTTGTTCTTTACCGTGCTGGGTGAGCCGCCGCTGAAGATGCTGCGCTACCAGCAGCAATTCGACTTTTTCGACAGCGGAGCGATCAACCATTCGATCCGCTATATCAACCTGGCCGCCGACACGCTGGCCGGGAATCTGGACGAAGTGCTGCGGCGCATTGTCAGCGAAGTGGAGACGCATTCCCCGGCGCTCGTGTTCGTCGACTCGTTCCGTTCGGTGGTGCTGGCCAGCCAGACCCAGGACAACCCGAACAACAACCTACCGCAGTTCGTTCAACAGCTGGGCATGTTGATGACCACTTGGCAGGCGACGACCTTCCTGATTGGCGAATATTTCACAGAAACCGACACCAACCCGATTTTCACTGTGGCCGATGGCCTCATCTGGCTGCGCCAGAGCGTTCAGCGCAACTCGATGGTGCGCAAGATGGAAATCATGAAGATGCGCGGCCAACCGACTCTGCCCGGGCTGCACACCTTTCGCATCGCCACCTCGGGGATCAAGGTCTTTGCGCCAGCAGCACTCAACCCGGTTGAAGCGCCGTTGGAATTCCCGATCAAGCGTCTGAAGATGGGCGTGCCACAACTTGATGAAATGCTCGGTGGAGGCCTGCCCCGTGGTTACTCGTTACTGGTGGCCGGACCGTCGGGCTCAGGTAAAAGCATTCTGGCCGCGACCTTCCTTGCAGAAGGTGCGCGCAATGGCGAAACCGGTGTGATCGCGGTATTCGAACAACGGCCTAATCATTCCCAGAACGCCACCCTCGCGGGCCTGATACAGAGTGGTCAGGTGGGCCTGGTAGATAGCCGCGCACCGGACCTGTCCATTGACGAGATCGTGCAGTTGCTGTTGAGTGAGATCACACGGCTGAAGGCCACCCGCGTGGTGATCGACTCTTTGTCGGGCTTCGAACTGGCGCTGGCGCCGACCTTCCGCGAAGATTTCCGTGAATCACTATCGCGTATGGTCACCGCCCTCACCAGCGTCGGCGCCAGCGTGTTGCTGACCTCGGAGCTGGAAGACCGCTATACCGACCTGCGCTTCAGCCCTTACGGCACGGCATTTCTCACCGATGCGATTATCGTCCAGCGCTATATCGAAGTGCAGAGCCGCCTGTTGCGCATTTTGGCCGTGGTAAAAGTCCGGGCCAGCGCTCACTCCGATGAGTTGCGCCTGTACCGCATCGACGATAACGGTTTGCAAATCGGCGACATGTTACCGGACCAGGAAGGTCTGCTCGGAGGCCGCCCTACCCGGCAGCGTCTGGGCAATGACAATGGATGAGAAAAAGTCATGAATGAGGCCATGGCCAAGAACGAACTGGCGATGGCTTCAGCCGCTCGCGAGTTGTTCCTGCTTGGCCAGAAAACCGTCGAGGCGCGCGCGGTGCTGGCCGCGCTGAATCAGGAACTGAACGTCGCCAACACCCAGCTCGCCCATAACCAGCAGCTCGAGCAACTGATCGAGGCCAATCAGCAATTGGTCCTGGCGATTTTGTTGGCGCAGTCGGATGCGGAGAAACCGCAGCGCTCCGCTGAGGAGCAGCAGCGCTACCTGGAGATGCGCGAAGCCAACGAACAATTGATCATGGCTGCCCTCAGTGCGCAGCACTTGCAAGCCTCGGCCGAGCATAGCCTAAAACAACAACGAAACATCCTGACGATGGTCGCCCATGAACTGCGCAACCCGCTGACGCCCATCAGCATGATCGCCGGCCGGCTGGTGCGGGTGCCCAGTGAAGAACTGCCGAGAATGCAGGCGCTGATTGAAGGTCAGGTGCAACACATGTCTCGGTTGGTGGACGACTTGCTCGACGTCTCCCGTGCCAGTACCGGCAAGTTGCGATTGAATTGCCGCGATGTCGACATGGTACAGATCATCCATCAAGCCATTGAAGTGTGCAGCCTGTTGATGACTTCTCGGCATTTGCACTTCACCGCCGAACTGCCAGAGTGCCCGCTTACAATCAACGGTGATGCAGTACGTCTCACGCAGATTCTCGGTAACCTGCTGGGCAACGCGGCGAAGTACACGCCGGCTGGCGGCAGTGTCATGGTTTCGGTGACAGCGCAACCCGATCTGCTACAGATAAGCATCCGCGATAACGGCATCGGTATTTCCGCACAGGCGCTGCCGTTTATCTTCGAGCCATTTGTCCAGGATGTGCATGCCGTCGGCTACAACGGCGCGGGCCTTGGCATTGGTCTGACGGTGGTACGGGAGTTGGTCGAAGCCCATGGCGGCACAGTGACAGGCATGAGCGAGGGTGACGGTAAAGGAAGCGAGTTTGTGGTGATGCTACCGAGGGTGAAAAATTAACTTCTTCTGACGGTCTGTTGAAGAACCAGCAGTCTGGGCAAAGTCGACGAAACGCTTATTCGCCAGGAGCGGTCCGGGAGGTCGCCGTGGCGGCGGACAAAACCGGTCGCGCAATGCCCATCTTCGCGCTCAATCCGGCGCCACTGATGAGAGCCTTATAGGCATTTTCAACAGAAACAACGGGCGCATAACGATGAACATCGCACACCTTTTCTTTCACCTTGCCGATTGATGGCCAAGTTGACAGTGCCCGCGGTCAAGCGGGCACCGCCTCCTATGGAAAAAGGCTTACTCGCCTGCTTACCAGTTGTAACTCACTTTGGCGGTAATCTCGCGACCCGGGTTGTAGAAGTTCGCTGTGCCGGAACCGACCACGTGCTGCTCATCCAGCAGGTTGCTGAGGTTCACCGCAAGGTCGGTGCCTTTGGCGATCTCGTAGTTGAAGGCGGCGTCGAACAGCGTGGTGCCATCGCTTTTGCCGGAGTTGGCTGCATCGAAGTAATAAGAGCCGACATAGCGCGCTCCCAAGCCAACGCTGACGTCGGTGCCGGGCACGTCGTAATAACTCCAGAGCGAAGCGGAATGCTTGGGTGCCGTGGAGAACTCATTACCCTTCAGGGAGCTGCCGTCGTACAGCGAACCGCGCAATACCTCGGACTCCATATAGGAATAGCCACCGATCAGGCTGAGGTTCTGCGTCACCTGCGCCTTGGCCTCCAGGTCGAGGCCGCGCGCGCGCGACTCGCCCACCGTTTGTTGCTCAATGATGCCGCTCGGCAGCACCACGGCGATGGTGACGTTTTCCTGGGTCAGGTCATAAACGGCTGCGGAGAACAGTGCGTCCATCCCCATCGGCGCATATTTCACGCCCACTTCGTACTGCCTGCCCGTCTGCGGTGTTACGCCAACCTGCGGCGGCGAGACGGATTCCACCATGCTCACATAGGTGGACACCTCATCGTTGACGATGTAGGTCAACGCACCTCGGTAGGAGGTTTCGGAGAAGGTGTCTTTCTCAGTGGATTGCAAGCCTTTGCTGGTCAGGTCCATCGAGTCGTTGCGCACACCGCCGGTGACGATGAAACGTTCGTAGAACGACAGGTTCTGCTGAAGGAATACGGCCTTGGTGGTCGCGTCTCGCTTGTTGACGGCATACGGCGCGATAGAGCGTGACACGCCGGTAAACACGGGATTGGCAATGTCAATCGGGGTCGTCAGGGCGTAGATCGAGCTTTCCTTGGTGGTCGAATCGAGGTACTCCACGCCCATCAGGCTGCTGCTGTCGATGTTCTCGAAGCGGGCATCGTATTGCAGCATCAGATTGCCGTTGAACTGGTCGGCTTCACTGTCCGTTCCAAACATATAGCGGTCAACGGTAGTACCGACACGTGCGGCGCTGTCGCTGAGGTAAACGTAGCCAAAATCATCGGTCAACTTGCTGTAACGCAGATTACTGCGCAGTACGAAGCCGTTGTCGAAGTCATGGGTGATGTTACCGCTGAGGCTGGTGCGCTCGACATCGTGGAAGTTGTAGCTGGGCTCACCATAAAACTTGCTGCGGTCGTATTCCTTGTCCAGCGGATAACCGCCACTGTTGGGCGAACTTTCGGTTTTCAGGTAGTCCAGAATCATCGTGGCCGACGTGTAATCCGTCGGCGCCCAGGTGAGGCCACCCATCACCAACCGGTTGTCGTCCTGTGAGTGATCGTATTCGCGGTCGCTGTTTTGGCCTTTGGCAGTAAAGCGGCCAGCCAGGGTTTTCTCGTCGTTCAGCGCATCCCCCACATCGATGCCTGTCTCGACATGGTCAAATGAACCGTAGGTTACATAGCCTTGGCCAAATTGCTCGAAGCGCGGCTGTTTGGTCACGAAATTCACCGAACCGCCCGGGTCCGCGGGGCCAAACAGCGTGGAGTTGGCGCCACGCAAAATCTCGATGCGCTCATAAGCGAATGGATCTTCACGTACGCCGCGCATCGAACTCAGGGTCAAGCCGTCACGATAGGTAGTGGCCTGGAAGCCGCGGATCTGGAAATAGTCGTTGCGGTCATCCGTACCATAGAAGTCACTGACCACGCCCGGCGTGTATTGCAGCGCCTCTTCCGTGGTGCTGACGCTGCGTTGCTCCATTTCCTTGTTGGTAACCACCGACACCGATGCCGGTGTATTGAGAATGCTGGTTGCCACCTTGCCGCCAACCCAGAGCTCCTTGGCGACCACCGAGTTGGCGTCGTCGTCGGCACTGACCCTGACCTTGGCATTGATGATGAGGGGGGCAAGGCGGTAGTCCTCGACGTCCGTTGCGTCGAGCTCCAGCGGGCCGGCGGTTTTTGCTTGAGGGACCAGCAGGTAGGCATTGGGGCCTTGCTGTTCGATTTGCAATTCGCTCCCCTGCAGCAACGATGACAGCGCTGCCGACGTATCGAGCGTGCCGTTCACGCCAGCCGTGGTGCGGTTCACCACACTCGACGCGTCGAATGAAAGACTGATGCCAGCCTCGCGCGCAAAGCGGTCAAGCGCCGGCGCCAGTGGGCCCGCCGCGATGTTCCATTGCTTGACTTGATTGCTGTGGTCAGCGCTCGACGTTTGCGCCAGCGATGGCAATGCGTAGCTGCTGACGATCAATCCCAACATCGCACCGCGCAAGGCACGATTTAATGGATGGCGCTGTGAAACCGGGGTCGAACTCATTTTCTCGCTCCAAGAAAGGACATCGGCAGACTGGCCTGTATTCCGGCCTTCCTTAGAAGTCGAACGAGAATGAGAAACCACCTCATTATTTTTCACATAATTCAACGTTCTGATGAATTCAGGTGGCAGCGGTCACGGTTACCCAATAACGGGTTCGATAATCAACGTGAACGTGCAGTGACTGCGCGATCAAAGCCAGGACCTGATCGTTGTTGGCGAGCTGGAAGGTGCCGGAAACGCGACGATCAGCGACTTCATCGGTGCAGCGCAAAACCCCGGGGCGATAACGCGACAACTCCACGATGAAATCATTGAGGCGCATATTGCGCGCACTGATCACCCCGTCACCCCAGCTCCATAGATCAAGGCCGTTGTCCCTGAACATTTGGGCGCCACTTGATGTGAACAGCAGTTGATTTCCTGCCTGGACGCTGCGGCCTGCGGGAGTTTGACTGGAGCCGGGGAACACCGTGACTGATCCTTCCTGAGCCGCGACCAGAGTGCCATCGTCACGCTCGCGGACCAGAAAGCGGGAACTCTGAGCGCGCATGATTCCGTCACGTGATTGCACCCAGAGCGGTCGAGCTTGAGGCGAGTGTTGATCCGCGCCGACATTCACGATGATTTCACCACGTCGCAGGATGATCAGGCGTCGCTGGGCGTTGAAATCGCTGTCGACGGCGCTATCGCTATTGAGCTGGACAAGGCTGCCATCATCGAGCTGGAAGCGTCGTTGCTCACCGGTGCTGCTGCGTTGCTGCGCTAGCATGGCGGGTACGGGTGTGTAGTCCCGGCCGAGCCAGGCTGCCGTGCCAACAGTCGCCAATATGCCCATTAGCTTCAGGCTTTCCCGCCGGCGCATTCCATGATTGCTGCCATTAAGGGCTTGGCGGGCCAGTTGAGCGGGCACGCCTGCCAATTCATCCCCAAGTGTTTCCACACGCTGCCACGCCAACACATGCTCTGGGCGCTGCTGCAGCCAGTGCTCAAAAGTGCGCTGTGTTTGTTCATCGGCTTGATTGAAGCGAAGACGCACCGCCCATTGGATCGCCTGCTCAACAATGGCCGGATCCAGCGCCTGCGACTCACGCCTCGACATAACGCAAGCGATAGCAGTGTTGCAGGGCCGTGGCCAGGTCGCGCTCCACTGTCGCGCGAGAAACACCCAACTTTTCGGCTATTTGCGCGCACGTCAGACCGTCGAGTCGGGCAAACAAAAACGCCTGGCGAACTCTTGGTTTAAGCATGCCGAGCATGCGGTCTATGCGCTCGAGCGCATCAAGAATCAGCAGCCGGCTTTCTTCCGACGGAACCTCGTGTTGAGGCAGCAACGTGACGCTTTCCAGGTAGGCACGTTCGAGTTCGCGACGACGATACTGATCAATCATCAACCCGCGGGCGATGCTGCTCAAATAGGCGCGCGGTTCGCGCAACGGGCTGGACTGACGGGATTTGAGCAAACGTACGAAGGTGTCCTGCGCCAGATCTGCTGCGTTATCGCGACATCCAATGCGTCGGATCAGCCAGCCGTGCAACCACGAGTGGTGGGTGCGATAGAGCAGCCCAAGATCTGCAGTACCTAGCGTTTCGTCGCTGCGCATCGGAATCCCGGAAAGTGCATAATTGATAATTAATCGCATTCTACTCACGCGATTGATCTTAGGCAAATACGGGGCGCTCAGCGTTCGCAATTGGGCGAATGGCTTCATTCTGGTTCGGTATTGCAGCTCGAAGGCTTGCGCTGCATGTTGCCACGCTCACCATGCTGCCGAGCACGCCGGCCTGATGTCCCGATCGCTAAGACACCGCCCACGATCATCACCACTTCCTGGATCACCTGCATCAGATCGCGGCAAGGGCATGCTTTCACGCAGCAGATCAGCCAAACGCTTTTAACTTATTTATCTCGCACGCACTCTGCAATCCTACATATGGAACTGCTTGACCAGTCGATTCAACTCGACCGCAAGTTTAGTAAGCTCAGAAGTGGCAATCGCGGTCTGACTGGATCCCTCTGAAGCTTGATTCGACAAGTCTCGAATGCTGATGAGGCTGCGATCTACCTCCCTGGCAACTTGGGCCTGTTCTTCCGACGCGGTAGCGATCAAGACATTGCGCTCGGTGATATCACCAATGGATTGGGTGATTTCCATCAATGCACTGCCTGCGCCTTGAGCAGTGTCAAGAGTCCTCTGGGCTTGAGCGTTGGTGTGAGTCATTGCCGAAACAGCGGCTCCAGTGCCTTTCTGAATCGAGCTGATCATCTGTTCAATCTCACTGGTGGATTGCTGCGTACGATGCGCTAAAGCCCTCACTTCATCAGCCACTACTGCGAAGCCTCGACCCGCCTCACCGGCACGAGCGGCTTCGATAGCAGCATTCAGAGCAAGAAGGTTGGTCTGCTCGGCGATAGCCCGTATCACATCCAGAACTTTGCTAATGTCGGTCGCCATAACTGCGAGTCCTTGCACCTCCAGGGATGCGTCTTCAACATTTGCAACCATCAAGCTGATGGCTTTGACGGTTTCATCTACGCGTTCACGACCCGCCACTGCGGCAGAATTGGATCGATTGGCTGCTGCAGACGCTGCTGAGGCATTTCTAGCTACTTCTTCTACAGCTGCGCTCATCTCGGTGACGGCAGTAGCAGCCATCTCGACTTCGTTATTCTGACGCTGCATGCCTTTATTAGCATCCTCAGTGACCGCATGCATCTCTTCTGAAGTCGACGCTAACTGATTGGACGAATCATTTATGGAAGAAAGCGTACCTAGCAGGCCCTGCTGCATTACTTTGAGAGCCTGCATTAGCCTGGCAATTTCATCTCGCCCTTGCACTTCAATAACCTCACGCAGATCATTTTTGGCAATACGCTCAGCGATCGCTAATGACTGACTGACCGGGCTGGTAACGCTACGGGTATACATCAGGGCCAGCGTAATTGCAGCCAATATGCTGGCCAGGATAAAACTGCCAACAATCAGCTGCGCCTGCTCGTAGATGAGAGCAGCTTCCTCGCCTGAATTTTTAGCTTTTTTGTTGTTCATCTCAATCAATTTTTCTATATCGCGCTCTACAGTGTCTGCCGCCTGCTTCATTCCTTCATTGGAGAATTTGACAGCTTCATCCAAATTGCCCGAAGAAATAAGTGCCAGGTACTGATCCTGAACTTGCTGATAACCGTCATAGCTCTGGGAGAGCTCACCAAAAAACTGTTTTCCCATAGGAGTTACTATGAGCTGGTCAAGCTTCGAAAGCTGTTTCTTGACGCTCGCTCGGGCTTCGCTCAAGTCCTCAAGTGCTTGAGTTTTACTACTTTGGGGTTCTACAGGGTTACGCAACCGTGCGTTGCTACCTCTAATACCTACAAATTGCCTGTCAATCATGCTTAGCAGGGATATGCTAGGCACGACGTTGGTTTCTACGAACTTTGCAGAAGCACTTAAACTTGCAGCCTGCTTGAGGGCAACGACCCCCAAACCGATGATCATCAGGCAGAAAAAACCAAAGCAAAGCGCCGAGCGTGCAGCAAGGTTGAGCTTGCGCAATATCATTGTAGAAAACTCCATAGTTTACCTGCCTCGATGCTTCGACCAGATTCAGAAGCGACTTGCGTACTATCCCACCTACGATGTCCTGTTGAGCGGAATCAAGATTCCAGCTTTATCAAATCCGGTTGAAACCCGCCGAAAATCATGCCTGCGGCACCAACGTCATCAATTAACGCTTCAAATCTAAACTTTCATTATTTTGATAGCGTATTTTTTAAGTGGAAATTTTATCTACATACTCGCTCTCACTCGTCTCGAAGTCCAATCGCCCGAGTGAAAACTTAAGCATCCGCGAGGCTACACGTGGGCTTTTAAAGCGTCATTCGGGACGGCACACTGCTCGGCGAGGAAATTAATCGATGAGTGTTCGATTATGCCGAGCTGTGCCGAAGTCTAAATAGCCCGCACACGGTGCAATTGATTGAATCGTAGCGATCCTGATTATTGACATTCTCGTCGACACTGAAAAATTGAGTGTAGCAGTCTATTGGCTGATTATTTTTCAGATTGAAAATAGGTGGTTTTTAGCCAAAAGTATTAGACGATGACTTCAGGAGAATGGCGGCCAGCATTCTGGCGGCCTTTCACCCTGTCCTATTCCGCCAAAGAAGCAAAGCTCCAGCGATTGGACCAGGCTCTGCTTTCCATGGGAGCTCAAGAAAAATGAATTATCAGTACAAATTTTTCATTGCTCTGTATCAGTTGAATCTCAGCCAGCTCGCGGTTGGAGGGCATTTGAGGATCTGACCTCGATCGTCTCAAAATCGCGTCATTTGGAGCCAGAAACTACCAGCTCCATGACCCGTCACCTTTCTACACTGGAGAGAAATGCCGACCAACCACCGAGACCGCTTTCACTCTTATACAATCTCGCCAAACCAAAAACCATATAAAACAACAATACTTATGGAGCAGACCAAAATTTTATAGCCTCGGGAAATAAAAAACCAATTAAAAATTGGCAGAGGTTTTTGCACGATAATATTTCAAATGAATTCATTTGCAGGCCAATAAAAGACCAATAACATATTTTTAATGCGGGTTTAGACCGCCCGAGGGTTTACCACTATAATTTTTAGATCAAAATGATATTGGAGTTATTAGGTTTTAGCAGCGCAAGTACCGCTTGACAACTTTGACAAAGAATTCTAGCCTGCGCCGACGCCGTCTGTGCCCAGGTCGAGAATTTGCTTCAGGATTACATGAATTTCAGTTCAGTAAGCTCTGAGGGAGGTGCTAATTTTCTTGCTAAAGATTTTGGTGCTAACTTGTCTTACTCAGGATTAGAGTAAAAACCTATATTCCAGGCGGCCAATACGATGCTGTTCCAATAGGGATTCCATTACAACGACACGGTGGTGATATCATGGATGAAGCGTATCGTTTGGCGGTAGATGCATCGGCTATTTTCTCGGAAACTGACCTGGCAGGAAATATCACTTATGTGAATGACCAATTTTGCGCAATTTCTGGTTACACCGCAGAAGAGCTGTCTGGTCAAAATCATCGCATATTAAACTCAGGTCACCACCCTCATGAATTTTTCGTCGAATTATGGGCTGCTATATTGCGACGTAAAGTGTGGAAAGGTGAAATTTGCAACCGAGCTAAAGATGGCACGCTGTACTGGGTAGAGAGCACCATCATTGGCTTGCTAGACCCAGCAACCAATCGTGTTTTGAAGTATGTATCCATCCGGTTCGAAGTCACCGAGAAGCGCCAATTGCTTCAAACTCTGCAATGGCGCGCTGGCCATGATGTTTTGACCAATTTACCCAATAGGTTTTTGTTGACTGAGCGTCTGGATCAGGCGATAGCGAATAGCTATGAGCAGCAAGTAGCAGTCGGTGTACTTGATTTAGACGGATTCAAACAAGTTAATGATTCCTATGGACATGCCATTGGTGATCGGCTACTTATTGAAGTGGCCCGGCGCCTAATGAAAGTTGTACGCGGCGAGGATGTCGTCGCGCGCCTAGGAGGTGATGAATTTGTATTGATCCTCAATATAAGAAACGTTGAGGAGGTAAGAGTCGCAATTCAACGAATCATGGGCGCACTTTCCGCTTCATATTATATTGATAGAATCAGAATCGATATATCCGCCAGCATCGGACTCACGATATACCCTGCGGATGATGAGGATGCCGATACGCTGCTTCGCCATGCAGACCAAGCCATGTATCAGGCAAAGCAAAACGGCCGTAATTGTGTTCGCTATTTTGATGTGTCTTTGGAAAAGGCGGAGCAAATAGTTTTCGATACTGTGGCAAGAATCCGCTTAGCGCTAGAGCTTAATGAACTGTTGCTCTATTACCAGCCCAAGGTCAATCTGCGCAACGGAACTATTGAAGGATTTGAAGCCCTCTTGCGTTGGCAGCATCCGAACGAAGGCATTATTTTGCCAATGTCTTTCTTACCAAGGGTCGAACGCACTGAACTAATCGTTGAAATTGGCGAGTGGGTTATCAGTCAAGCGTTGCATCAGATTACATTATGGGCTAAAGCGGGCCATACTTGGTCTATTAGCATTAACATTGCTGCCTTCCATTTTCAGAAAAGAAATTTTTCCCACAGATTAGAAACACTTCTAGCATGTTACCCCAACGCACCTCCAAGCTCTTTGGATATAGAGATTGTTGAATCCGTGGTCTTGGATGATTTCGAGCAGGTTGCTCAGTGCCTTGCCGAATGCCAAAAGCTCGGTGTGACTTTTTCCCTGGACGATTTCGGCACTGGTTATTCGTCCCTTAGCTATCTCAAGCTTCTGCCAACGCAAACAATTAAGATCGACCAGTCATTCATCCGGAACATGCTCACAGATAAAGATGACCTGGCACTTACTAAAGTTATCATCGGCCTCGCGAAGGCTTTTGGTCGAAAAGTAGTGGCCGAGGGTGTTGAAACTGTCGCGCACAGTGAGAGATTGATGAATCTTGGTTGCGATATCGCTCAAGGATACGGCATCGCCAAACCGATGAGGATAGAACAAGTATGCACTTGGGCGGAACAGTATGTGTCACACCGCACCCTAGCCTACTCACTGGCATTGCCGCGCAAAACGGCCGCTTGGCAGAGCCGTTTTAGCAATTTACCCGCAGGCCTTGCCTGGCAAGTGCACGTCGAAAAGTAATGAACGCTTGGCACCAACCTCGCTCCAACTCTTACCCCGACGCTCACATTCTGCGAATCGCGTCGATGGGTATTTGATTCATCCGCCAATCAAGGAATTCTCATGACTGACCCACGCAACGTCGCCCACGACAAAAAAGTACAGCAAGAGAAAAAGAACCACGGCGAAGAAATCGCGCCGAATGCCGAGCACACGCCGCAGCCTGGTATGAAGCCGGCACTCAAAGACGAACATGACAAGCAAGACGAGCAGGCTTGAGTACGGTTGTAACCTGATCGCCTGATGGCCATTTGGCGGCGCCGACTGAAGTCAGCAGCCGCAGCTTTGCCGCTTGGAACGAATTTATTTTTCCTGAGCAAGTACTGAAACGGGCGCTGAATGCGCCCGTTTTTGGTCCCAAGAAACCGCAGAATCAACCGCTGCAGGCATCAGACCGAGAAGCGGGCCACCAAGGTGTTCAGGCTGGTGGCGAGTTTCGACAGCTCCTGGCTGGCTGCGCTGGTCTGGTTGGCCCCGGCAGAGGTCTGCACGGCCAGGTCGCGTATGTTGACCAGGTTGCGGTCGACTTCACGAGCGACCTGCGCTTGCTCTTCAGAAGCGCTGGCGATCACAAGATTTCGTTCGCTGATCTGATTAATGGCATCGGTGATGCGCTCCAGCGCTCCGCCGGCGTCCTGGGCGATTTCCAGGGTCTGGCGAGCCCGCTGCGTGCTGGCATCCATCGCATTCATGGCACCGCTCGAGCCTTTCTGAATGGTGCCTACCATCTGCTCGATTTCCTGCGTCGAAGTTTGCGTGCGGTGGGCCAACGCACGCACTTCATCGGCCACCACGGCGAAGCCTCTGCCGGCTTCGCCTGCTCGCGCCGCTTCGATTGCGGCGTTTAACGCCAACAGGTTGGTTTGCTCGGCAATGGCGCGAATCACGTCGAGCACCTTGCTGATGTTGGTTACACCGTCGCCGAGGGTTTTAACTTCCTCGGAGGTGCGAGTGACGTCATCCGAAAGCAGGCGGATGGACTCGACGGTTTTGGTTACTTGTTGCTGGCCATGTATGGCGGTCTGAGTCGATTCCTTGGACGCTTCAAAGGTGGCGACGGCGTTGCGCGCCACCTCGTCCACCGCCGCCGTCATTTCGTTGACCGCCGTGGCGGCTTGCTCAATCTCATGGCTCTGCTGGTGCAAACCGCGGGTTGAGTCTTCCGTAACGGCGTTCAACTCCTCGGCGGCAGAGGCCAGCTGGTTCGAGGAGTCGGCAATGTTAAGAATGGTGCTCTTCAGGTTTTGCTGCATGGTCTGCAGGGCGTTGAGCAATTGCGCCGGCTCGTCGACACCCGCCACATCGATCGACTCGGTGAGGTCACCTTTGGCGATGACTTGCGCCACCAGTACCGCCTGGGTCAGCGGTCGCGTGATGCTGCGGGTAAACAGCAAGGCCATGATCCCGGTGAGCAGCGCAGCCACGATGATGAATGCGACGACACCGGTCATGGCTTCCGCGTAGGATTTGTCGGCTTGCTGATCGGAGTCAGCCGCGCCGTCTTGGTTGATCTTGGTGAGTGCAGCCATCTGCACGCCCAACTCATCAGACGCCTTCTTATACTTGCCGCCCAGCAACCCGCGCATCTCATCGGGCTTGTTTGCGGCGGAAAGCTGGATCAGCTCGCGATTGACCACCTTGTACTCGCCGGCCAACTGTTTAAAGCTCTGGTATTGCGCACGCTCCACGTCGTCGTCAACGAGTGTTTCATAAGTGGCCATCGCGTCCGTGAGCTGTCCTTCCAATTCCTCAATGCGAGCCACCGTGCTGCGCACCTTGTCGTCCTCACGGTCTACCAACAGGCGATAGGCGGTGATGCGTAAACGTAGCATCGCCTCGTTAATGGTATTGAGGGCGGAGAGGCTTGGAATGCCTTTATCGGAAAGATCTTCAGCTTGCACACGCACGCTCTTAAGCTGATACATGGCAAACAAACCCAGCAGAATGACCAGCGCCCCAATAATGGCAAAACTGACTACGGCTCTTGGAGCGATTTTAAGCTGGCGCATGGGTGTTTCCAGGAGTGAGGAGCGTAAGCAATATATCGCCCGACTTGCGGTTAGCATGAGGAGCAAAACGTGGCAAATATGTTATTTGTGCTCTAGCGGTCTGCTTTGGACCGCCTGGCGCGCTTTGTGAATGGCCGTAACTGGCCGTTTAAACGCCCTCCCTCTTATTCAAGCTGCGTAGTTGAAAGGCTGCGATACTTGCAGACTCATTCAAGAACTCATGAAAAACAGGTTCCTTCGCCGGTTCTACCGGTTTTTTTGTATGGGAATTCTGGACCCACCGTTACTCCATCACAGCAAGGACCGCAAAGTGAACACCACCCTCCTCCTCCAACCCATGTTCGACATGCTGAAATGGCTTCTCCCGTTGATGCTGATCTCGTCCTTACTTAAAACCCCCCTGTTCAAAGGCTGGTTTGGCGAACATCTGGTGCGTCTGTCCACACATTTCCTGTTGAACCGGCGCACCTATCAACGCCTCCACGATGTCACACTGCATACCCCGGACGGCACGACGCAAATTGATCACGTGTTTGTCTCGCCCTTCGGCATTTTCGTGCTGGAGACGAAGAACATGAGCGGGTGGATTTTCGGCGGTGAAAAACAGAAGCAGTGGACGCAGCACTTTCCCCGCAAGCGCTTCCAGTTTCAGAACCCCATTCACCAAAACTACAAACATGTGAAAGCGCTGCAAGAGGCACCGGGGCTCGGGCCACAGCATGTGCATTCAGTCATTACGTTTGTCGGCGGCAGCAAGTTCAAAACGGCAATGCCGGCGAATGTCACTCAAGGTGGGGGACTGGTGCGGTACATCAAATCTTTCCAGCAAGCGGTTTTCACTGACGTGCAGGTGATGACCATGCTGGAGACGTTGCAGTCAGGTCGATTGGCTCCGACGATGGCGACGCGGCGTGAGCATGTGCAACACCTGAAGCTGCGCAATGATCCCACGGCCACGCGCCTGTGCCCGCGCTGCGGCAATGCGCTGGTGGTGCGCACCTATAAATCCGGCACTAAAACCGGCCAGCAATTCTGGGGCTGCAGCACCTACCCTAAGTGCCGGACGATGCAGCCGATCTGTGCTGATCGATAAATTGCCTATGGGGTGTATCGCGCTCCGGGTTGCCAGGATGAAAACCTCTTTGGGGATACGCAGCGTCAGCGATCATCAGTGCTGACCCCAAGCCCACCCCCACGCGTCAAAATAATTTGAACCGCTTTTGTACGTGCTCGCCTAATGATCAGCTTGTGAAGAATCGCACAGGCATTGTGCCAATACCGGCATATTCCCAGAGGTGGTCAACGTGGCTAAAGACGAGAAGAAAAGCAAAGACGACGCTTCGAAAGCCAGCAAGGACATGAAAGACAAAAAGTCCTCACCGGCAAAAAAATCGGCTGCGGCCTCGGCTCTTTCGAAATCTTCCGACAAGAAAGACAAGAAAAAAGATGCCGAACCAAAGAAATCTGCAAAAAAAGCTGACAGCAAGGCAGAGAAGCCCAAGAAGGCCGAGAAATCCGAGAAACCCGAGAAGGCCAAGAAGTCCGACAAGGCAGACAAGCCTGCCAAAAAGAAAAAATGATAACTGCTGTCCGCTAGGGCTTTACGCCCTAGCTTCCCCAGGCTGTAGTTCTCTCCATCGCCATCAGAGTTTGATAGTCCAGACTGGGTAGAGCGCAGTTCACCGACCATCGCAGACAGGTGATTCGCTACCTCCAATGAAGCGTGAGTGACCTTTCAAAACAGACTGAACGGATAACTGATGATCAGTCGATTGTCGTCGAACTCGTTGCTGCTGTAATCGCGCCGGATACTGGCGTTGCGCAGACGCACGCTGAGATTCTTCAACGAACCACTTTGCACCGTATACGCCAGCTCGGTGTCACGACTCCACTCCTTGCCGTCAGTGACCGTGCCGATATGCAGATTGCTGCCGCTGACATATCGATTCATCAACGCCAGACCGGGGATGCCGAGCGCGATAAAGTTGTAATCGTGGCGCAGTTGCCATGACTGCTCCCTGGCGTTGTCGTAGCTGTTGTTATAGCTGTCATTGGCCAGTGAAATACCGGCAGTGCCATTGACCCGCATCCAAGGGTCATCGCCGGTGAGCCTCTGCAGACCGACGTAGAAGGTGTGACCGCCATATTGGGCCGACAGCAATGCCGAGAACGTGCGGTTATCCAGTTCGCCCGCACGGGCGCTGCCGTCTTCGCGCCCCTGAAAGTAGCCAAGATTGACGCCGAACGTCCAGGCGCCCAGTGGTTGGACATGGATGAGCTGCACATACTGCTGCTGATAGATATCTTTGAGTGTGGCATTCCACACGCCGACCATCGTGCGCTTGTCGTTGAAGCGGTACTCCCCGCCCATGAAATTGAAACGGTCCGACAAGACCGCCGCTTTGCCTTGCATGAACATTTCCCGCCGGCTCGAATCGTTGCGTGGGCTGTTCTGCCGAACCTGGCCACCGTACAAGGTCAGGCCCTCGATTTCCTGCGATGTGACCTGAGCGCCTTCGAACGTCTGCGGCAGCGAACGACCATCGTCGGAGCGCAACACCGGCAGCACCGGCATCCACTCTCCGACCTTGAGTACGGTGTCGCTGATTTTCATTTTCCCGGCCACCGCCAGACGGCCGAAATCGTCGGCGGGACGCCCGTCACGATCGATCGGCAACAGCTGCGTTCCGCCGCTGCCCTTTCCGCCATCCAGCTTGATCGAAAAGAGCCCCAAGGCGTCCACCCCGAGGCCTACCGGCCCCTGTGTAAAACCGGAGCGGGCATCGAGGATGAAGCTCTGCGTCCACTCCTCGGCTTTGTTCTGGGGGGATGCCTCGTTGGCAAAGTTGCGGTTGATGTAGAAGTTTCTCAGGTTCAGGGTCGCGTTTGCATCCTCCAGTAAACCGGCAGCCGGCGACTTGGCCGAGAACGTGGCAACGATGGAAAACGTCAGAGCAATTCGAAGATTGGCGGTCATTTTCATTATTGTTCTACCCAATTTCTGGCTGTAGAAGTCCGCTGCATCCGCCATGGCAAATGCAGGCGTTCAATCGAATGGCTTGCGACAGCAGCTTGGGACGAGCCGCCAAGAGACTCGGGTTATTGCAGCAGCAACAGTGATCCGGAAACGAAAGCGAATATCAGGACAAATCGGCGCAAGCGGGCCTCGTTGATGAAGTGGCGGGCCCAATGACTGGCGAGTACGCCAAGCGCCAACGGCAAACACAGGCTCAGGACGGGCGATATCTGCGAGGCGTGCAGATGGCCACCCAGGGCCAGCACCACCAGGGAAATCACCTCCCCCACCAGAAAACACAGGGCGACCGAGCCTCGCAAAGTGGCCACCGGCGAGTGCTGATACACCAGCGCCAATGGCGGGCCGCCGACACCTGTGGCCGTTTCGGTAATACCTGTGATCAGTCCCGTGGAAATCAGCGCACGGCGTCCCGGTACAAAGGACGGCGCCATCCAGGTCGCCAGGCAAGCGGCAATGGTCGACAGGCCAATCAGGATGTTGAGTTGTGAAAGCGGCAGCCAGAACAATATCCAGACCCCGCCGAACGTGCCGACAAAACGTCCGACAGTAATCCACGAACTGCCTCGGAAATCGATGGCATGACGCTCGCGCCAGGCGATCGCCGCATTTAAAGGCAACATCAGAATCAGCAGACTGACCGGCAGGGACTCTGGCGCCAGCAAGCCCATTACCGGTGCAACGATGAGGGCGAAGCCCATGCCCGTTGTCCCCTGGATAAGCGCACCGCAAGCAACGGCGAGTGCGATGAGGTAAAGCGGGTCGAATGCAAGAGTCATCTTTTACCCAATAACCAAAAGAGTTAAGCCACAGACGGAAGCGGATGGACTTTATGGATGGGCGCCTGGCTGACAATGTCCCGCGCCAGCGCATCCACCTGACGCATCAGTTCGCGGGCGTCCCAATCGGTCGGCCACCCGTGCCACAAACGCACTTTGCCCTGCACAACGACGGCCTGGATTTGATCTCTGTTCGCCAGGCGCACCAGATCCCATGTCAGGTTCCAGGACGGCAGGAGCTCCGGCACCGCGAGGTCCACCAGCAGAAAATCCGCGGCCCTGCCCGGCGAGATCTCGCCGGTGACCTGGCCCAGGCCGAGCACCTGCGCAGCGTTTTTGGTGCCCATGTCCAGCCACAGTTGTCCACCGCCGCAGACCGAATCCCCTACCGGTATGCCGTGGGCAAAACGCTGGGCGGCTTCGGCGCAGTCCAGCAAGCGAAAGCCATCGCCGCGGGTGCCGTCGGTTCCCAAAGCCACGGGGATGCCCAGGCAGTGCATCAGGTGGGCCTGGGCCACGGCGTTACCTTTCCAGGCGCTGGCCACCGGGTTGTAACTGACCGCTGCGCCGCTGTCGCGCAACAGGCAGATCTCGCTGGAGGTAAGCAATGTCGCGTGGGCCAGTAACGCGGCAGGGCCGAGGGCACCCGCCCGGTGCAGGTGTTCAAGGGGTCTGACGCCGTAGAGTTCCAGGGAGCGCTCGACGGCGACCAGGTGTTCATTGACGTGACTCTGGAACACTCGCCCGGCCTCTTCGCATAAGCGGTAAACCGCCTTCAGGGTCGAATCCGTGGCGATTTCAGGAATGGGCACGGCCAACGAAGGCGTGATCAAGGAGTCGTTGTTCCATTGCGCCAGATGCCGTTCAGCCACCGCGAGGATCTGCCGCGCATCCAGTAATTGTTTGCCCTGCAGGTCGTTGCAAGTCTTCGCCAGTACGCAGCGAATGCCGACTTCGTGCACGGCTTTGGCGATGGCATCGACGCCCTCCATCGAGCGCGTGCCGGCATCGCACACCGTAGTGAAACCGCCACGCAGCGATTCAAAAGCCGCCAGTTTGCTGGTCAGGTAAAGCAACTGCGAATCAAGCGAGCCTTCGAGAGGAATCCAGACGCGCCGGAAAATTTCCGAGGGCTCGCCGAACACCAGGCCTTTGCCGAAACTTTGACTGAGATGATGATGGGTATCGATGAAACCCGGCATCAATAACTGTTGTTCGAGACGTCGTACCTGATGACCGGGATAACGTGCCTGCAGCAGTGGCAGCGGTCCGACGTCTGCGAATTTGCCGTCGACGACCAGCACGGCCTGACCGCGCCGCGGGCCCTCCGCCAGCATCAGCCAGTCCGGCGCCAGCAGTTGCTGTGGGCACAGCAGTTGTTCAGGAGAGGACAGCAAGTGAATGGTCGTTGTGCGATCCATGGAGCAACCTTAGTGAGTGTGTGTTGAGTGGCTGAGTTTCGCCTTGGTGTCCGCAGCAATTTCCTGACGACCCACACAATGGAAGAAGAAATTCATGATGGCGGCAGTCACGGCGCCCATGGCGACGCCATTGCCCAGCAGGCCGGCCACGCCGTCGGGAAAATGGCTGTAAACACCAGGCACGAGGATTGGCAGCAAACCGACCGCAAGGGCAACAGACACGACATACATGTTGCCGTGGTGACGCATATCCACTTTGCGCAGCATGTCGATGCCCATCGTGCCGACGATAGCGAAGACAATCAGGCTGGTCCCGCCGACCACCGCTTCCGGTATCCCGCCGATTAAACGCGCCAGAGGCGCCAGCAGCGCAAACAGTAAGAGCAGCACGCCGGAGACAGCGGTGACGTAGCGCGAGCGAACGTGCGTAGCACGGATGACTCCGATGTTTTCGCCGCTGGTGATAATCAGCGAGGTGCCCATGAATCCGCCGAGGATGGACGCCAGTGCGTCACCGCGAATGGTGCGGGTGACGTCTCGGCTGATGTCCAGCGGCTTGTCTACGGCTTCGCTGATCGCCACGGTCTGCCCGGTCGCTTCAACCATGGAAACCAGGCAGAACAGCATTAAGGGAATCGAGGCAAACAGATCGAAGTGAGGAACGCCGAACGGCATGATGGCCGGCAAGCTCAACAGTGGCCACCAACCCAGCTGGGTGCTATCGAAAGCCCCCAGGGCTAGCGCCAGCAGACTGCCGCCGACCAGACCGAGCAAGATAGATAACTGGCCGAGTGTTCCGCGTAGTAATCGTGAACAGAGCACCGTTATGACAATGGTCGAAAATGCCAGTAACAGTTGCTGCGGGGCGGCGAAATCAGGGCTGCCCGGTCGCCCGACAATCAACTCGCCCGACAGCTTGATCAGATTGACCGACACCAGTAAGAGCATTGTGCCGACGACCACCGAGGGGAAGAAACGCAGCAGGCGGCGAAATATCGGCAATACAACGAAGTAGAAAACACCGGTCAGAATCACTGCCCCGGACGCCGTCGCGACACCGTTTTGCTGGGCAATCAGAATGAACAGCATGATTGGCGCTCCACCCGGGAGCATGATGAACGGCAAGCGGGCGCCACAACCGCGCAAGCCTAAAGACTGAATCAGCGTACCCAGCCCGCAGACCAGAAAGGTCGCACTCAGCAACTGCAGTGTCAGCTCGCTGGAGAAGCCCAAGGCAGTGGCCATCAAAAAGACCGAGGTGACAGGCGATACCGCCATGACAAGCACGTGCTGCGCGCCAAAAATCAACAGCTGCCGCCAAGGCAATCGTTCATCAACAGGGGCAGCGGGATTTTTCTTGTTGTTATCCGGCATATCTCACCTCTACGTAAAGCCAGCATTCGCGGCTTATTATTGTTATTAAATATCACGTAGCTTCTGGTCGGGATTGTGTCGTCAACTCCCAGACCAAATCGATTTGCGATGCAGCCCAAATCGATTTGGGTAGAATGTAGTCGGCCGCAAAAAAGGTGTCAACCCATGATCGCTCGCCAACCCCGCTCAGTGGTCGAGAACGCCCAGTACGCGTATAACTCGACGCATTGCAGAATGAGCTACCTCAACCGATGCCAACCAACGACAACACTCGCCTTACCATCGCCGACGTCGCTAGCGCTGCCGGCGTATCACGCACCACCGTTTCCCACGCGCTGAATGACCGCGGGCAGGTCGACCCGGTGACTCGCGCCAGAGTCAAGGAGGTGGCCGCCCTCCTCGGCTATAGCCCCAATCTGCGGGCCCAGCGCCTGCGCACCGGGCGGGCGAATGCCATCGCCTTACTGTCTTCGATGCCGTTCGCCGTCGCCGGTGGATCGTCCCGGCTGGGCTTCTTGATGGAGATTGCGGCGACCGCGACGGAAGCGGCACTGCGCAGAGGCGTGGCACTGGTGCTGGTGCCGCCGCTGGATGAGGCCAAAGCTTTACTGGATACGCTGGATATTGACGGCGCGGTGATCATCGAGCCGGTCGCCAACGACCCGCACATAGCGCGCTTGCGCAAAAGAGGCGTGAAGCTGGTATCGATCGGACGCCAACCGGAAGCCGGTTTCACCCTGCCGTACATCGATATGCACGGCGAAGCGGCAGGCGCCCTGCTGCTCAATCACCTGCACGAGCAGGGAGCTCGCCGGATCGGCCTGGTCATCGGCCTTCAATCGCGACATTCCTATCTCGACATGGAGCAAGCGTATCTCGCCTATTGCACTGCCCATGGCCAGACCCCGGCGATGGTTCGTGCCGACGAGGCGGGCGGCGAAGCGGCCGGAGCCGCAGCGTGTCTGCAATTGCTGAACGAGCATCCAGATCTTGACGGTGTGTGTGTGCCGGTCGATGCCTTCGCGATTGGCGCGGTGCAGGCGCTGACTGCAAGAAACCTGAAGGTGCCGCACGATGTGAAGGTAGTGACGCGTTATGACGGTTTTCGCGCCCGGGAATGTACGCCGCCCCTGACTGCCTTGAACATGCACCTGGAAGAAGTGGCTGCGCTGGCGATCGAGTTGCTGTTCGAACAGATCAATGAATCCGATAACGGTCAGCGCCAGCGCATTGATGCGCCAATGGCCACGCTCGTGGTTCGTGAATCGAGCGAGAATACGCGCGAAAAAAATCGTTGAGTCGAGCTGTCTGTCGGTCACGAACAACAGTGATCGGCTCGAAGCGATCACATGTTCCCGCCAATCGACTTGGAATTCGCTAACCCGCCTCCATAACTATCTCCACACCCAACATTCCTGAGAGGTAGCATCCACCATGACCAATCAAACCGAAACCGCCCTTCTCGCTGGCGGCTGCTTCTGGGGCATGCAGGATCTGCTGCGGCGCTATCCCGGCGTGCTGCAAACGCGGGTAGGTTACACCGGCGACGATTTGCCGAACGCCACCTACCGCAACCATGGCAATCATGCCGAAGCCATCGAAATCGTGTTCGACCCCGCGGTGATCAGCTACCGCCAGATACTTGAATTCTTCTTCCAGATCCACGACCCCAGCACACCCAATCGTCAAGGCAATGACCTCGGTCCCAGTTATCGTTCGGCAATTTATTACCTCAGCGAACAGCAACGCGACATCGCCGAGGACACCGCCGCCGACGTCGACGCATCAGGCCTTTGGCCCGGTAGAGTGGTGACCGAAATCGAGCCGGCGGGCCCCTTCTGGGAAGCCGAGCCGGAGCACCAGGATTATCTGGAGCGTATTCCGAACGGTTACACCTGCCACTTTATTCGTCCGGACTGGAAATTGCCTAAGCGCGCCTGAGCGGCAGATCGCGCGTTTGATAGATCCACTAGCAGACGGGAACGGTTAAATTCCGGGTATCTGTCCTTGACCGATACCCGGTTTCGGCTGGTGTCTACCTGAGCACTGGCAACTCGAGCAACTCACCCCCCTCTTGGCCAAGGCGCTGCAGATACGCGGCGGCATCGAGCAGTTGATAAGGGAAGTACAGGCCAGCCGAAGTGGCCGGATGACCATCCAGCCCGAGCAGTCGCTCAAGCAGCATGGCGACGCTGAGGCCAGTCAGCGCCGCCGCACCTGCCGGGTGAACGACGGCATGACGCGTGTGCAACGGCTCCCCCTGCAGATCCTCGCCAGTGAGTTCGATGAGAATCTCGGTGGACATTGGCCGACCTTCGCGCCGGGAAGAACTCACGCCAACGGCCATATTGAACTGAACATCAGGCGCACCCGTCGCCGCTGCCAGGCCCACGACGTCGATGGACGAGAAGCCGTTGGCCTTCATTTCCGTACCATCGACGGCACGGAAGCTGACGACGGCGTCCGCCCCTTCGCGCCAGACATACACGCCATCGCGCCGAGTCAACGCGGCGGGCAGCATTTTGTTCAAGTGTTCAAAATCCGTGGCAACCGTCGGGCCGCCGCCGTCCTGCTCGTCGACCAGTGCGTTGATAGTGATGTCATGCACCCGGCCAAACGCCTTGGCTATGTTCAGCGTCGACACGGTCGTCCCGCCGACCATCCACTCGTAACCCAGTACGATAGGCGCTGCGTCAGGCGCATGGATGTAGGTGGCGATCTCCGGCGCGATCTCGAACACACCGGAAGAAATGCTCAGATGAGGCACGCCGCGCTGCTGGGCAAAACGCAGCCCGGCGAGGGCATGATCCATGTAAAAAACCACGACCCCGCTGACGGATCGCTCGCCCAAACCGAGGTCATCTGCGCCAGGGTCAATGACCACACCTTGGGCCCCGCCGATTTGCTCTGCGGCTTGCTGAACCTTGGCCAGGTCGCGACCACCGATCAGCAACGGTACGTCGGGATGCGCGGCGCGCAATGCCCGCGCCGCTTGATGACCGATCGCGCCAGAACCGCCCATTAACAGGATAGGATGAAGTGACATTGTGTATTCTCCTCGTTGTCGGGGTTGCAACCTACTCTTGGTAGATACCCTAACACGAGGATCGCCACTCTTACCTACCATTGGTAGGTTTTATTGTTTCAGGGTTGATTAAGTGCAAAAAAACAGCAACAACTCCACCAGGCCAGCAGCCACTCGGCGCCTCGCGAAAGCCGACCGCAGGCGACAATTGCTCGATACAGCCCTACTGATCGTGCGTGAAGAAGGCGCGGACCGACTCACTCTGGGACATCTGGCCATCCGCGCGGGCGTTTCCAAACCGGTGGTTTACGATCATTTCGCTACCCGCTCGGTCTTGCTAATCGACCTTTACAAGTGGATCGATACCGAGCGGGTCGATGCGTTCCGTGACGCCATGGCCAAGACCACGCTGGGTCTGGAACAGACCGCGCTGATCCTGGCCGACGCTTACATCCAGTGCGCGGCAAACCACACCGACGAATTCCACGCGGTGGGCGCAGCCCTGGCAGGCAGCGAAGAGAAGTCGGCGGTTTTTCAGGAGTTACTGGATAACTGCGTGCAGATGTTCGTGGCAGTGCTCAAACCTCAAGCCGCCTCGTCGGTGTCGGCGGCAGAGCTGGAAATACGCTGCATCGGCCTGATCGGCGCGGGCGAAGCACTCGCGGGCGCACTGGTACGGGCCCGCCATGACAAAGACCAGATGATTGCTTCTTTCGCATCACTGATACGGGGTGCATTGCGCTGATGTAGCTGGTTTAACGGGGTTGCCGTGACCTGCGTTCAATCCAGAAGGTGCACCATTCGTGGCTCCAGGGAAGTTGTACTGACTTCAACTATCGCCAACGTCACCGGAAGCTTGAAGCGCCGTCGCCCGGCGCTGCCAGGATTGAGATAAAGCCGCTCGCCGCGCCATTCGATGCACGGCTTGTGGGAGTGTCCGGTAATGACGAGCTTTGTTGCCACATCAAGCTCGGCGGGCACATCGGCGATGTCATGCACCAGAAATGCCTGCCAGCCGTTAATCTCGAAACAGGTCACATCTGGCAGACTTTCGGCCCAGTTGCTCTGCTGGTCGTTATTGCCGCGTACAACATGCAAAGGCGCGATGGACGCAAGTTGATCGAGAATCTCCGGGCTCCCAATGTCTCCCGCGTGGACAATCAGCTCACAACCCTCCAGCGCAGCAAGCGCTTGAGGTCGTAGCAGGCCGTGGGTATCGGAAATCACGCCGACTTTCATGTTTTCTCCGTGAGACGTGATTCAGTGCCGCCATTGCGGCTTCTCGACCAGCTCTTGTTCATAACAACACGCTCAACTTTCCTCCAGGTTACTCACGGTGCCGGACAATCCAACGCCCGTTTGCGCATTGGCCAGGTTAGCGTCCAGTTCGTCCAGGGCGTCCTGGTGCTCCGCGCCCCAGTGGTAGAGCATTTCCACCGCCTGAGCGAACGTCTTGCCCAAAGGCGTCAGTTCATATTCCACCTTCGGCGGCACGACACTGTGCACATGGCGCGAGACCAACCCACGGGCCTCCACGTCGCGCAGCGTTTGCACCAGCATTTTTTTGGAAATGCCCGGCAACGCCCTCTGCAATTGCCCGGTACGACAACGCCCGCCTGGCCAATGATCAAGTGCGTGCAGCACCAGGCTGACCCACTTCACGCTGAACAAACCCATCACCCTACGAGGGGCGCAACTCGCGTCAAACACTAACTGATTGCCGACAACTTTAGGCATTTTATGGTTACCAATAGGTATCTATGTCCCTTGATAGTACCTAATTTCCAAAAATGCTCCAGGCCTCTAGTATCCCCCCTCGATCACGCGATTCACTTGAGAGGGACAGTTCATGCCTGCTGCCATTTGGGCACTGGCCATTGCCACCTTCGGCATTGGCACCACCGAGTTCGTCATCGCCGGCCTGTTGCCCGGGATTGCGGCCGAGTTCGACATTTCTTTTTCCGCTGCAGGTTACATGGCGACGAGCTATGCGTTAGGGGTGTTCGTCGGCGCGCCATTACTGATCATTCTGGGCGCCCGCGTGCCGCAGAAAGCCATGCTGGTCTCACTGATGGGGTTCTTCATCGCGGGCAACCTGCTGACGGCGCTTTCGCCGACTTTCGCCTGGGCCTTGACCGGTCGGGTTCTCACCTCGCTGACCCACGGTGCTTTCATCGGGATCGGATCAATCCTGGCGTCGGAACTGGTGGCACCCAACCGCCGTACCAGCGCCATTGCGTTCATGTTCAGCGGCCTGACGCTCGCCAATCTGATCGGCACACCCGCCGGCACCTGGCTGGGACAGATGGTTTCCTGGCGCGCGACGTTTATGGCGATCACCGTGATAGGTGCGGTGGCGATGGTGGCTGTAGCGTTTCTGGTACCCAAGGGTAAAACGCATCAGGTGCCCAGTTTGCGCCGGGAGTTATCGGCTTTCGTCGATGTGCACGTCTTGCTCGCCATGGGCATTACTGTGCTCGGGCCCGCTGCATTTTTCACTTCCATCACCTATATCTCGCCAATGATGACGGAGCTGACGGGGTACTCGAACAATGGCGTTACGGGCATCCTTTTCCTGTTCGGGCTGGGACTGTTCGTGGGCAACCTGCTGGGAGGCAAGCTGGCGGACCGCGCCCTGATGCCTTTGTTGTACGCCACCCTGGCGGGACAGGCACTGGTGCTGTTCGTGTTTTTCTTCGTCGTGGAAAGTCGCTTGGCGTCCGCGGTTTGCGTATTGCTGATGGCCGGCTTCGGCTTCGCCAGCGTGTCGCCCATTCAGCGCCTGGTGATGGACAAGGCCCGGGCAGCCGGGGCACCCAACCTCGCTGCGTCCGTCAACATAGGTCTGTTCAATCTCGGTAACGCGATTGGCGCCTGGCTTGGCGGTTGGGTCATCGCATCAGGGTTTGGTTACGCGGCACCGAATTGGGTTGGAGGCATTCTGTCAACCTGCGCACTGATGCTGGCGATCGCGTCTGGTTGGCTCACGGTTTCTCATGTCGCAAAACATAAAGCTGCAGTGCCCTGCCCTGCGACCGCAGGTTGTCATCCAGGTAGCTGATGCCCTTTCGTTTACGATAACAAGGGCGAGAGTGCGCCACTTAGCCGAAATGCAGTTCTGCCAGAGTCTCACCTTCAACCGTGGAGGAAATCGTCAAGGTCCAGCCAAAACGCTCGCAAATACGTCGAGTGATATACAGGCCCAGGCCCTGTCCGCCGCCCTGCTTGCTCGAATCGCGCAATGCTCGTGTATAGCGTCGGGCGGCCTCGGTCACATCGAAGCCTCCGGTGCTGTTAAGGATACTCAGCGTGTTGACTGCCAGACATACTTTGATAGGCCCTGCGTTGCTGTGCTCAGCCGCATTGCGCAGCAAGTTGCTGACCACAATGCGCACCATGGTTTCGGGACACTCAAGCTCCACAGGCTGAAATTCTCCGATCACAAATGCGGCACCCGTTCCTTGCAACAGATGCTCATGATCGTCGACCAGCGCCGCCGTCAGCGTATCGAGTCGGGTGGTTTCAGCGGGAGCTTTCGCCTCGGGCTCCCTGGACAGGAACAATAACGCCGACATGATTTCCGTCAGATTGCCGATCGTTGACTCGATACGAGCCAGAGGTCGATCTGCCTCGACCGGTAACTCATACAGCTTGATCACGTCGACCGCGCCTGCGATCACGGCGATGGGGGTTCGAAACTCGTGGCTGGCCAGATCCAGCAGGCTGCGTTCTCGTTCAATGAAACGCTCAACCCGGTCGAGGTGACGATTCACAATGACCGCGATGTCATGTAATTCGCTTAAAGCAAAATCGGTTGCGAGGCGCTGGGATGGGTGCGCGGGGTCCAGATCGTCCATCCGTTGGGCCAGTGACTGGATCGGTCGTCTCAACGTGCGGTAGATCCAGACAATCGCACCCAGGATCATCAGACTGCTTAATAACGCCATGAGCACACTCAGCAGTGCGGTCATGTTTTGATAATTCTCCAGATCAGTTATGTCCACCGACATAACAATGCGCCCCTCCCCGATCGGCGTTACGAGTACCGCGTAACTGCGGTCGGTATCGTAGGCGTCCATCTGATGCTCATCATGATATCCAGGGTCAAGCCGCGCGAAGTATTGCGGCATGTCCGCTGGCAGAGCACCTGCGTGCAAATGCCATCCCCGGACAATACCAGTCGAAGAAAGATGTTTTTCCGGGACAGATCGTCCATCAGACAAATACTGGTCCGTACTGGACTGCAGAAGCTCACGCCAGATGGGATGAACAACCATTTGCTGGCTCAAGTTGCCTTGAATGGTCAATACCGCAGCCAACGTAAGGCCGAACAGGATGAAAATCGCACTGATCTTGCGACTTAAGCTAGTGGCTGCCATCGAGTAATCTCGCTGAAGGCGTGCTCATTCGTCGCAGGCTTGCAGACGATAGCCGCTACCCGCCACCGTTTTTATCAACTTGTGTGAGGATGCCCCATCCACGGCCTTACGCAGCATGTACATGTGTGAACGCAGGGCATCGTTGTCCGGAACGTGGTCATCCCAGATAAGCGTTTCGAGTTCATCCCGGCGTACTAAACCCGGGGATCTGCGCATGAGCAAAGCCAGTAAAGATCTTCGGACTGGCGTCATGGCCAGGGTTTTACCAGCCCTCGTCACCCTCAACGTGTTCAGGTCGAATCGCAAGTCAGCCACTTCCATGACCTGCAATTCGGGCTGCGCGCCATTCACGCGTTGAGAGACAACTCTTAATCTTATTTCGAGCTCGGCCAGGGCAACCGGTTTGACAAGGTAGTCATCCGCACCCGTCAGAAACCCCTGAATCTTGTCTTCGACTTGATCTTTGGCGGTAATGACGATCACCGGGGTGCGAGATTTCAACTGACTACGAAGTTTGGCCAGCATGGTAATGCCGTCCATGCGCGGCATCATCCAGTCCAGCACAATGACATCGTAGCGGTTGCTCGCCAGCAGACTAAGGCCTGTCTCACCGTCGGGGGCCGCGTCGGGGTTGTGACCACAGGCCAGGAGGTAATCATAAATATTGGCGGCCAGGGCAGCGTTGTCTTCAATGATAAGAACGCTCAGTGCCTGTTTGACCATAGTGTTCATGCTCACGACTCGACGTACTTGCAGGAAGTCAGAGCCCGCACCGCAGCGCACATCAGAGAGTATCCGATCAGCTGGTTCGGGCTCGTTGCAGATCAAAAGCCTCGCGATATCCCGACAAACGCAGACATCGAGCCGTTTGTGTCCTCGTCTACCAAGGGGCTGTCGGTGATCTTCCCCGGCAAGTGTTCGTACGAAACGTTGGCGATGAATGCCCATCGATCCGCGAAGGGCCGGACAAAATCTACACCCACGCGCTGTACCGTAGCACTGCCGGGGCGGTAATCGACAACGCCTCGGTCGACTTCGCCGGGCAGCGTACCGTAATAATAGTTCGCCAGTTTTTTTGACAGGAAGGAAAGGCCGACGTTAGGCGTGATGCTGCTTTTACCCCACTGCAGGGGGTAGCCATACTTCAGCCCTGCTTCATAGCCATCGCTGGCACTACTGATGTCGCCTTTGATATCGAATTCCAGCTGTCCGAAAGCCCCCGTCCACGTGGCCGCAATGCCCAGGTCGATTGCATCGTCGCGGTCTTCAAGCAAGGAGCGGTCGATGCCACGTTCCGCCAGTTCGCGTCTGCCAAAATCTGAACGGTCGATGCCGTCCATGCGTGCAGACAGTGTCGCATCGATTGCGAAGTCGTCACGCTTGTACAGATGCGCGCCGCCGGCGATGCCACGCCAGAAGAAGCGCTCGCTGTCATAACTGATCAGCGGGAAAGGCGTTAATCGGGTGCCCTCACCGGCGTAAATACCGCTCGACACGGCCATACCAAGCCCCAGGCCCCAGCGCGATTCCTGCGTTTGCCGGCTGGAAACCGAAGGAGCGTCACCGCCGGGAGTCTCGGCTTTAGCGACGCTGGAAGCGGCGCACAGCATGACAGACAGGATCAGAGAAGACTTCATTGCAGCACCATGAATTCATTTGAGTGGAGTTGTGCGCCGTGCGCAGCGCTGACGCTGCACACGGCTGTCGTCGAAATTTCGCTGAGCGTCTTTCAGCGCTTATTTAGCGGGGCTGTCTGCAACCACGTCGGTATTGATCGAGCCAAGATAATTACTCGAGTACCGCACGGTGTTACCCGGTCGCAGATAGATGCCTTTTTTCACTTCACCCGCCAAATAGTCCTCAATGACACTGAGCTGCTGATCCCGATTACTGGCGCCCATGAGTTTGTTGATAACGTCTGGGCCGGGCTCTTTGAACACCACGCCATCACCCGTGCCGGTAAGCACTGCGCTCTCCGTGCCGATTGCCGGTCGATCGACCATGGGGATGCGGCCGCCTTGATAGGACCAGGTACGGGTTGTCGCTTGCTCGAGCGTTTCCTGCACGATGGTGCGAAGGTCTTTGATCATATCGCCCGCATTCGAGTGCTGACGTCGATCGCCATCTACGTAGGTTTCAATGACTACATCGGCGAGAAAGGCTTTCCAGTCTTTAGGCACAACCAGAAACGGGCCAGTGGGAAAACGGTCGCTTCCGCTCTTCGCATCGGGGAAACCGTCCCCGGAAGTGACGTCCTTCAAATTGATATTTCTGACCAGTGTCGCGCGATCACTGAAGTCCCCGCAGATGAAGAAGCCCTTGCGCGCTTCATCGAAGTCCGCGACCGATTTCAACTCGCGGTCGAATCTGGCGCACACTTCAACCTCGTAATCCATCAAGGTGCCCGGGGCGGCAATCAGCTTAGAGCGTGGTCCGCTGGCAGGGGAAATCTTGGGGAACAGAAAAGCTTCGTCCACGCCAACTTCCTTGCCATGCTCTGGATAATTCGTGCCCGCAGCGATATGCGCCACGCCACGTGGGCCGATACCTATCAGCCGTACGAGCGGGTGCGCTTGCGTCTGTGATGGTTGGCCGGCAAGTGTGTCGAGTTGCGCGGTGCTGAAACGTTTGATGACATCGAATGCATCCGCGCTATGCACACCGCTGATTTTGCTCAGGTCGATTGCCGTGACGCTGGTTTCTGACAACGTGATGACCAGGAGAGTGCTGACGAAGTTGCCTCTGCGCACTTGGGCAAAGGTGTGGGCTATCTGCACGGGCGCCAGCATCGGTTTGGCCGCTGCAGCCTGGTTGACAGTCGCAGCGGTGCTTTCGGTGACGGGAATGGCCAGTGCGGATATCAGTGCCAAAGCGGGTACGAGAGTTCGGTTGGAAAACATGCGGGAGGCTCGGAATGGCGGGTGGGTGGCGCCTATTCTGATGACCGCATGTCGTTGGTTTGTCGTCGAACCTCTCCAGAGCCATGTCGCACGCAGCAACCACATCGGGGCAGCTGCGCAACCGTCAATGCAAATGCGAACGGCCCGTGGGATCCTCTATCTGAATGACGTTGCCTTTGTTCCAGGCATCGGCCCCGGGGTCAATCTTTGGCGCTGGAATATCGGCTCGCGCCTTCTTTTTCTCCAGGCTGTTCACGCCAAACCTGCTGTCCCTTTCGCTGACCATCTTCGGGTCGGCCTGGCCATCGGCAGTGAATCCCATCATCAGTTGAGGAACACCCAAAGGCAGCTCTTTATTCAGGTCGGTGTGCCACGTATGCCATGTCTTTCCATAGGTATTAACGAGCTTTTCCATGAGCGCATGCTCGGCAACTTCTGGAATCCCGGGCGCAATTAATTGACCCGACTTCACCTCATGAACATGGCTGTGCCACAGCGCCTTTTCCGCACCGGGCAATCTGGCGAACAGTTGCTCGCTGATGATGTATTCCACTCCCATCAACTTGGCGTCCTTGCGATTGCCGTCGTAGATCACGCACTGGATGACCTCTTCGTTCAAGATCGAACAGTAATGGTGGGCTTCCATCTGCACGTCGCGGTGCCCGTTGTAGAAATGAAATCCATCGAGGTAGGCGTTGAGCGCTTCGATCGGCGGGCGCGATTGAAGCAGCGCTGCGCCCGCCTCCAGCGTTTTGGTGCTGGAAGTCTTCGCCTCGCCCGGTGCATCCACGTTGGACGCCGTATTGTTGCCTGCACAGGCAGTCAGTAACCCGACGACAGCGAACGTCATTACTGCTTTGGACGCGGTCAGATATTCAGATTTGAAATTGATCTCTTTCATTGCCCGACTTCCTTCCGTTGGTGATGCTGTCACCGTTGGACAGTAGACGTGACGATGAGATCAAAAAAATCTCGCTGCAGGCTCAGCTACACAAGTGGCGCAGACTCGGCTTGTAGAAGAGGGAAAAGATGGCGCTTGTCGCTACGGTTTTACTTCATGACCCTCACCAACATGCGCGGCATCCATCGGTTTTGTCTCTGGCACGACAAAACCCACCACCGTACTGGTCAATATCTTGTGAGTCGGGTCAGCCACCTCCAGCAACACCTTGTGAGGGCCCGGCGTCAGCCCGACCAGAATGATCGGGTCTTCACTGGTGTGCGCCCATGTCCCCTTCCAGTCATCGACGGTCACATGCAGGTGGCCGAGACGCGGTGATACCTCCTGCGCCTCTTTGCCAAACACCGGAATGATCCTGGCGTGTTCTGCCCGATATTGAATAATGACAACACCGCGCGCGAGCGGCGCGGCCAGCGGTGGGTAGGCGATAAGTCGGGGCGCTGTTTCGGATTCCAGTGGGAGAATGGGCGGCGGGCTGTTATCTGCGATCCCCTGCCCGGACGCTGCCATAAACAGAACGAAGCCCAAAGCTGAAGCTGATGGATTTCCGAGAGCAAGGCGCATGGAATTTTCCTCCCGAGTTATCCTGTTAAGGCTAGATCAAACCGGGCAGTTGTCTACGCCTGTCAATGGGTTGTGGCCTCTCGAAACGACCTAGCAACCGAGGGCATCTGCCGCTTCCGTGAGGGAGTCGACGACCACATCCCAATCCTGTTCAGCCTTCAGGTCAGATGTCTGGCCTGGCCCATGTTCAGTCGGGCGCCGAACAAACACCGTTTTGAGCCCAGTAGCACGTGCGGCGGCCAGATCGGAGTTGTGCGCAGCCACCATCGCGACCTGTTCCGGGGCCAGACCCACGGCCTTTGCCGACTTCAAGTACGTTTGCGGCTGAGGTTTGTACGTACCGGCAATTTCCGCGCCCAGGATTACGTCCCAGGGCAAACCGCCGAACTTTGCGAGATTGAGCATCCCGGCTATGTGCCCATTCGACAGAGCACCGATCGAGAATTTGCCCTTCAATCGAGTGAGTCCAGTGACAGAGTCAGGCCAGGGATCAAGCTTCTCCCAAGCCTTGTTCAGTTCCGCGAGCTCAGCATCCGTGATGCGGCCAAAATCAACGTCTTGCCTGGAGAGCACAGCTTCCAGATTCTCCCGGTTCAGAACGTCGAGCGTGACGAATGGGCGCTCACCCGACCGCACACGCTGCATGGAGGGTTGATAGCGCGCGCGCCATTGGTCGGCGAAGTCGAACGGGTCCACATTCAGGGCATGACGTTGGAGAAACGGAGCAGCGGCTCGGGCGACGCCGGTTCGCCAATCGACGACGGTACCGAACACGTCAAAACCGAGAAAACTCACCTCTTGCAGTTTGGTCATGCGGTGGCCCTCGAAAAGTCCTGTGATTTTCAATCAATGCACTCGAAAAAACCCTCGTCCATCGAGCATGCAGTACATCGAAGCCGTAGTAAGGCATATCCACGGTCATTTTGTACTGACCTCAGGGCTTGTATCTCATTTCATCGGCGGCCGATTAGAAACCCGCTTAAGGGGCTTGTGCTTCACGTATTATGGTATACCATCATACGCACAGACACATTTCACCTATAGGGAGCAGCTCATGAGTTTCGAAATTCGCAAGATCGTCAGCTATGTCGAAGAAACCTTCATCGAAGGCGGCAAGGCCACTGATAAGCCAGTGACCATGGTCGGCCTGGCCGTTGTCATGAAAAACCCTTGGGTAGGCAACGGCTTCGTCGAAGACTTGAAACCGCAGATCAGGGCCAACTGTTCCGATCTCGGCGCGATGATGGTCGAGCGTCTGGTGAGCATCATTGGCGGCGCGGAAAAAATCGAGGCGTATGGCAAAGCTGCCGTCGTGGGCGCAGACGGCGAGATTGAACACGCCTCCGCCGTCATCCACACCTTGCGTTTCGGCAATCACTACCGTGAAGCGGTCAAGGCCAAGAGCTACCTGAGCTTCACCAACAAGCGCGGCGGGCCGGGCAGCTCGATTCAGATTCCGATGATGCACAAGGACGATGAAGGTCTGCGTTCGCACTACATCACCCTGGAAATGAAGATCGAAGATGCGCCCCGCGCCGATGAAATCGTCGTGGTATTGGGTTGCGCCGATGGCGGCCGCCTGCATCCACGCATCGGTAATCGTTACATCGATCTGGAAGAACTGGCGGCTGAAAAAGCCCAGTAATTCCGCTGAGTACTACAACAAAAAGGCATGCAGGAGCGCTCCATGATTCGGCTCACCGCTGAACGCACCCCGGCTGGCACCAGTTACCTGGCGACCGGCCAAGGCCAGCCCGTGGTCTTGATCCACGGCGTGGGCCTGAACAAAGAAATGTGGGGCGGCCAAATCGTTGGCCTGGCCACCAAATACCGCGTGATTGCCTACGACATGCTCGGCCACGGCGCCAGCCCGCGCCCGCAAAGCGGTACACCACTGCTGGGCTATGCCGACCAGTTGCTGGAGTTGCTCGACCACCTGCAATTACCTCAAGCAACGGTGATCGGCTTCTCCATGGGCGGCCTGGTCGCCCGGGCATTTGCTTTGCATTACCCGCAACGCCTGCAAGGCCTGGTGGTACTCAACAGCGTATTCAATCGCAGTCCCGAACAGCGGGCAGGGGTCATTGCCCGCACCGCTCAAGCGGCCGAACATGGCCCGGATGCGAATGCGGAAGCGGCACTCTCTCGCTGGTTCAGCCACGAGTATCAGGCCGCCAACCCGGCACAGATTGCCGCGTTGCGCCAGACGCTGGCGGACAACGACCCGCAAGGCTATTTGACCACTTACGAACTGTTCGCCACACAAGACATGTACCGCGCCGAGGACCTGGGCAGCATTCAAGCCCCGACCCTCGTCGCCACGGGCGAGCTGGACCCGGGCTCGACGCCGCAAATGGCCAGACAACTGGCCGCGCAAATTCCCGGAGCCACCGTTGCCGTGCTCGCCGAGCAACGGCATATGATGCCCGTAGAATCGCCGCGCCTGGTCAACCAGCTGCTGCTGGAGTTTCTCGACACTGCGCACTCCCGACCCAACCAGATCAAGGGGATCGTTGCATGACGCTCGCACGCTTCCAGATGTGCATTGGCGGTGAATGGGTTGACGCCCTCTCCGGCAAGACTTTCGACAGCCTCAACCCGGCGCTGGCTCAACCGTGGGCGCAACTGCCGGATGCCGACGAAGCCGATGTCGAGCGCGCCGTACAGGCTGCACAGACGGCTTTCGACAGCCCGGCCTGGCGCGGTCTGACGGCCACCGCACGCGGCAAGTTGCTGCGCCGCCTCGGCGACCTGATTGCCGAAAACAAAGAGCAGCTGGCGCAGCTGGAAAGCCGCGACAACGGCAAGCTCATTCGCGAAACCCGTGGCCAGGTCAGCTATCTGCCGGAATTCTTTCACTACACGGCAGGGCTCGCTGACAAGCTCGAAGGCGGCACTCTGCCGCTGGACAAGCCGGATCTGTTCGCCTACACCGTGCACGAGGCCATGGGCGTGGTCGCCGCGATTATTCCCTGGAACAGTCCGCTGTACCTGACCGCGATCAAGCTGGCCCCGGCCCTGGCTGCTGGCAACACCATCGTGATCAAACCTTCGGAGCATGCTTCGGCGACTATTCTTGAGCTGGCACGGCTGGCGCTCGAAGCCGGCATTCCGCCCGGCGTGGTCAACGTCGTCACGGGTTACGGGCCGAGCACCGGTGCCGCCCTCACCCGCCACCCGCTGGTCCGCAAGATCGCTTTCACCGGCGGCGCGGCGACCGCACGGCATGTCGTGCGCAGCAGCGCCGAAAACTTCGCCAAGCTGTCGCTGGAGCTGGGCGGCAAGTCACCGAATATTATTTTCGCTGACGCCGACCTCGACAGTGCAATCAACGGTGCGATTGCGGGCATTTATGCCGCTTCCGGCCAGAGTTGCGTGTCCGGCTCGCGCCTGCTGGTTCAGGACGAAATCTATGATGAGTTTGTCGAACGGCTGATCGAAAGGGCCAAACGCATTCGCATTGGTAACCCGCAGGAAGACAGCAGCGAAATGGGCCCCATGGCCACCGCTCAACAATTGGCAGTCGTCGAAGGTCTGGTCGCCGATGCCATCGCTGAAGGGGCGCGCCTGCGCCTGGGCGGCAAACGCCCGCAAGGCTTGGGCGAAGGCTGGTTTTACGAACCGACGCTGTTTGAGTGCGACCGAAATTCGATGAAAATCATGCAGGAAGAAGTCTTCGGGCCGGTCGCCTCGGTTATCCGTTTCAAGGATGAAGCCGAAGCGCTGGCGATCGCCAATGACTCGCAATTCGGCCTCGCTGCCGGCATCTGGACCCGCGACTTGGGGCGTGCACATCGCCTCGCCCGGGACGTTCGTTCGGGAATCATCTGGGTTAACACCTACCGCGCGGTCTCGGCCATGGCGCCGATCGGCGGGTTCAAGAACAGCGGCTATGGACGCGAGAGCGGCATCGATTCGGTGCTGGCCTACACCGAGTTGAAAACGGTGTGGATCAATCTGTCCCAGGCGCCTATGCCTGATCCGTTTGTGATGCGTTAGGAGAATTCTGAAATGATCGAACCCGGCATTTACAAAGACGTCATGAGCTCTTTCCCGTCAGGGGTAACGGTAGTTACCACACTCGATCCGGAAGGCGGCATCGTCGGCATCACGGCCAGCGCCTTCAGTGCGCTGTCGATCGACCCCGCGCTGGTGTTGTTCTGCCCTAACTACGCCTCGGACACCTATCCGGTGTTGCGCGACAGCAAGCAGTTTGCGATTCACCTGCTGTCCGCCGACCAGACAGCCGAAGCCTATGCATTCGCCAGTAAAGGCAAGGATAAAGCCAAAGCGATCGAGTGGCACCTGAGCGAGCTGGGCAACCCGTTGCTGGCCAAGGCGACGGCGATCATCGAGTGCGAACTGTGGCGCGAATACGACGGTGGTGATCACGCGATCATTGTCGGCGCAGTGAAAAACCTGATTCTGCCCGCGCAACCGGTGACGCCGATGATCTATCACAAAGGCAAGCTGGGCGCCCTGCCCGTCCTGACCTGACCAACCCAAAAACTGTAGGAGCGAGCCTGCTCGCGATGCGGTGCACCCGTCATGATTGATGCTGAATGTACCCCAGCCATCGCGAGCAGGCTCGCTCCCACAGGTGATCTACCTAAAACTCCAGGAGCCAGCATGAGTCCAGCAGCCTCACTATTGTTCCGCCAACAGGCCTACATCAACGGCCAGTGGCTCGATGGCGCCGATGGCGCCAGTCAGGAAATCTTCAATCCGGCGAATGGCGAAGTCATCGGACGGGTGCCAAACCTTGGCGCGAAGGAAGCAAAACAAGCCATCGCGGCCGCTGACAAAGCATGGCCAGCGTGGCGCGCATTGACCGCCAAGGAACGCAGCCAGATTCTCAAACGCTGGCATGCACTGATGCTCGACAATGCCGATGCGCTGGCAGAAATCCTCACCCTGGAACAAGGCAAGCCACTGGCAGAAGCCAAGGGCGAAATTCTCTACGCCGCGAGCTTCATCGAGTGGTTCGCCGAAGAGGCCAAGCGCATCTACGGCGACACCATACCGAGCCACAAGGGCGATGCCCGCATTGTCGTCAGCAAGGAGCCTATCGGCGTCGTTGCGGCCATTACACCGTGGAATTTCCCGGCGGCGATGATCACGCGCAAGGCCGGCCCGGCGCTGGCCGCGGGCTGCCCGTGCATTGTCAAACCCGCGCCCGAAACGCCGTTCTCGGCGCTGGCCATGGCTGCTCTGGCCGAACAGGCCGGGATACCGCCGGGTATTTTCAACGTTATCACAGGCGATGCCATCGTCATCGGCGCAGAGCTGACGTCCAGTGCGCTGGTACGCAAACTGTCGTTCACCGGGTCCACGGCGATCGGCAAGTTGCTCATGGCGCAGTGCGCACCAACCCTGAAAAAAGTCTCGCTGGAACTCGGTGGCAATGCGCCCTTTATCGTCTTTGATGACGCCAATCTGGAGCGCGCCGTCGAAGGTGCGATGATCGCCAAATTCCGCAACGCCGGGCAGACATGCGTTTGCGTCAATCGCTTTCTGGTACAGGCGGGCATTCACGATGCGTTCGTAGCGCGACTGGCGCAACGGGTGGCGGAACTCAAGGTTGGCAGCGGGTTCGAGCAAGGCATCAATCAGGGTCCGCTGATCAACGAACGCGCCGTGGCCAAAGTCGAGGACCACGTGCAGGATGCCTTGAGCCAGGGCGCACAATTGCTTTGCGGTGGCGAGCGCCACGCGTTGGGCCACGGGTTCTTTCAGCCGACCGTCCTGGCGGGCGTAACCCTGGCGATGAAAGTGGCCAGGGATGAAACCTTCGGTCCACTCGCCGCTGTGTTCCGCTTCGACTCCGAAGCCGAGGCGGTACAGATGGCCAACGACACCGAATTCGGCCTTGCCGCTTATTGCTACACCCGTGATCTGGGCCGTGCCTGGCGCATGAGTGAGGCACTCGAATACGGCATGGTCGGCATTAACGAAGGGCTGATTTCCACTGAAGTCGCACCGTTCGGCGGGATCAAGTCCTCGGGTCTGGGCCGGGAAGGCTCCAAGTACGGCATCGAAGATTATCTGGAATTGAAATATACCCTGATGGGTGGGCTCGACGACTTCGGGAGCACGCCGCGATGAGCACCGACAAGTATGAAAAAGGCTTGCAGATCCGCACGCAGGTGTTGGGCGAAGCCTATGTTAAGCGCTCGATAGAGAACGCCGACGACTTCACCCGCCCGCTGCAGGAAATGGTCACCGAATACTGCTGGGGGCATGTCTGGGGCCGGGAGGGTTTGTCGCTTAAAGAGCGCAGCATGATAAACTTGGCCATGATTTCGGCCCTCAACCGGCCGCACGAACTCAAGCTGCATGTACGTGGTGCCTTGCGTAACGGGCTGAGTCGTGAACAAATACGCGAAATTCTGCTTCAGGTCGGTATTTATTGCGGCGTTCCCGCGGCCGTCGACAGCTTCCGGCTCGCCCGTGAAGCGTTCGCCGAAGCCGATGCCGAGGCCTCCAGTTAACCCTTGGTTGTTGATGACTGAACACGCTGATCCACGGATCGAAGTGCTCTTTTTGCATGGACAGCCACACTCAGAGCGGACCCCATGAAACGCCTGCCACTCGACGACAGCTTCAAGGTCAATCGCAATCCCGTTACCCTGCGCGAAATCGTGCTGGACAAGCTGCGCACCGCCATCATGAACTTCCAGCTGTTGCCGGGAGACCGTCTGGTTGAACGCGATCTGTGCGATCGGCTTGGCGTCAGTCGCACGTCGGTTCGCGAAGCGTTGCGTCACCTGGAGTCCGAAGGTCTGGTGGAATTCGCCGATGCCAAGGGCCCGCGTGTGGCGATCATTACCCTGGCCGATGCCGTCGACATCTACGAGCTGCGGTGCGTCCTCGAAGGATTGATCGTTCAGCTGTTCACCCTGCGCGCCAAGGCCAAGGACATCAAGGCCTTGGAAAAAGCCCTTGCAGAAAACCGCAAGGCGCTCAAAGAAGGTGAACTGCAACAGGTTATCGATTCGGTACAAGGTTTTTACGACGTCTTGCTCGAAGGCTCGGGCAACCATGTTGCGGCCACCCAATTGCGTCAGCTGCAGGCACGCATCAGCTATCTGCGAGCGACTTCGGTGTCCCAGGAAAATCGCCGCGGCGCCAGTAACCAGGAAATGGAACGCATGGTCGAAGCGATCAAGGGCGGTGATCCTCTGGCCGCGCACCAGGCGTGCGTCGATCACGTACGGGCTGCCGCTGCCGTCGCCCTCGATTACCTCAAGCGCAAGCAGGAAGAGACCGGCGAACTCCCGCTGATCACCCTGCCCATCGCTCTCAAAGAACCGCGCATAGGTCGCTAATCATGTTCAGCCCGAGCTTTTGTCCAAAGTGTGGCGGCGCTGACCTCAATCAGCAGTTGCCACCGGGCGATACGCACGAGCGACTGATGTGTCGAGGCTGCGGCTACATCCATTACATCAATCCGAAAATCATTGCCGGCTGCATCATCGAGCAGGACGGCAAATACCTGCTCTGCCAGCGTGCGATCCCACCGCGTCCCGGCACCTGGACGCTGCCGGCAGGCTTCATGGAAGGCGGTGAAACCACCGAGCAGGCGGCCTTGCGTGAAGTGTGGGAAGAAAGCGGTGTCCGCGCGGAAATACTTTCGCCCTACTCCATTTTCAGCGTGCCGAAGATCAGTGAGGTGTACATCATCTTCCGCGCCATTGCGCTGGAGATCACCGGGCAATACGGGCCTGAGACGCTCGATTATAAATTCTTCGCGCCCGAGGAGATTCCTTGGGAGAGCATTTACTACCCGGCGATCCGGCAGATTCTTGAGCGGTATATCGAGGAGCGACAGGCCGGGGTGTACGGGATTTATATCGGCAATGATGACACCGGCAAAATTCACTTCATCCGCTGACAGCAACGCCCCCCGGAGCTGCCGCAGGTTGCGATCTTCGCTTGACCTCCAGCAGCTTTCAGTATGCCCAGGATCAAAAGATCGCAGCCTGCGGCAGCTTCTACAGGGTTACGCCGGGGCAATTCCTTCGACGATGATCACCTCGGCCCGCGCTACACCTTCGCGATACCCCCGCGCCTCCTGATATTCCTCTGACCGATAGCACGCCACAGCCTGCTCGTACGAATCGAACTCGATGACCACGCTACGCTGCGGCGTCGGCCGGCCTTCCATCGCCTCGCTGCGCCCGCCCCGAGCCAACATCCGTCCGCCGTACAACGCAAAAGCAGCAGGCGCCCGTTGCGTGTATTGGCTGTATTGATCGGCATCCGCAACATCGACATGAGCAATCCAGTACGCCTTCATAGTGACCTCTCGGTTATTTTTGTATTATGGTATACCACATAATATCCCCGTCACACACTGAGAATCCGCACATGGCCTTCAACAGTATCCAGGAAATAATCGAAGATTATCGTCAAGGCAAAATGGTCCTGCTCGTTGATGACGAAGATCGAGAAAACGAAGGCGACCTGCTGCTGGCTGCCGACTGCTGCAGTGCGCAAGCCATCAGTTTCATGGCCCGCGAGGCGCGCGGTTTGATCTGCCTGACCCTGACCGATGAGCATTGCCAGCGTCTTGGCCTGGAACAGATGGTGCCGAGCAATGGCAGCGTGTTCAGCACTGCGTTCACCGTGTCGATCGAAGCGGCGGTGGGTGTCACCACCGGCATTTCTGCTGCCGACCGGGCGCGCACCGTGGCGGCCGCTGTTGCCACCGGGGCCGGCCCTGCGGATATCGTGCAACCGGGTCACATCTTCCCTCTGCGGGCCAAGGAAGGTGGCGTGTTGACCCGTGCCGGACACACCGAGGCGGGTTGCGATCTGGCCCGTCTGGCAGGATTCACCCCCGCTTCGGTAATCGTCGAAGTGATGAATGACGACGGCACAATGGCCCGCCGCCCCGACCTGGAAATCTTCGCGCGCAAGCACGGCATCAAGATCGGCACTATTGCCGACCTGATCCATTATCGCCTGAGCACCGAGCACACCGTCGCACGTATTGGCGAGCGCGATTTGCCCACGGTGCATGGCACCTTTCGTCTGGTGACCTTTGAGGATCGCATCGAAGGCGGCGTCCACATGGCTATGGTGATGGGTGAGCTGCGCCGCGATGAACCGACGCTGGTGCGCGTGCATGTCATTGATCCACTGCGCGATCTGGTGGGTGCCGAATACAGTGGGCCATCGAACTGGACATTGTGGGCCGCACTCCAGCGGGTCGCAGAAGAAGGCCGCGGCGTGGTGGTGGTTCTCGCCAATCACGAATCCTCGCAGGCCTTGCTGGAACGAATCCCGCAACTGACCCAGCCACCGCGTCAATTCAGCCGTTCGCAGTCACGGATCTATTCTGAAGTAGGCACCGGCGCGCAAATTCTGCAAGACCTGGGCGTCGGCAAACTGCGCCATCTGGGCCCTCCGCTGAAATATGCGGGCTTGACGGGCTACGACCTGGAAGTGGTGGAGAGCATCCCGTTCACCGGGTGAGTTCACGCCGCACCACAAGCATACGGCTTGCCTGTGATAGCGCTTTCTGGATCCACAGTGCAAGCAAGCCTTGTTCTCGAGAACGGGCTCTTCACCAAATCTTCAGCACTGAAAACCCTGATTTGGCAGATAGCCGGTAAAGCGAAACCCTTGCACAAAGTTTGGAATACCATAATATGATATTCCATAGACCGGACTACCCTAACAGGCCAGACGGACCTACTGCTCCCGATAGGCGGGCACTCCAAGCCCCGCTCATAAACACAACAATGAGGGCGTAAAAATGGTGTTCAACAAACGTGCTACAGCGATTATTTTTGCGGGACTGCTCAGCGTGACCAGCCAGGCGTTGATGGCTGCCGAAAGTGTGAACTTCGTCAGTTGGGGCGGCAGCACCCAGGATGCGCAGAAGCAGGCCTGGGCAGACCCGTTCAGCAAAGCCAGCGGCATCACCGTGGTGCAGGACGGCCCAACCGACTACGGCAAACTCAAAGCTATGGTCGAGAGCGGCAACGTGCAGTGGGACGTGGTCGATGTCGAAGCCGATTTCGCCCTGCGCGCCGCCGCTGAAGGCCTGCTCGAGCCGCTCGATTTCTCGGTGATCCAGCGCGACAAGATCGACCCGCGCTTTGTCACCGATCACGGCGTCGGCTCATTCTTTTTCTCCTTCGTGCTCGGCTACAACGAGGGCAAGCTCGGCGCCAAGAAGCCTGAAGACTGGTCCGCGCTGTTCGACAGCAAAACCTACCCCGGCAAACGCGCGCTTTACAAATGGCCAAGCCCGGGCGTACTCGAACTGGCGCTGCTGGCCGATGGCGTTGCCGCTGACAAGCTCTATCCGCTGGACCTGGACCGCGCCTTCAAAAAACTCGACACCATCAAGAAAGACATCGTCTGGTGGGGCGGTGGTGCCCAGTCGCAGCAGCTGCTCGCCTCGGGTGAAGTCAGCATGGGCCAGTTCTGGAACGGCCGAATCCACGCGCTGCAAGAGGACGGAGCCCCGGTTGGCGTGAGCTGGAAACAGAACCTGGTCATGGCCGACATTCTGGTCATTCCCAAAGGCTCGAAAAACAAAGCAGCCGCAATGAAGTTTCTGGCCAACGCGAGCAGCGCCAAAGGGCAAGCCGACTTCTCCAACCTGACCGCGTACGCCCCGGTTAACGTCGACAGTGTCGCCCGCCTCGATTCAGTGCTGGCGCCTAATCTTCCGACCGCTTACGCCAAGGACCAAATCACTCTCGACTTCGCGTACTGGGCCAAGAACGGTCCGGCCATCGCGACACGGTGGAACGAATGGCTGGTCAAATGAAAGTGACGGCAACTACGTCCCGTCAGACCACGCCGACCGGGGGCGCCGCAAGCGCTGCCGGGGCGGTTCCTGGTCTGGTAGCCGAAAGCGCCCGGTCGCCTTCGCTGGTCCAACGCTGGCGTGGCGCAAGCAACCTGATTCCCGCCCTGCTGTTCCTCGGCCTGTTCTTTCTGGCGCCATTGATCGGCCTGTTGCTGCGCGGGGTGCTCGAGCCCGTTCCGGGGCTGGGCAATTATGAACAACTGTTCGCCAACTCGGCGTACGCGCGGGTCTTGCTCAATACCTTTTCGGTGGCGGGCCTGGTGACGCTGTTCAGTCTGCTGCTGGGCTTTCCGCTGGCCTGGGCGATTACGCTGGTGCCGCGCGGCTGGGGCCGCTGGATCCTCAGCATCGTGCTGTTGTCGATGTGGACCAGCCTTCTCGCTCGCACCTACTCCTGGCTGGTATTGCTGCAAGCCTCCGGAGTGATCAACAAGGCCCTGATGGCGATGGGCATTATCGATCAACCGCTGGAAATGGTGCACAACCTGACCGGCGTGGTGATCGGCATGAGCTACATCATGATCCCCTTCATCGTGCTGCCTTTGCAGGCGACCATGCAGGCCATCGATCCGATGATCCTGCAAGCAGGCTCGATCTGTGGTGCCAGCCCGTGGACCAATTTCTTCCGGGTGTTCCTGCCACTGTGCCGGCCGGGACTGTTCTCCGGAGGCTTGATGGTGTTCGTGATGTCGCTCGGTTACTACGTCACCCCCGCCTTGCTCGGTGGTGCGCAGAACATGATGCTGCCCGAGTTCATCATTCAGCAGGTGCAGTCGTTCCTCAACTGGGGGCTGGCGAGCGCTGGTGCCGCGTTGCTGATCGTGATCACGCTGGTGCTGTTCTACTTCTACCTGAAGCTTCAGCCGGAATCTCCGGTTGGCGCCAGTAACGCGAGGTAAGCCGTCATGCTCCTGACCCCTAATGCCATGAGCCCCCGGATGCGTTTCGGCCTGTACTTCACGACGGGGCTGATCGCCCTGTTCCTGCTGTTGCCGATCGTCTTCATCGTGCTGCTTTCGTTCGGTTCTTCGCAGTGGCTGGTCTTCCCGCCACCGGGCTGGACGCTTAAATGGTACGGCCAGTTCTTCTCTAATCCGGACTGGATGAACGCCGCGATAGCCAGCCTCAAGGTCGCCGTGCTGACCACGTTCTTCGCCGTGGCGCTGGGCCTGCCTACCGCTTTCGCGCTGGTGCGGGGGCGCTTTCCCGGCCGGGAAATGCTCTACGGCCTGTTCACCCTGCCGATGATCGTGCCGCTGGTGATCATCGCGGTCGCCGTGTACGCGCTGTTTCTTAAACTGGGCTACACCGGGACGATGTTTGCCTTTGTGGTCAGCCACGTCATCGTCGCGCTGCCGTTCACCATCATCTCGATCATCAACTCGCTGAAGCTGTTCGATCAATCGATCGAGGATGCCGCGGTAATCTGTGGCGCCTCACGCTTGCAAGCGGTGTTCAAGGTGACGTTTCCGGCAATTCGTCCAGGCATGGTTGCAGGTGCACTGTTTGCATTTCTGGTCTCGTGGGACGAGGTGGTGCTGAGCGTGATGATGGCCAGCCCTACCCTGCAAACCTTGCCCGTAAAAATGTGGACGACTTTGCGCCAGGACCTGACGCCCGTGATCGCCGTCGCCTCGACGCTGCTGATCGGCCTCTCGGTATTGGTCATGGTCATCGCCGCCGCCGTTCGCCGGCGCAACCCAATCAGCGCTTGAGCGCCAGGAGTACGATATGAGTGCCGTCATCAAAGACCCCGCGCAGCACACCGACAAACCCTTGGTAAGTTTGCGCAATCTGAACAAGTACTACGGTGATTTTGCCGCCGTGGACGACATTTCGCTGGACATCAAGGACGGTGAATTCCTCACCTTCCTCGGCTCCAGCGGTTCGGGCAAAAGCACCACCCTGTCGATGCTCGCCGGGTTTGAAACCCCAAGCAGCGGCGAGATCCTGGTCAACGGCCAGTCGCTGGTCAACGTGCCACCGCACAAGCGCGACATCGGTATGGTGTTCCAGCGCTACTCGCTGTTCCCTCACCTGTCGGTGCGCGACAACATCGCCTTCCCACTGGCGATTCGCAAACTGGCCAGCGCCGAGCGCGAACGTCGGGTCGACGCCATGCTCAAGCTGGTCCAGCTTGAGCAGTTTGCTCATCGGCGCCCTTCGCAATTGTCCGGCGGCCAACAACAGCGCGTCGCCATCGCGCGAGCGCTGGTCTACGAACCACGCATTCTGCTGATGGACGAACCGCTCGGCGCGCTGGATAAAAAACTGCGTGAAGACCTGCAGGACGAACTTCGTCAGCTGCATCGACGTCTGGGCATCACCATTGTTTACGTGACCCACGATCAGGAAGAAGCCATGCGTTTGTCGCAACGGATCGCGATTTTCAGCCATGGCAAGATCGTCGGCCTGGGCAGCGGCTTTGACCTGTACCAGAATCCGCCGAATGCGTTTGTGGCGTCGTTCCTGGGCAACTCGAATTTCCTCAAGCTCAAGGCTCAGGGTAATGCCGCCGCGACCTTCGAAGACCAGTCGCTGTCGATTCGTCTGACCTCGGGGCTGCAGACCGGTCAGGATGTCTTGCTGATGGTTCGGCCGGAAAAAGCCTTGGCATTAAGTGTTGACCAGGCCGCCCAGGAGCCGCTGGCTGCGGGCTGGAACGAAGTCTCGGCCATCGTGGGTGAAGTGTTGTTCCTCGGTGAAAGCCAGACTTGCACCGTCATGACCTCGGGCGGCACCTCGATGACGGTGAAGGCGCTGTCCGCGGCCGGCATGCCGTTGAAGACCGGCGACCCGGTGCTCGTGCGTTGGGCCACGGCAGATGCGTGTGTGTATACCGAGTGGGCCGAGAGCGATTTAAACAAGGCGGCCGGGGCGCACTGACTGGCTGATGTGCGAGATGCAAGCGTCACCCTCGGGGTCGCCGCAACGTCGGGTTGCGGTGGCCCTTTTTTTTGCTGTTTTCAGGAGTGTGTGCATCCGTTGGCTAACCCGGTATCCATACCGGCCAATGGATCTATTAAGTCGAACACCAACCCCACAACGCCCACCCACTCCACTGTAGGAGCTGTCGAGTGCAACGAGGCTGCGATCTTTTGATCTTGCACTTGAATTACCGGGGGCCGGACGGAGTAGGCATTTCTTAGCGACTCGCTGCAAAGCCGAACCAACATCAGCCATCACCGCAGCTACAAATATATACACCTCAAACCATCATCGCCCGATATGCCGCCATCGCGAGCAAGCTCGGCTTCCACAAGGGAACGTGTTCGGTTTGCGGGCGAAACCACGATCATCTACCGCATAAATAATGTGCTTTGCAAATATTCGCGCTTGCTAGCACGGCCATTCTGCCGACAACCTTTGAGGCTAAGATAAATGAAACCTCCTGCTATATATGTAGGATGAGTCTGTAGCCACACTCCGAAAATTATGAGTTTCTCAGTTTTATCTTTTTTCAGCCTTTCAGCCTCGCTAGGTTAATCGATGGCATTTCTTCAATCGAAGCCCATTGATACTTATAGAGGACTCTTCAATGCAACCACACAAAAAATACCTCACAGAGGCTGCCACCCATGAAGCTCTAATGCTTCAGGACCTCACCGAGAAAAGCTCTCCGGATCACTCCATCCGAGTTCTGATGAATGAAATACTCTCCGGGCTCTGCGTTAAGGGTTGGCCGCAGGCCACAATCCACACCGGGCCGAGGATTGTTTCGGCGCAGGACAACTACGGATTGCTGGGATATGACCCCGCTGAAATAACCCTCGGCAGTGAACACACCCGTTGGGTCGACGACGATTCGTTATTGCGCACACAGATGACCAGCCAGATTCCGACAGCTATCCAGCACGCTGCGGTTAACCGGCGCCCAGGCGAGATGATATTGCTGGCAGCACCCGGCATCACCTTCCGCCGCGATAGTCGCGATCGCTGGCACTGCGCAGAACCGCATCAAATGGATGTCTGGGTGCTCGGTGATCCCGAATTGTCGACGCACGCGCACCTGTTACGTTTGGTCAGCGATATCCTGACATCCGCTATCCCTGGCAGGTCTTGGGTCCACAGCCCAAATGCCCACCACTACACCGAAGGAGGCATCGAGGTAAACGTGCTGAATGATGGGCATCCCGTCGAAGTGCTGGAGTGCGGACGCATTGCGGCGTCACTGCTGAATCGGTTGCAGATAGATCCGTTGCAACACGGGGGACTGGCGCTCGGCATGGGGCTGGATCGCCTGACCATGTTGCGCAAAGGCATGCCCGACATTCGTCTGCTACGGGATCAGAACCCACGTGTACAGGCGCAACTGCATGATCTGGAACCCTGGAAGGCTGTATCGCGCCTGCCCTCGATCACTCGTGATATTTCCTTGGCGGTCACACCCGGACTAAGCGAGGAAGTGCTGACAGAGCGCATGCTTCAAGCTGCTGGCGACTGCGCTGACTGGATCGAAGAAATGCAGGTCAAAGGTCGTTGGGAGCTGTCCGACTTACCCGTGCAGGCAATCGAACGCCTCGGCCTTTTACCCGGCCAGGAAAACGTGCTTCTACGTGTTGTACTGCGTGACTGCTCGCGGTCTATCACCACCGCTGAAGCGAACACCCTCTATGCCAGGATCCAGTCGGCATTGCATGAGGGTGCACCAGGCGCCGGCTACAGAATGGACTCGGCTAACGCTTGAAATCTCCCCCGTTGCCGGGTTTCGGCCAGGCAACGAGAAATAACACGAGTCCTCAATCGCTATACCCCAACCGCGCCGCCTCACGCACCTGTGCCTGCCCGCGCGTCGCCAGGCAGTAATACAACGGACAGGTCACCACCAATCCCACCAGCCAGGATAAATCCGCCCCTTCAACAAGATTGGCGTACGGGCCGACGTACAACGAGGTATTGGCAAACGGCAACTGAACAATGATCCCGATGAAATACGCGACGATTGCATGCACATTGAAGCGCCCGTAAATCCCGCCGTCCGCACGGAAGATGGAGGCGATGTCGTAGCTGCCGCGCTTGATCAGGTAAAAATCGATCAGGTTGATCGAAGCCCATGGCACCAGCACCAGCAGCAACGCCAGAATCAGCCCGATGAATTGCGAGATGAAATCCGCCGAGGCGCCCAGCGCGACCAGGCAGCAACCCGCCAGCACCACACTCGAGAGCACGACGCGCACCTTGACGCTCGGCGTCCATTGACTGGCGAAAGTCTGGATCGAGGTAATGATCGAGAGCACCGCGCCGTACAGGTTCAGGGCATTGTGGCTGATGATGTTGAGCAAGAATAACACCATCAGAATCGGTCCCAGCCACCCGGTTGATTGCTTCACTGCGTCCATTGCTTCGGTGCCTTCAGGGGTGGCCAACACGGCGACCGCGCCGAAGGTGAAGGACAAAATCGTGCCCAGCGTGGCGCCCAGGTAAGTGGCCCAGAACGGCTTGGCAATGCCGATGTCCGCCGGCAGGTAACGCGAGTAGTCAGACACGTAAGGCGAGAAGCTGATCTGCCAGATGATCCCCAGCGACACAGTCGCGAGCCAGCCGGACAGGTTGAAGTCACCACGGGTGAAAAAATCGGCGGGCAGTTCATTGGCGAAGATGTAGATGAAACCGGCGAGCAAGGCGCTGCCCATCACCCAGGTACCGATCCGGTTGAGCGTGTGAATGAAGCGGTAGCCGATGATCCCGATTGCGGTGGCGCTGAGCGCGCCGATGATGATGCTCGCCGGGACGGGCACCGAAGGCGCCAGCCCGACAATCGATTTGCCAGCCAGCACTATGTTGGAAATGAAGAAACCGACGTAGATCAGTGCGGCAAAGAACACGATCAGCAGTGCGCCGTAGCGACCGAACTGACCTCGGCTCTGGACCATTTGCGGGATGCCCATTCGCGGCCCTTGAGCCGACGCGAGTGCAATCACCAGCCCGCCGATCATGTGCCCAAGTGCAATCGCCAACAGCCCCCAAAGCAGATCCAGGTGGAACACTTGAACCACCATGGCACCGGTAACGATGGGCAGTGGCGCAATGTTGGTGCTGAACCACAGAGTAAACAGATCGCGGGCCTTCCCGTGGCGCTCAGCGAGTGGGACGTAGTCGACCGTATGATTCTCGATCAACGGATCTTGCCGGGTCATCTGGGGCATAGGAATGAACTCGAGTTTGTCTGATCTTATATTTGTATGAAGCCAAACCGGGGGAGCGCTTTTGGCTGCCCCTCAGATGCGAGCCATATTATGGTATTCCAAGTATTTCACAAGACTGATGCGCTTTTTAAATGAACAGCTGATCCACATTTTCAACGCAAATCCCTGCTAATTTCGGAGGTAAATCCCAGTATTTACTGGGCTAAACCTGATAACGTCACGTTTATCGGAGGATTGAATCAGCCCTTGCAAAACACGTATTACGGTATACCATCAGACCTACAAATCTCAAAAAAAGCCTATACTTGAGGACAGTCCGATGATCGATGCCACTCTCTACAAACAAGTCATGGGATCCTTCCCGTCCGGCGTGACCGTCATCACCACACTGGATGACGATGGCCAAATTGTCGGGCTCACCGCCAGTGCTTTCAGCTCACTCTCGATCGATCCGGCGCTGGTACTGTTCTGCCCCAACTACAGTTCTGATTCCTATCCGGTACTGATCAAACACAAACGCTTTGCCATCCACTTTTTGTCCGGCGGCCAGCAAAGCGAAGCCTACGCCTTCGCATGCAAGGGCAAGGACAAAGCGCAAGGCATCGAATGGACGTTGAGCGAGTTGGGCAATCCGATTCTGGCCAATGCAACGGCCGTCATCGAATGTGAATTGTGGCGTGAATACGAGGGCGGCGATCACGCCATCATGGTTGGCGCGGTCAAGAACCTGATCGTGCCTCAGCACAACGCGGGGCCATTGGTGTACTGCAACGGCAAGATGGGCGCATTACCCGCGCTGGCATGAGAAATCGCCCCTAAAAATTTGGAGCGCTTCTCGTATTATGGTATACCAGAATTAACAGGCCTTCAGTCGATCGGCCGTCAACAAGAGTTCAGAGGCAACGCGTCATGAAATTTTCCCTGTTCGTGCACATGGAACGCTGGGACGAAAGTGTCAGCCATCGTCAGTTATTCGAAGATCTGACCGAACTGACGCTAATGGCTGAGGCCGGCGGTTTCAGCACCGTATGGATCGGCGAGCACCACGCCATGGAATACACCATTTCGCCGAGCCCGATGCCTCTGCTGGCATATCTGGCGGCCAGGACCACCACTATTCACCTGGGCGCCGGCACCATCATCGCGCCGTTCTGGCATCCGCTGCGCGTAGCCGGTGAATGTGCGTTGCTGGACGTCATCAGCAACGGGCGGATGGAAGTCGGACTAGCGCGCGGCGCCTATCAAGTGGAATTCGACCGCATGGCCGGTGGTATGCCTGCCTCTTCCGGCGGTCAGGCGCTGCGGGAAATGGTTCCGGTAGTGCGCGCACTGTGGAAAGGCGATTACGCCCACGACGGCGACATCTGGAAATTCCCCACTTCCACCAGCGTGCCCAAGCCGATCCAGCAGCCCAACCCGCCAATGTGGATTGCCGCGCGCGACCCCGACTCCCACAACTTCGCAGTCGCCAACGGCTGCAACGTGATGGTCACGCCGCTGATGAAGGGCGATGAAGAAGTGCTGGATCTGAAAAACAAGTTTCAGGCAGCCCTGGACAACAATCCGGATGTGCCGCGTCCGCAGCTGATGGTACTGCGTCACACTCACGTGCACGGCGTGGACGATCCCGACGGTTGGAAAATCGGCGCCAAGGCAATCTCCAGGTTCTATCGCACTTTTGATGCCTGGTTCGGCAACAAGACCACGCCGGTCAACGGTTTCCTGGAGCCAAGCCCTGAGGAGAAATTCGCCGAGCGTCCGGAGTTCAGCCTCGACAGCCTGCACAAGACCGCCATGATCGGCACCCCGGAAGAAATCATTCCGCGCATCAGGTACTACCAGGAACTGGGCGTCGACGAGTTCAGCTTCTGGTGTGATAACAGCTTGCCCCATGCGGAAAAGAAAAAATCCCTGGAGCTGTTCATCAAGCACGTGGTACCGGCGTTTCGTTAAGTCAGCTACCCAGCCTTCCGGTCGCCAGACCGGGGGGCTGATTGACTTTGCAAGAGCGCAAATTTTGAGTTCATCCTTCACCTCCCTCCTGCAATGCGCACCTGGCCGACCTATCGGCAAGGGCCGTTCGAAGCTGTCGATCATCCTGCGGACTTCCCCGTGCGTTCCTCGCGAAACGTGCGATGTGCTTGCTATCCCCTCACATCGCTGTCGTCGATAGTCACCATCAGCCCAATGAAGTTCTCAAAAAAACCGAGCGGCGTAACACTAGACCCATACCCACTTACAACGCTTCGGAGTACACAGACATGAAAAGCCAACTCTTCCTCAGCATTGCTTTCTCGGTACTGGCAGCCAACGCGTTCGCCGCTACTTCCCATAACGCTATCGCCGAAGGCGGTTCTGATCGCCTGATCGAAAGCCGCATCGCCGCTGACGGTTCCGACCGCCTCAAAGGCAACCAGATCGCTGCCGACGGTTCCGATCGCCTCAAAGGCAACCAGGTCGCTGCCGACGGTTCCGATCGCCTCAAAGGCAACCAGGTCGCTGCCGACGGTTCCGATCGCCTCAAAGGCAACCAGGTCGCTGCCGACGGTTCCGATCGCCTCAAAGGCAACCAGGTCGCCGCTGACGGTTCCGATCGCCTGCAACAGAATCGTGTAGCGCTGAGCCCGGCCAATGCGGTGATTGATGGTGTGCTGGTTGCGGATGTCCGCGCAGAGTTCGGTTCGAAGTACCAGCGTTACTGATCCGCCGCAGCGAATCAGTTCCCCCCAAAAGCCCGGTCAACCCGGGCTTTTTGCTGTCTGCGATTTGAGCATCGGTCCAGAGAGTGACGAGGCGACGACAGCCTGTCGCGCCAAATTCCGCTCAGGCCGTCCGGGACGATAATTCACCAGGTGGTAAATCGTCCCCTTCGCTTGGCGCACTGCTGAGACCAGAAATCCCCCATGCGACCCGGCGGTTTTGTATACCTGAGTATGGTATCGGACGCGATTGGCCACGATGCACACTGAGGCTCCGGGCGATCCGTCGCTCCGCTCCGGCGGAGCAGCGTTCGCTTGAATTGTCTACCAGACTACAGGAGAGCAACCATGGCACAACAACTGAACTCCCCCGTCCAACAGGATGGCTCACACCCCGACAGTAACGCTCGGCAAGCTTCGATCAGCAGCTTGCTGAATGCCTCTCGCCCCGCCAGCTCGGGCTATGAAGAGCTGGTCCCGTCACGTTATGCGCTAAACATTGGCGATATTGATGTACTGGTCATCAGTGACGGCGTACTGCCACTGCCGACCGCGACCATGTCCACCAATGTCGACCCGGCCGTCAGCGCCGAGTGGTTCAAAGACATGTTTCTGGGGCCGGACGCGTTCGACTGGGCGCTGAATGTTCTGGTGGTGCGAAGCCGTGAGCAGATCATCCTGGTCGATGCCGGCTTGGGCGGACAATTCCCCGGCTTCCCGCGTGCCGGGCAGTTCCCGAAGCGCCTCGCGTCTGCAGGCATAGACCTGGCAGCGGTGACCGACATCGTCATCACCCACATGCACATGGACCACATCGGCGGCCTGCTTGTTGACGAGGTGAAAAACAGCCTGCGCCCGGACGTGCGTATTCATGTGGCGGCGATCGAAGTGGACTTCTGGGCAGCACCCGATTTCACTCATACGGACATGCCGTCGCCAGTGCCAGACGTACTGCGCTCAACTGCCCAGCAGTTCATCAACGAGTACCGCGACAAGGTCCGTACATTCGATGACGAATACGAAGTCGCGCCGGGTGTGGTGGTCAAGCGCACCGGCGGCCATACGCCGGGGCACAGCGTGGTTCACGTGCGTTCCGCTGGCGAGCGACTGACGTTTGCCGGCGACGCGTTATTCCCGGTCGCGTTCGATCACCCGGACTGGCACAACGGTTTCGAGCATGACCCGGAAGAAGCGGTCCGCGTGCGAGTCAACATGATGCGTGAAGCCGCCGAGACCGGCGAATACCTGGTTGCCACGCACTTGCCGTTTCCGTCGGTGGGTCGAGTAGCGATCAACGGTGACGCTTTCCGCTGGATCGCCGCATTCTGGGATCATTGACAACTGAGCTTCAACGCCTGTCCGGCCGGCGCCTGGAGCGGCGACTGGACAGGCCCCCAGCCCGGCATCAGCGCTGACTCCCTCCCGCACTCAACCCCCTGCAATAATCGCGAATAATAATTCTTCCCATTTGCACTCGGTCTTCAAAGCTTTTATTCTCCTGCCTCAGCGGCGCGCGCTCCCCGACAAGTGCGCCGCGGGCTGACACCTGTTGCCAACAGGTCAGCATGGTGCTGGCGGCAGGACTGGACACAATGAACTGGAACGGTATCAACCTCAGGTGGGCCTACACGGATCTGCTGCTCAGCCTGAGCCGGCAAACCCGCTGCGTGCACGTTGCCTACGATATCCTCCACGACGCATTCATCCGCTACATGCTGGCCAGCCAACGCATCAATATCGATCAACCCAACGCCTACCTGCGCCGCGTCGCGCATTCAGTATTGATTGACCATTACCGCCACGCCGCGCGCTATGTCCCGCTGACTGATGAGATCCGGCTGGGCATTCAACCGGACAACCCGAGCGCCGACTTCGCCCCCTCCGCCGAGCACCTGGCCGACATGCAGCAGCGCCTTGAAGCCTTGCAGCGCATCCTTGATTGCTTGCCCGCGCGCTGCCGGGAAGTGTTCTGGCTGGCGCGCATCGAAGGTCATCTGCAGGCTCAGATCGCGACCATGCTGGGGATCAGCCTGAATATGGTCGAGCGGCATTTGATGCGTGCCTTGCTGGATCTGCGCGCGGCGCGGGAAGCGCTTTGCCCATGAGTTCACCGCGCGAAGAGGCCGCTGCCTGGTTCGTCCGCTTGTTGGAGATGGATGACGATCATCAGGACCGTGCCCGGTTCAACCACTGGTTGCGTGCCGACCCTCGGCATCAGGTCGAATACCAGGCGTTTGCCGAGCTGTGGGGTGACTTTGCTTCAACCCGCAAGACAGAAGCCCTGGCGCAGCAGATGGAACAAAACAACGGTCGGCGGCGGTTCCTGCGCAATGGCATGTTGGGGCTGGCCGGGTTGCTGGTCGGCGGACTGTCGTGGCGTCTCTGGACGACGAGCGGTGTTTACGAACAGCTTTTACAAACTGCCAAAGGTCAACGCCAGCAGTATCGACTACCCGACGGTTCGCAACTCTCGCTGGGCGCCGACACGCGCATGCTGGTGCGGTTTGACAGCCAGCAACGCCTGCTCTTGCTGTTGCAGGGCGAAGTGATTTTCGATGTCGCCCACGACGTCGAACGCCCCTTTGTTATTGACGCCGGACTGGCGCGAGTAACGGTGCTGGGCACACGCTTCGTGGTCAATCGTCTGCAAGACAGGCTTCGGATCAGCCTTGAACGTGGCCAGGTACAGGTCGACAGCGACGCCACCCGCTTGCACATGCATCCGGGCGATGTGGCGCAGGTCATTCGCGGCGAGCCCCTCAAGCGTTTGCCTTTACCGGCAGATAACGCCTTCGCCTTCGAAAGCGGGCGACTGGTTTTTACCCAGGCGGATCTCACGGAAATCGCGGACAGCCTTTCACGCTATCGAGAACGCCCGGTGATCACACTGCCCGGGAGGAAGTCGCCGTTGATTAGCGCCGTCGTGCAGCTCGCCGACATCGACAGCTTCCTGGCCGCGTTACCGGCCGTGGCGCCGGTTCAGGTCACACAGCTTGATGGCAGCACTCAGTTGCGGGCGCGTTGATGACGCCTCTGAAAAGAATGTGCGCGACGACATCAGGGTTTTGCCAGCTGCCGCGTCATTAGGTATCTGCTCCCTAAAACGAGAAAACCCATGCATCGTCATTCCTTGAGTTCACTGGTGGTTGCCCTGTCACTGGCGCTGACCGGGCACGCATTGGCGGCACCCATTGCCTTCGATTTACCCTCGCAGTCGTTGGCAACGTCGCTGCGGCAATTGGGCGAACGCGCAGGGCTGACGATTGCAGTGGACGACGGCATCGTCGCCCAACGCAACGCGCCTGCCCTCAAAGGTACGCTTGAACCTCTTGATGCGCTGCAACGCTTGCTCGACGGTAGCGATCTGACTTACCAGCAGCGAGGCTCGACGCTGGTGATTTCGCAACGCGACGACATGGTGATCGAGCTCGGCAGCACACGTATTGAAGGCCAAGGCATGGGCCAGGCGACGGAAAACTCGGGGTCTTACACCACCGGCCTGACCAGCGTCGGCTCGAAGACGCCGGCCAGTCTGCGGCAGACGCCACAGTCGATTTCCATCATCAGCGAGCAGTTGATGGACGATCAGCAAATGACCGACATCAACGATGCGATGCGGGCAACGCCGGGCATTTCCGTGCAGAGCAATACCTATCGCACCTTCGACATTCTGTCGCGCGGCTTCACCATTCAGAACTTCCAGCTCGATGGTGCGGCGCCCATGGCCCAAGGCAGTTCGCTGGGCAGTTTCTATTCATCCAACGTCTACGATCTGGCGGAATTCGATCACATAGAAGTACTGCGCGGCACCGCGGCGTTATTCGGTGGCACGGGCGACCCAGGTGGCCTGGTGAACATGGTGCGCAAGCGCCCGATGGACACGTTTCAGTTGAAGTTCAGCGCCTCGGCCGGCAGCTGGGACAACTACCGCCAGGAGCTGGACGTCACCGGGCCGATTGCTTTCGACGGCAAACTGCGCGGGCGGATGGTCGTGGCCAATACCGATCGCCAGTACTTTGTTGATAACCGCAGCACCGAAAAACCGTTCGTGTACGGCGTACTGGAGGCCGACATCACTGACGATACGATGCTCACCGCCGGCATCCGCTACAACAAATCCCATGAAAACGGTACGCAGAGTTCAGTGCCGCGTTACCTCGACGGCTCCGACATCGGCCTGCCCCGGCGCACCGGCATGAGTGAAAACTGGGCCTACACCGATGCCACCGGCCGCGAGGTGTTTGCCAAGATCGACCATCAGCTGTCCGAGGACTGGAAGCTCAACGTGTCGTACACCGACCTGTGGGATGTCGGTTATTTCAAAACTACCACGGCCAATGGCGTGGGCATCAACCCGGCCACCGGCACTGGCCTGACCTGGTTCGGCAGCTCGAGCAAACAGGAAAATCAGCAGCGCATGCTCGACACCAACCTGTCCGGCACCTTCCAGATGTTCGGCCTGCAGCACAATCTGGTGGTAGGCGCCGACTACCAGGAAATCACCAGCCGCTGGCTGGGCACCGGTCGCTATCCATCGGCGGGTGGCCCTTTGAGCCCGTTTGACCCGGACAGCACGCCTTTTCCGGAACCCGCCAACGATCGCAATTACACCCGCGACTACAACCCCAACGACCAGAAGCAATACGGTCTGTACGGCAGTTTGCGTCTGCAACTCGCCGATCCGTTGCACCTGATCCTCGGCGCACGGGTGCAGCGCTATAAATTCGAACAGACTTACCAGACCCGTGTCGGCACTACCTGGACCACGCAGTCGAACATCGACATGCGTGAGCCGACTAAAGTCACGCCCTATGGCGGTCTGGTCTACGACTTGAACGATGAGTGGTCGGTCTACGGCAGTTACTCGGAAACTTACAAACCCCAGGTCAACCTGCTGCAAGGTCCCCTGCCCGGCTCGCCGATGGATGCGATGGAAGGCAAGACCTATGAAACCGGTTTGAAAGGCGAGCTGTTCAGCGGTGCGCTCAATACCAATATCGCGCTGTATTACACCAAGCGCGAGAACCAGGGCGTGCGCGATCCGGGCTACCCGACCAACGACTTTGCGTTCTCCGGCAGCTGCTGCTGGCTGGACCAGGGCGAAGTGATCAGCAAAGGGATCGACATGGAAATTTCCGGCGAAATCATGCCCGACTGGATGCTGATGGCCGGCTACACCTACAACAACAACCGTAACCGCAATGCCAAGGCACCGATCAGCACGCAAACGCCCAAACACCTGTTCAAGATGTTCTCGACGTATCGCCTGCCGGGCATGTGGTCGGACTTCAAGGTAGGCGGCGGCGTCAACCTGCAAAGCTCGAACTACTTCAGCGGCACGGTCACCGCCAACGGCGTCAGCAATGCCTACGACTTCAGCCAGGCGGGCTACGCGGTGTGGAACGCCTTGGCAGAATACCGGGTGGACGAGCACTGGACGGTTACCTACAACGCCAACAACGTTTTCGACAAAACCTACTACGCCACGGTGGGGTCGACGTCTGCCACCAACTGGTACGGCGAACCCCGCAACCACATGCTGACCTTGCGCGGCACGTTCTGGTGATCTTCAGAAAACCCGCCCCACATCGATCACATTATTTTCACATGCGCCGGCGTACGGTGTACCCAGCTCCTTTGTGATTACCAGCCCGCACCCCCCATCGCGGGCTTTTTTTTGCCTGCGATAAAGTGCGGGGAAGCGGTCTCCTCAAACAAATATCGCCACTCAGCGCAATTGTTGCTGTTCGGGCGAGGTGTTCGCCTGCAGGAACGTCATCAACGCGCCCGCCGCTGGCGACAGACTTCTCCCCCTGCGCGTGAGCATACCGATCTGGCGTTCAACCTTTGGTTCGGCCAGCGGCAGGAAGGCGAGCTTTTCGTTTTCCTGCGGGAAAGCCAGGTACGGCAAGGTGCTGATTCCGACGCCCTCCTCCAGCATCGCAATCAACGAGATCATGTTGGAAATAAATAAACGACTGTGTTCCAGCAAACACTCTGCATCGGTACCTTCCAACAGACGCGAAGTGCCGTTGCGGATCATCGGCAAACCTTGCAAATGGGACCAGTGCAAGCTTCCTGCCGTTTGCAGCAAAGGATGATCGGCGCGACACACCACGCCCACCTGGTCGTGCAACATCGGCTCAAACTCGACCTGCTCGTCGGCCACCCACATGCTGCTGATTGCGAAGTCCACCTGGCCCTGGACCAACAACTGATGAACGCTGTCGGCCGTGCCGTCCTGGATGCTGATCTGCACGTTCGGATGCTCGACCACGAAACGTCCCAGCGGACCCGGCAGCAAGCGGCTGGCCACTGAAGGCACAGTGGCAATGCTGACTTGGCCGATCTCGTGCTGCACTAATAAGGTTACCTCCCGGGCAATGCGATCGTGATGCTCGATCAAGCCATGAAACAGCGGCAGACAGTGCTCGCCGAAAGGCGTCAGTTCGACCCGACCACCATTTTTCTCGATCAAGGCCTGACCCAATTTGTGTTCCAGCTCGCGCACGGCCAGGGACATGGCCGGCTGAGTGCGGTAAGCCTGGCGTGCGGCCCCATGGAAGCTCTTGAGTTCAGCCACCAAAAGAAAGTAGCGCAGCTGGGCGATTTTCAGCTCGGGCAGCATGGTTAGTATTCCTTATCGATTCATATTTTTTATTAATTTTTATTTCGTCCATATTGCTCGCAAGATGAAAGCCACGCAAACGGAGGCTTTCTCAATGTCACTCACTCCCTACAAAAACTACATCAACGGACAATGGTGCGAAGGCCACACCACGCTGAGCAATCACAGTCCGTCCGACAACCGCGACGTGATCGGTGAATACCATCAGGCCAGCGAAGAACAAACTCGCTCAGCCATTCAGGCCGCCCGCACCGCGCAGCCATTGTGGGCTGCCGTCGGCCTGGAGGCGCGCCAAGCGCTGCTGATGGCCATCGGCGACGAGCTGATCGGCCGCAAGGAAGAGCTGGGGCAGTTGCTGTCCCGTGAAGAAGGCAAGCCGCTGGCCGAGGGCATCGGCGAGGTCAATCGCAGCGGCCAGTTTTTCCATTACTACGCCGCCGAAGTCTTGCGCCAGATTGGCGAGACTGCCGCTTCAGTGCGCCCCGGCATTGATATTGAAGTGCACCGCGAACCAGTCGGTGTGGTGGGCGTCATTACCCCGTGGAATTTTCCCATGGCCACTGCCGCGTGGAAGATCGCCCCGGCCCTGGCTTTCGGCAATGCCGTCGTGCTCAAACCGGCCAACCTGGTGCCGGCGAGTGCTTGGGCGCTGACCGAAATCATCAGTCGCCAAGGTCTGCCGCCTGGCACTTTCAACCTGGTCATGGGCAGTGGCGCCAGCGTCGGCGAAACGCTGGTGCAGTCTGCGGACATTGATGCGCTGACCTTCACCGGCTCGCTCACCACCGGTCGCCGCGTCGCAGTGGCAACTGCCGGCAACCTGGTACGTTGTCAGCTTGAGATGGGCAGCAAAAATGCTTTGGTGGTGATGGACGACGCCGACCTCGACGTGGCAGTGGAGTGCGCCTTGAACGGGGCCTTTTTCGGCACCGGACAGAAATGCACAGCGTCTTCGCGACTGATTGTTTGCGACGCCATCCACGACCGCTTCGTCGAGGCCCTCCGCGGGCGCATGCGCCAACTTAAAGTCGGCCACGCCTTGGAGGCCGGCGTGCAGATCGGGCCGGTGGCCGAGGCCCGACAACTGGAGCAGAACCTCGAATACCTGCGCATGGCTCAGACCGAAGGCGCGACCCTGATCGAAGGCGGCGAGCGCCTGCAACTGGATACCGACGGGTATTTCATGCGTCCAGCCCTGTTCATCAACACACGTAATGACATGCGCATTAACCGCGAAGAAGTGTTTGGGCCGATCGCCTGCGTCATCCGGGTGCGCGATTTCAACGAGGCGTTGGCGACGCTCAACGACACTCAATACGGCCTGACCGCCGGCATCATCACCCAATCGTTGCGCCATGCCGCCGAGTTCAAGCGCCGCGCGCAAACGGGCTGCGTGATGGTCAATCTGCCGACCGCAGGCACCGACTACCACGTGCCGTTCGGCGGTCGCAAAGCATCGAGCTTCGGGCCACGCGAACAGGGGCAATACGCCCGTGATTTCTACACCGTGGTCAAAACCACTTACGTTCGGCCCTGATGGAGCATCCGCCATGCACGACCTTTTGATGATCGACGGCTTGCAGTATTCCAACTGGAGCCCGGAAATATTCCAGCAAATGCAGGCCGGCGGCCTGAGCGCAGTGCATGCCACCATCGCCTACCACGAGAATGCGCGCGAAACCCTCTCGCGCCTGGGTGAATGGAACCGCCGGTTCGAGGCCTGGCCCGAGCTGATCCGACCGGTGCGTTCGGCGGCCGATATCCGCGAGGCCCATAAGGAAGGTCTGGTGGGCGTATTCTTTGGTTTCCAGAACTGCTCGCCGATCGAAGACGACATTGATCTGGTGGAAATCTTCCGGCAACTGGGCGTGTTCGTCATGCAGCTCACTTACAACAATCAGAGCCTGCTCGCCAGTGGCTGCTATGAGCAGCAGGACAGCGGCATCAGCCGTTTCGGCCGCCAGGTCATCACCGAGATGAACCGCGTCGGCATGTTGATCGACATGTCGCACAGCGCCGAGCGCAGCACGCTCGAGGCAATCGAACTGTCGACCCGGCCCGTGATCATTTCCCACGCCAATCCATCGAGCTTCCATGCCGCCAAGCGCAACAAGTCCGATGCGGTGCTGCGTGGCATCGCCGAGTCCGGCGGATTGCTGGGTTTCAGCACGTACCCCTTCCACCTCAAAGGCGCCTCGTCGTGCAGCCTGGAAAGCTATTGCGACATGATTGCCAGAACCGCGGATTTGATGGGCGTCGATCACATCGGTATCGGCACCGACCTGTGCCAGGCGCAACCGCTGTCGGTGCTCGAATGGATGCGCAACGGCCGCTGGAGCAAAGAAAAGGACTACGGCGAAGGATCAAGGGACAACGCCAACTGGCCAGCGCCGCTGGAGTGGTTCCGCGACAGCCGCGACTTTTCCAACATTGCCAACGGCCTGCGCAGCCGGGGCTTTGCTGAAGATGATGTGGGCAAGATCATGGGTATGAATTGGCTGCGTCTGCTGGAAACCGCTACCACGGCGCAGGCCTGAGCCATCCCTGCACGGACAGCATGCACAATAAAAACAATCGCAGGTTCCGGAGGCTTCATGAAAAATTCAAGCACTCTTCAGGCTGACGGCCAGGCCGTGGGTCTGCCAATCGCCCGAGACATCGACTGGCCGCTGTTCCTCATCAGCGGCGGCTTTCTGGGCGCGTTTCTGATTGCCGCGCTGGTTGACATCGAAGCGGTATCGGCACTGGTCAACACGCTTTTCGCCTGGTCCACCAGGGCTTTCGGTCTGTACTGGCAAGTACTGATGCTGGCGACTTTCGTGATCAGCCTGGGCATCTGCTTTTCGAAATGTGGCCGCGTGCGACTGGGCGGCATCGAACAACGCCCGGACATCAGCACCTTCAACTGGATCGCCGTGATCATGTGCGCACTGCTCGCCGGCGGTGGCGCTTTCTGGGCGGCGGCAGAACCGTTGATGCACTTTGCCAGCCCGCCACCATTCTTCGCCGGCCTGCAGCCACACAGCGCAGAGGCAGCGACCGCAGCACTGGCGCAGGCCTTCGTGCACTGGGGCTTCCTCGCCTGGGCCGTGCTCGGAAGCTTGCTGGCGATCGTGCTGATGCACTTGCATTACGACAAAGGTTTGCCGCTGGCCCCGCGCACCTTGCTCTACCCACTGTTTGGCCAACGCGCACTGAAAGGTCCGATCGGCACTTTCGCCGACGCCACCTCGATCATCGCGGTGGTCGCCGGCACCATCGGCCCGATCGGTTTTCTCGGCCTGCAGATCAGCAGCGCATTGCACGCGGTCTGGGGCGTACCCAACGGCATCGTGACACAGTCGATCACCATTATCCTGGTGACCGTGATGTACACCACGTCCTGCCTTGTCGGCCTCAAAGGCATTCGTTTTGTCAGCGAGATCAACGTGTGGCTGATGCTCGGTCTGGCGCTGTTCATGGTGGTGTTTGGGCCGACGCTGTTCATTCTCAGTGGCTTCCCGTCGGCGTTCGCGCTGCATGTAGAGCAATTCATTCCGCTGACGCTGTTCCGCGCCGATCCCAAGTGGCTCGATTGGTGGACGGTGTTCTACTGGGGCTGGTTCATCGGCTATGCGCCGATGGTCGCGCTGTACGTCGCACGGATCTCGCGAGGCCGTACGATTCGCGAGATCATCATGACGTTGTCGATTATCGCACCGCTGGTGACCATGTTCTGGTTCACCGTGGTCGGCGGCACCGGCATCGGCCTGGAATTGCAGACACCCGGCATCGTCACGGCCCACGGCACACAGCCTGAAGACCTGCTGCTGGGCGTCACCCAAAACCTGCCATTGGGTGGCCTGATCAGCGCGTTGTTTCTGTTTCTGAGCTTCATTTCGGTAGCCACCAACGGCGATGCGATGGCCTTCACCGTGGCACTGGCAATGTCCAGTACGGATAAACCGAAAAAGTGGCTCTGCGGTTTCTGGGCCATCGGCATGGGCCTGGCCGCCGTGGTACTGATCACCATCGGGGCCGGCGGCGTCACCGCTTTGCAGTCTTTCATCGTCATCACCGCAGTACCCGTGTCGCTGGTGATTCTGCCGGCACTGTGGGATTCGGTCCGCATCGCCCGGCAAATGGCCCGCGAGCAAGGTCTTTGATCATGATGCCTTCAGGAACCCTGAAAATGTCCGACAACCCCTCCGCAGCGCTGGCGCTGCGGCCTGCCAGTCAGGTCATGGATCTGGCCCGGCTGGGCAGCCACTTCCAGAGCCCGCTGAGCTTCGTGCGCAGTACCATGCGCAAGATGATGAATCAGCAGTGGCTTATTCAGCGCAGCCGTTTTGACCTGGATGGCGACGGCTACGGCACCGTCATCTACCGCATCGACACGCCGACGGCACACTACCATTGCGTGATCTTCTCGGCCTACCTGCCGCCGGAAAAACGCACCGACCGGGTGATCGCCGATCAATGGGATGTCTGCTTCGTGTTAGTGGCCGGTGATGTCGACGAGGCGCAAATGGCAGACCTGCAACGCAACGTCCCTTTGCAGGAAGCCGGACGCTTCGATGCGCGGGTGCTGGTGCTTTCCCGCGCCAACCGAAGCTTGCGCAATTTCGAGCGATTCCTCATGGCGCTGGCCGAAGGCCAGCAACCCGATGCTCGCCAACTGGCCGACGTCGGCTACCTCTACCGCACCACCGCCGTGTACGGCAACGGCAAGTTCGGCATCGCCGATTTCGGCTGCCTGTCGGGCAACGCAGACTTCAACCAGCCCTTCAGCGCGCAAATGTTTACTGTGTACTTGCTGCGCCATTTCAGCATCGAACAGATCGAACACATGGCCCGCGTTCGCAGTCCGCAACGCGCGGCGAAACTCGACGTGCAGCTGCAGCGCTATCTGGGTGTGGGTAATGCCACCGGCCTGGGCATGGCGCCCTTCCTGCTCAACCATCCGCAGCTGATCGATCAATGGATCCTGGCGCGGGAAACGGCCTTGGCGCGGGTCCTCGCACAGGCGGCAGATGCGAGCCACCTGTTGCGTTTCCATGAGCTTGTGCAACGGGCAAGCCTGCATTTGCAGCAGACCCGGACCGAAGACGCGCGCCAACACAAGCAGGACCAGCAAACCCTGACCGACCTGACACTACTGCAGGAATGGCTCAGCCGTCAGCCTGCCAGCGACGGTCTCTGGTCGCGCTTGCTGCCTTGGAGCGAAGTGCACACGGGTCTCGGCTGCCAGGAATTGCTGGTCAGCCTGTTGCTGGAACTGTATCCGGAGCACGTCACGCCGCTGGCGGATCAGATGGTCGTGGAAGAGCGCTGGCGCCTGGAGGCGCATCTGCCTTTGGCGCGACTGCGCGAGCTGATCGAAAAGCACTACGCCTGGGCGCTGACTTACGACTTTCGCCATGTCGATGGCGAGCACTACTTCTGGTACCGCTCCGCCGAAAAGGAAGAACCGCGACTGGGCATGCGCGCTGCGGAGCCAGGTGCAGAAAAGGAAATGCAGCTGGGCATTGCGCGCAACATTCAGCGCTGTTACCGCGCCCTGCTCGATCATATGCACGAGCACCCCGGCGAGTTGACCGGGCACTTCCTGATCGCCCACCCGACGTTCAAGGGCACGGTACGTCGCCTGCAGAACATGGCCGACTGTGTCTATGGCGAAATCCGCGCCAACCTGCTCGCCCACGACATGCTGCCGATTCATCTGTTGCGCTGCAAACTGGCGTTTTTCGGCGCAGGCAAATTCGATCCCAAGTCCAGCCGCTGGGTGCGTATCACCCTTTTCCAGGGTGCGCCGCTGGTGGCGGATATAGGTCAGCCGTTTGCCGACGACTGGAATTTCGCGGTCATGCCCGACGGAGACCACTGATGATGCGCGTATCGCTAAACGAAATTCAGGTGATGTGCCGCAAGGCCTTCGAAGGCATGGGCTTTGCGCCTGGTGATTGCGAAGATGCAGCAGATATGGTCGGCTGGCTGCAGCGCCAGGGGCTCGACGGCATCGGTGCGCTGGAAAAGGCTTTGGATTATTTACAATGTGAAGCTGACCGACCCTTCGCCGTGCGCTACGAAGACAGCTCTCTCCTGGTCATCGACGTTGGCGGCCAGAGTGTATTGCGCTGCGCGGCGACTGCCGTGGAACTGGCGCTTGGCAAATCATTGCCAGGTGGCCAGAGCGTGCTGCGAATCCACCATTGCCACAACCGCCTGCTGCTCCTCGGCTACCTGTGCCGGGTAGCCGAGCAAGGGCTGGATGTTGAGGCGCGGTGGGGCGATGCCCGCCAAGTTCACACCGCCTCCTTCCTGGCTGGCAACAGCCATCCTGAACTGCACGTCGAAGTGCTGAACCGCACCGCGAATGTGGAGCAAAGCATCAGCGTACTCTTCACTCTTCCAAAAACGCCCGCCCGCGAACAGCGCCGCCCGCAAGTATCGCTGGAGCAAAGCTTCACAGTCAGCGAATCGACCTGGCTGCGATTCAAGCAAATGGCCGAACATGTGCTGGTCGAGAGTAGCGAAACGTCGCGTCGTCATGGCGCAGGTGGCGGCAGCGATGCCGACTGACACGTCCCGAACCGTTCACACAGGAATTAGCCGATGAAATACGCGATCAAAACTGATCTATATACCTCCAGATCCCCGCTTGAGTGGGCAGTGGTCGGTAACGGCACGCTTTACACCGCACAGATCCCCATTGATGCTCAAGGTCAGGTGGTGGCTGGAGGCATCGAATCCCAGGCGCGCCAGACCCTGGACAACCTTCGCCATACCCTCGAGGCCGCGGGTACATCGCTGGACGCCGTCGCACAGGTCATGATTTACGTCACCGACCGCAGCTACCTGGCAACGGTCAACGCTGTTTATGCGCAATACTTCGAGGCGCCCTACCCCAACCGCGCGGCAATCGTAGTGGCAGGACTGGCACGTGAAGAAATGCTGGTTGAGATGGTGGTATACGCCTGCTTGCCGCAGGTGGCTTGACTGGAGGGGACAGGCGTAGGGTTGGCTGCTGCCAACGAGGGCAGCAACCAGCTCCATGTGTGACGGATACTGGGGAGCCGTACGGCGTGATAACTGCCTAACGAAGCTCCTCATCCATGAGGAGCCATCCGCCTGTCAGCTGAACAAATCAACACCCAACTGGAACGCCACCCACAGCGCCAGGCCAGTGGCGAACAGCAGTGCAATGTTTTCGAAGAGGTTGTTGCGATACTTCTTGTCGAGCAACGATTTCTGGTTGGACATGATCAGCAGGCCAAGGGAAATAACCGGCAAGCCAATGATGTTCAGGGCGCTGACACCGATGGTCAGTGTGACGAAATCGGGCATGCCCGGCATCGACCAGATCAGTGGCGTGACCAGAATGAACAACATGAACCACTTGTGCATCGGGTCATGGTGGAACTCTTTGCCGTATTTATCCCGACGCTTGGGGCGTACGTGCTGGAAGGCGTCAGTGATGAGCATCGGGAACGCGGTGGTCTTGCCCGAGATACTGGCGAACAGCGTGGCAAAAACGCCAATGAAGAACACGTACCAGCCGATCGGGCCGAAGAACAATTCCAGCGCTTTGCCCAGATCGCTCAGGGTTTTGACTTCGATGCCGTTGGGCCGCAGGATTTCTGCACCGACGATCCAGATAGCCAGGTTGATCACGATCCCGACGAACACGGCAAACAGCAAATCATTGCGCTGAATGCGTTTGTGCTCAGGGCCGACCCAGCCTTTCTGGCGCATCACGTACGGGTGGACGAAGTTGGCAATCGAGCCGGCCACAGCACCAATCACCGAAACCGCTACCAGCAAGGCACCGTGCACACCTTCATCAGGCGGAATGCTGAAACCGATGGTGCCTTTGACGATGCCGACCACGTCCGGGCCCGACATCACCGCCAGAGCAATGAACGCCAGCGTCATGATCGCCAGCAGCACTTTCATCACGCCTTCGATCATCGAATAGATATTGCGTCCGACCAGCAGCCACACCGCAATCACGACCGCGACGGAACACAGCAACGGGTGGTCGATTTTCAGCAGCATCGCCAGGGATTCACCGGCGCCCTTGATCATGTAGGCGTTCATCAGGTGGCCCATCAACAGGGCTTACACGAGCATGAACCAGGCGAAGAAGGGATTCAGTTGGGCGTAGCCCTGGAGGATGGTCATGCCCTGGTTATTGCATAACTGGAACCGGGCAATGATGTTGACGATCAGGTAGCGCAGCAGTAGCGACACTGCCAATACCCACATCATCGCGTAGCCGTAGTTTGCCCCGGCGACAGAAGAGGTAATCAAGTCGCCCGCCCCCAGCCAGGACAACACGGCGATGATCCCTGGACCTAGAAGCTTCAATATCCGTGAGAAGCGATTTTGCGTGGGCGCAAGGGCTTGCCCTTCCACCGTAGGAATGCTCGGCATAGAGGAGTATCTCCATTATTTTTTTTGTGAGAACGGGCGCAGTCGAACATGGAGGTACGTCGTCGTACAACTTTTCTTGCAAGGAGAGTGTAAGAAAATATTTCTCGCCAGACTGGAGGCCACGGAAAGTGGACGCGCCCCTTCAATCCAGCCCTTTGCGCGTCGGTCCTGACTACGCAGGCGACACTTTTGAGCCGAGTCGATCAAGCAGCTTCCTCGATACTCGAAAGCCCAATGATGAGAACGCCGAGGTTAAACATGACCAGCGCCGCTACAGAGCAAGTCAGCCCGCAGACGCTGAGAAAAGTGATAGTCGCAGCCGCCATTGGCAACTTCGTCGAGTGGTTCGATTTCGCCGTTTATGGCTTTTTGGCGACCACCATCGCTCAGCAATTCTTCCCCAGCGGCGATGCCAGCGTCGCCCTGCTGAAAACCTTCGCGGTGTTTGCCGTGGCGTTTGCCTTTCGGCCGCTCGGGGGGATTTTCTTCGGCATGCTCGGCGATCGCATCGGTCGCAAGCGTACGCTGGCCATGACCATTTTGCTGATGGCTGGCGCGACGACTCTGATCGGTTTGCTGCCCACCTACGCCGCCATTGGCGTGCTGGCGCCGATTCTCCTGACCCTGATCCGCTGCGCTCAAGGGTTCTCTGCCGGCGGCGAATACGCCGGTGCCTGCGCCTATCTGATGGAGCACGCACCGAATGACAAGCGGGCCTGGTATGGCAGTTTTATTCCCGTGTCGACCTTTTCTGCCTTCGCAGCGGCGGCTGTGGTGGCTTATGCGCTGGAAGCCTCGTTGTCGGCGCAAGCGATGGGCAGCTGGGGCTGGCGCTTGCCGTTTCTGATCGCCGCTCCGCTGGGGCTGGTAGGCCTTTATTTGCGCTGGAAGCTCGATGAAACCCCGGCATTCCAGGCCGTCACTCAAGAGCACGCGGTGGCGCACTCACCCCTCAAGGACACCCTGCGCAACCATGGCGCAGCCATTTGCTGCCTGGGCGCCTTCGTCTCGCTCACCGCCTTGTCGTTTTACATGTTCACCACTTACTTCGCGACGTACCTGCAAGTGGCCGGCGGTTTGAGCCGGGCTGCGGCGTTGCTGGTGTCGCTGATCGCGCTGATTTTCGCTGCGGCGATCTGCCCGCTGGCCGGGTGGTATTCGGACCGGGTCGGGCGGCGGATGACCGTGATGACCGCGTGCGCGCTGCTGATCGTCGCGGTGTATCCATCGTTCCTGATGGCCAGTTCCGGCTCGTTCGCAGCGTCCATCGTCGGCGTCATGCTGCTGGCGATTGGCGCAGTGCTGTGTGGCGTGGTCACTGCTGCCCTGCTGTCGGAGACCTTTCCCACGCGCACGCGCTACACCGCGTCGGCGATCACCTACAACATGGCGTACACGCTGTTCGGCGGCACCGCGCCACTGGTGGCAACGTGGTTGATCAGCGCCACCGGCAGCAATCTCTCGCCGGCGTTTTATCTGATCGCCGTGGCGTTGCTGGCGCTGGCCGGTGGATTGGCGCTGCCGGAAACCTCGCGAATTTCGCTGCACGACATTCCCGCAGGCGACGCCCAAGCGGCAAAGCCCGCGGTAGTCTGATGGCCAAAAAAAATCCCGTTTCCACGGGATTTTTTCACGGTATTCAGGTATCGGCACTCGTCTAAGGCAGTGCCGATTCGATGGCCGGTTGCTCCTGAACCGCCACCTCAGGCCACTGCGTCAGCACGTCGAAGCCATCATCCGTCACCGCGATCATGTGCTCCCACTGCGCGGAAAGGGACTGATCCTTGGTGACCACCGTCCAGCGATCAGCCAGGGTTTTCACGTGCCGCTTGCCGGCGTTCAGCATCGGCTCGATGGTGAAGATCATGCCCTTCTTCAACTTCAGGCCCTGCCCCGGATAGCCGTAATGGAGAATTTGCGGTTCATCGTGATAAACCTTGCCGATACCATGGCCGCAATATTCACGCACGACACTGTACCCGGCGTTCTCGGCAACTTGCTGAATGGCGTGCCCGATATCGCCCAGCGTCGCGCCGGGCCGCACGACACGGATACCTGCCCACATGGCTTCATAAGTGGTGTCGATAAGCCGCTGTGCCTCGGCGCTCACTTCACCCACCCGGTACATCCGGCTCGTGTCGCCATACCAGCCATTCTTGAGCACAGCGATGTCGATGTTGAGGATGTCGCCCTCCTTCAACGGCTCATCCGAGGGAATGCCGTGGCAGACTATTTCATTGACCGAGGCACAAATGGTTTTCGGATAGCCGTGGTAACCGATGTTGCCGGGGATGGCTTTCTGCACGTCGACGATGTACTGGCGACACAGGGCGTCCAGTTCATTGGTGCTGATGCCCGGTTTGACGTGAGGCGTGATCATCGCCAGCACTTCAGCGGCCAGGGCGGCGGCGACGCGGGATTGGGCGATTTGTGCAGCACTGTGAATGACGACGTTCGCCTTCATGCTTGCGCCCCCACTGTGGCACGGGCTGACCCGGTTGCCGGCAGCGCGCTGGCATCGCACAACTGCGCAACATCAAGACCGCCCGCCAGCTCGGCGCGAATCAGCAATCGGCTGATCTCGTGGTGATTGAGCTCTGGGTGCAGTTCGGCCAGCATGCCAATACGCATCCAGTGCTCGGCCTGAGCGTTGATCGAACGGCTTAGCGCATTGCCGGCAATGCGCAGATTGTCGTGCATTGCTTCGGAGATTTTGACGATGCCCATCACACACACCTATACGAAACGACTATGAAACGTATATTAGACGGACGACCTCAGGATCGCAACGGACAATTGCTCAGAACGATCGCGCATCCTGTAGAGTCCAACCGAGAGACTTCGATCGAGTGGCCGCAATGATGTTCAACGCACTGGTTTTCTTCACCACGCTGATCGGCATGGAAGTGTTCGCTTTTTTTGCCCATAAATACGTGATGCACGGTTTTGGCTGGGGCTGGCACCGTTCCCACCACGAACCCAGAACCGGCTGGTTCGAGAAAAACGATCTTTACGCGGTGGTTTTCGCCGCGTTCGCCATTGTGCTTATTGCGCTGGGCACGCAGGGGATGCACCCGCTGGAATGGATCGGTGCAGGGATGACGGCGTACGGCTTTCTGTATTTTCTTGCCCACGACGGTCTGGTGCACAAGCGCTGGCCTTTGAAATTCGTGCCGCGCTCTGGCTACCTGAAGCGTCTCTACCAGGCTCACCTGATGCACCACGCGGTCTCGGGCAAAGACCGCTGCGTGTCCTTCGGCTTTCTGTTTGCGCCGTCTACCGCGCGCCTTCGTGCACAGCTGCGCAAGCTGCACGCGGGGCCGCTTCACAAGAGTGACGAGGACGTTGCCACAGCGTCGCCGGACGCGGCGGCCACTGCTTCGCGCGGCGAGTGAATGCGCGCCAGGCACCCAGACTGATCAGGCGCAATTTATCCAGCTTCGAGGTCGAGATCCGCACGTCCCAAGCCCCTGCCCCGGCGGCGTTGACCTTGACGCCGATCTCGCGATAAACCCCGCCCGCCGTGGCAACCGCCCACGCCGAACGCCCGCTGAGCGACGCCATGCCAGCCTCGGCGCTGGCGTAAAAGGGTTCGGCCAGTGCCACCAGACGTTGCGCCAGCACGGCCACGCCTTGACGATATTGCGGCTCGGCCAGGCGCTCGCGCGGTATCCCCAGTTCTACCAGCCAGTCGGCGGGCAAATAACAGCGGCCTACGCCCGCATCTTCAATAATATCGCGGGCAATGTTGGTCAGCTGGAATGCAATGCCCAGGTCGCAAGCACGGTCCAGCGTGGGCTCGTCTTTGACGTTCATCACTTGCGCCATCATCAACCCCACCACGCCAGCCACGTGGTAGCAATACTCCAGCGTGTCTTCGATGCTGAGGTATTCGCGCTGATGCACATCCATCGCAAAGCCGGCGAGATGATCCATCGCATAGGCCTGACGGATGCCGTGACGCTCGACCACTTCTTTGAACGCGGCAAAGGCCGGCGCCGACACCGGACGACTGGCGTACACGTCCTGGGTCTGTGCCACCAGATCATCCAGGCGCTGCTGCGCCAGCCCGGCATCCAGTACTGTCGCCGAGTGGCCGGCCTCCTGGCCATCGATCACGTCATCACAATGACGGCACCATGCGTAGAGCATTACCGCACTGCGCCGGGTGTGGGGATCAAACAAGCGTGATGCCGCTGCAAAGCTCTTCGAGCCGACGGTGATGCTTTGTGTGGCGTGGTCCAGAAGCGTGTGCTGATCGCTCATCGCTGCAAGTCTCCGAGCATCAGGCCAGCGGTCGCCTTGGCGGAGCCGATCACCCCCGGCACGCCGGCGCCGGGATGCGTGCCCGCACCCACCAGGTAGACGTTGCCCAGGCTCGCGTCGCGGTTGTGCGGACGGAACCAGGCGCTTTGCCGCAGGATCGGTTCCAGCGAGAACGCCGAACCGAGATGCGCGTTCAACTCGTCGCGAAAATCGTTGGGCGTGAAGATGCGGCAGGTGACCAGGTCTTCACGCAAGCCGGGCATGTAGTGCTTTTCCAGGTAGTCGAAAATCCGTTCGCGGTAGCGCGGCCCTTCCACTTCCCAGTCGATCGCCGCGTTGCCCAGATGCGGCACCGGCGACAGCACATAATGGCTGGAGCAGCCCGGGGGCGCCAGGCTTGGATCGGTGATGCACGGCGCATGCAGGTACAGTGAAAAATCTTCGGCCAGCGCCTCGCCCTGGAAAATCTCGCTGATCAACTCGCGATAGCGCGGGCCGAAGCAGACGGTGTGATGTTGCAGCTGCGGTTGCGGCCGCTTGAGCCCGAAGTGGATGACGAACAGCGAGTTGCTGAAGCGTTTGCCCTTCAACCGGGCACTCTCTTTTTGCCCTCGCGGATGCTCACCCAGCAGCGTCGCGTACGTGTGGATGACATCGGCATTCGAGGCGACACTGTCCGCCTGAAAGTGGCGACCATCCTGCAAGCGCACCCCGGTGGCGCGGCTGTCGCTGACTTCGATTTTCGCCACATCGGCGTTCAGTTCGACCTGCCCACCGATATCCTCGAACAGCTTGACCAGGCCCTGCACCAGCGCGCCGGTGCCGCCTTTGGGAAACCACACGCCCCACTCGCGCTCCAGCGCATGGATGAGGGTGTAGATCGACGAGGTTGCAAACGGATTGCCTCCCACCAGCAGCGAATGGAAGGAAAACGCCTGGCGCAATTTGTCGTCCTCGATGAACTGCGACACCATTGAATACACACTGCGCCAGGCTTGCAGTCTGGCCAGTTGCGGGCCGGCCTGGACCATGTCGCGAAAGGACAGGAACGGCACGGCACCCAGCTTCAGATAACCTTCCTGAAACACCGCTTTCGAATACGCCAGAAAACGCTGATAGCCGGCGACATCATTGGGATTGAGTGCTTGGATCTGGCGGTCCAGTGAAGCCTGGTCGTTGCCGTAATCGAACGACGTGCCATCTTCCCAGCACAGTCGATAAAACGGTGAAACGGGCAGCAACTCGACGTAATCCTTGATCGATTTGCCCGCCGCGCTGAACAGTTCTTCTATGGCGCTCGGATCGGTGATAACCGTAGGACCGGCGTCGAACGTGAATCCCTCATCGTGATAAACGTAAGCGCGGCCACCGGGTTTGTCGCGCTTCTCCAGCAGCGTGGTCTGCACACCGGCAGCCTGCAGACGGATCGCCAGTGCCAGGCCACCAAAACCGGCGCCAATCACGATTGCAGTCTTTTGCTCAGTCATCGGAAATTCTCATAATGCCGGGGCCGAAGCCGGAAGGCGGCGTGCATGGCTTCACCGACCGGAACCGGTGGTTTACCTGTGAGCACTCGAAGTTTGTCGCGCACTGAACTGTCGCCCGCATAAAAACGTTCGATCAGCCCTTCGGACAAGCCGTAGAAACGCTGCATGACTTGCCAGCGATCCTGGGGGCGCCCAGCCAGAAACAGCATGCGATTGAGCAACCGATAGAAGCCCTGACGCTGCCATTGCTGCCGGGCACGTTCACGCATGCCCCTGGCGAGAGCCTCGGCATCGAATGATTGCTGGGTTGCGATCCAGTCCGCCAGCCGCACCGCGTGCGGCAACGAATAACCCGTGGTGCAGTGGAATAGTCCGGCGCGCAACCCCGAGCGCGGCTGCCCCTGAGCCTCATCCCAGAACGCCTCGAAATCCCCCGCTAACGTGATCGGCAAAACGCCCTGCTCCTCGCGCAAACAGGCAGCGACGGACCAGCCCTGCTGACGCACATAGTCGGCGATGTGCTGGCGCAGCTGCTCATGGGACAGCAATTGGCGATCGACATAATGGGTGTCTTCGACGAGCACGGTGTCGGCGGAGAACGGCAACACGTAGACAAACCGATAGCCGTCGCCCTGCGCGACACGCGCGTCCATGATGATCGGCGACGTCAAACCGTGGGGCGCGTGCAGGCGCAGTAATTGCCCGAGAAAGGCCTGTTTGCCCAGCACCATCTGCGCGCTTGCCTGCACGCCGCGACCGTCAATAACAGCAGCGGCTTCCAGGGTTTCAGCGTTTTCCAGCACTAGGCTGCGTGGGGTTATTTTGGCGATACGCTGGCCGGTCCGCAGATCCGCGCCCAGTGCCGGTTCGATCACTGCAGCAAAACGTTCGGAGGTGATACTGGCGTAGCCGCTGTTCAGGTGCCGGGAACGTGCCGGGAAATGCACGTGATAGCTGGGCCAGGTTTTAACGACCAGCGGCTTGATCCATTGATGCTGCTCGGCGTTGAGGTCGCCGTGATGAAAAGACCAGGTGTGGTTGCCGCCCAGTTTCGGCTGTTCTTCAATGCACAGCACACGCAACTCGGGCCGGGTTTGCTTGAGGCGCCAGGCAATCAGTCCATTGGCCAGCCCGCCACCGGCGAGAATCAAGTCGTGGCTCATATCACTTCCCCACTCCACACAGGCTGCCCGTTACGGACCGCCGCCTCGACGACATTGGCTGCGCGCGTCACGCCACCGGCATTTTGAATATCGGCGGCCAGCCAGTTAAGCGGCTCAGGCGGATGCGTCAGCAGACTTTGCAGATGACGGCTGATGGTCGACGCACCCGCTCGACGATTCAAACGGACTCCAGCGCCGCTGTAACTGACCCGCGCCGCGACGCCCGGCTGATCGAAAGCGATGGGCATCACCAGCATGGGTGTGCGCGCCACGATCGCGTCCATCACCGTGTTCAAGCCGCCATGGGTCACGACCGCATCCGCCTGTTGCAGCGCCCATTGCTGGGGCGCGAAGTCAGTCACCCAGGTCGCTCCGTGGCGCTGCAACATCTTTTCCTGTGTACCGTTCAAAGCGCCGCAATGGGCGATCAACAGCTGGGCGTCGAGGCGTTGGCAGGCTTTTGCAATCCGTTTGAACATGCTCAGCCGTCCGCCCTGCATCGTCCCCAGGCTGGCGAATACAAATGGCCGATCCGACTCAACGGGCCAGTCGCCGGACTTCTCGGTAGACGGGGCACGTAAGGGTCCAACGGCGTGAAAATGCGCCGGCCGGTGCTGGCGCGGGAAGTCGAAGCTGTCGGTGGTCTGGCTGATCTGCGCCAGCGGCGACAAATACTGATGCAAGCCGTCGCGAGGCGAAATCGACAGTTGTCGCGACGCCCGATGCAAAACGTCGCGCAGCGGTCGCATGAACCAGTCATGCACCTGGCGGCTGCCGTCGTACATACGCTGGCTGCGTTCGTCGGTGGCGTAAGCGAAGGGCATGACCGGTAACGGCAGCCCGGGTTCACGGTTGATCGGCAATGCACAGGCGACAGACACAAAGGGCAGTCCCAACCCCTCGGCGACCAGGCCACCGGCCGCTTCCATCTGATCGCAGAGCAGCGCGTCGATGCCCTCACCTGCCAACGCCGCGGGCAACTCGGCACAGAGCATTGCCGTGCTGTCACACAGGTCGCGGATTACCCGGCGCAATCCCAACGGACCGCCCGGACTCGCCGCGCGGCGCAATTGGCGTTCGAGACTGCCGGGCGGATGACTGCCGGCGCCAAGCGCGCGGAAGCCGATACGCGGATCGGTCAACCAGTGACGCGTATCAGCCTGCTGGAAAAAAGTGACACGGTGCCCACGATCGAGCAACTCCCCGCTCAGCGCCTGAAGCGCCTGGAAGTGACTATAGAAACCGGGGGCAATCACTGCAAAATGACTCATGACTGCAGATCACCCTGGCTCGAAGGGGCCAGTAACCGCGCGCAACGCAACGCCTTGAGGTCGGCCGAGCCGGTGCAGAAACAGGCAATCCGCAGCTGACGAATAAAAATATCGAAATGCTCGATGACCGCGGCCGTGGACAATGTCGCGTCGTGCAGCACACCTGCCGCCTGACCCACCAGATCAGCGCCCAGCCGAATGGCTTTGGCCGCATCGACACCGTTACGAATGCCGCCAGAAGCAATCAGGGTTACATTTGGCAATACTTTTCGGACCATCGCCAGACTGGTCGCTGTCGGAATACCCCAGTCGGCGAAAGCCATGGCCACTTCTCGATCCGCAGGGAGCGCGGCACGTTCTGCCTCGACCGCCGCCCAACTCGTACCGCCGCAGCCGGCAACGTCAATTACGCGCACGCCGGTCTGGACCAAAGCCAACGCAACCTCAGCCGACAGCCCGGCCCCGACTTCCTTGACGATCACCGGCACGCCGACACTGTCGACGGTGCGGCGGATGGCCTCCAGCACGCCATGCCAATTCTTGTCGCCCTCGGCCTGAACGGCCTCCTGCAGCGGGTTCAGATGAATGATCAACGCGTTGGCTTGCAAATTGTCAACGGCGCGGCGAGCCAGATCCATGCCATCTTTTTCGAGCAATTGTGCTGCGCCAATGTTGCTCAGCAGTGCGATATCCGGCGCCAGGCGCCGCAATTCGCGGGTCAGGCCTTGATCGTTACCGCTTCGCAACCCGACCCGTTGGGAGCCCACACCCATGGCAATCCCCAGCGCCTGCGCGGCCTCGGCCAGGTGGCAATTGATCGCTGTGGCGCGCTCGGCGCCGCCGGTCATGGAGCTGATCAACAGCGGCGCACGCAATGGAATACCGAGCAAATCACTGCGCAGATCAATCGCTGCCATGTCCAGTTCGGGCAGCGCGCAGTGCTCGAACCGAATAGCATCGAGGCCGTTGCTTACGCCACGGGCGCCGCCCTGTCGGCCCAACACAATATCCAGATGATCGTCCTTGCGCCGACTCAGGTCGCTTTTATTCATGGCTGCTCCATTTACTCGGATCAATTTAGTCCGCACGCGGTCTGCTGATTGAGTAGTGTTGTACAAAGATCCTGCTAATGTACAGGTTATGTACAAGGTCACTTGATTCTTGAGGCACCCATGTGCGCAACTCGTTCCGTTTTGATCAGCAACATCAGTAGTGAAGCAGATAGACTTTCAGTGTACTCAGCAAGGTGGAAGCGGTGATGACAATGAACTCAGGCCCGAGCCTCGACAACGGCTTCGTCGAGCACCTTGCCGCATTGCGTGCAGCAATCGATTGCCGCTTGCAGCAATTGCTGCCGGATGCCGGCAATGGGACCAATCTCGTTACCCAGGCCATGCGCGAGAGTACCTTGGCGCCGGGCAAGCGCATGCGCCCGATACTGTTGCTGTTGGCCGCTGAAGGCCTGGGTCATAAAGGCAATCAAGCGCTGGACCTGGGCTGTGCCGTAGAAATGGTGCACGCCGCCTCGCTCGTGCTCGACGACATGCCCTGCATGGACGACGCCCGGTTGCGCCGTGGTCGTCCGACCGTGCACCTGCAGTTCGGCCAGGACGTGGCGATACTCACCGCAGTAGCGTTACTGAGCCGGGCATTCGGTGTCGTTGCCGCCATCGAAGGGCTGGCGCCGGAAATCCGTACGCAATTGGTTGAGGTGATGGCCGAAGCCGTTGGCACCCAAGGCTTGGTCTTGGGACAGTATCAAGACCTGCGCGACGGCCAGAAAAGCCGCGACGCCGAGCAAATCGCCCTGACCAACAGCCTTAAAACCGGCGTGCTGTTCGGCGCCATCATGGACATGGCGTGGCTGGTGGGCAGCGCCGACGAGCATATCCGGCCGGTGCTGCAAAGTTTTGCCATGGAACTGGGCCAGGCGTTCCAGCTATACGACGACCTGCAGGACAAGTGCATCGACAATAATAAGGATCAGGACAAGGACAACGGCAAATCCACCTTTGTCTCATTGTTCGGCGAGCAACGCGTTACCGAGCGTTTGCGCGCTCACCTGGCGAACGCGGAGCAGCACCTGTACCAGGTTTATGGCGGCTCGCCGATGATCGGCAGTTATATGAAAATGATTTTCTGGAACACCGCCATCAACCGGTGATGACCATTACTGCGGCAGTTTTTCGACATTCTGGCGCAGGATCGCAGGGTCGGAGAAACGCTGTTCACGGGTCACCTGGCCATTGCTCAGGACCAGCCATTGCACGCTTTCGCGATCGCCGTCGTAGCGCGAAGCAACTCGGCCATCCTGATCGAGCATGATCCGGTATTTGGCCGAACGCATTGCCGGCACTGCCACAAGTTTCACCAGCGACGGCATTTTCTCGATGTCGGCGACGTACACCACATGCCGGGCTTCCAGATAGCCCGCGGGCTGGTCCTTCAACGCCGCGTCGAGCAACTTTGCCGCCGCCATGCTTCGAGCGATCAACAGCACCTGTGCGTCATCGTTGAGGGTGTAGGCCTGCTCATGCTGGTCGAGCAGCGTCCATTTCACCAGCGGTTTTGCGGCTTCACCCGCCACGGCAGAGAAGGCAACCAAACTGAACACAAGTGCTGCGAACCGCATAGACAGATCCTTTTCAAGGGAAGAAGGCTTTAGCCGATATCAATAATGCGGCTCACCGTACGCGTTGCCGCGCTAATCGGGAAGTGCAATCTCCGGATGACCCGCTCTGCGACAATTCATCCCGAGCACTTGCAATCCGGTCCCTACACCGCAAAACAGGCACACCACGCAACCATGGCGCTCGACCCTCCAACGATGTTGACCCTCTCCATCGCCCTCGCGGCTGCCGCGGCGCTCTACCTGGCGATCGAATGGCGGAGCATTCGTGAACCTTCGCTGCTGTTCTGGAGCGCAGGTTTCGCAACCATCACCGTGGGCTCGACCCTCGCCCTGCTGCGCGGCAGCGGTCTGCTGCTGATCGGTATCTGGTTCGCCAATGGCCTGCTGGTGACGGCGCACTGGCTGTTCCTGCAGGGGGTTGCGCGCTTTACTCAGGTACACCTGTCCCGCGGTTGGTACCTGATTTTCGTGGCCTGGCTGGCCATGCTGTTGCTCCCCGAGGAACCGTCGTGGTCCAGGCTCATGCTGGTCGCCAACTCACTGCTGGTCGCCTTGCCGACGCTCAAGGCCAGTTATCTGCTGCGTCCACACGGACGTTCGTTAAGTGTGGGCGCGGTGCAACTGCGCTATGTGCTGCGGGCCCATGGACTGTTCTATGTAATCAAGGCAATTTCGGTCATCGTGCCGGGAACCCTGATCGACCTTGCGGCTTTTCGTGGCGAGATCATTCAGATTTCATTGGTCGAGGGTGCCATGGCGATCATGCTGATTGCGTTGTCGATGACCGGCACCGAGCGCTACCGTCGGGAAAAACGAATCGCCCGGCTGGCGGCACGTGACCCGCTGACTGCCCTGTACAACCGCCGCGCTCTGGAACTGCACGCCCCCCGTTTGCTCAAGCAAGTTTGCGCAACCCGCCCGGGCGCCGTGCTGATGATCGACGTTGATAATTTCAAACTGGTCAACGACCTGCACGGCCATAGCGCTGGCGATCAATTGCTGATCAGGTTGAGCACGATAATCCGCTCTGCCCTGCCGGATGCGGCACTGGCGGCGCGGCTGGGGGGCGACGAATTTATTATCCTGCTCAACGACGCTTCACGTGAGCGAGTCATTGCTCTGGGCGGAGCGCTTCGCGATCAGTTTCAAAAAGTTGCGTGCGAGGAGTTCGTCACGCCAGCGCCGGTGACGCTGAGCATCGGTGCCAATCTTTTTGACCAGCCACCGTCCAGCCTGACGGCATTGATCGAGCAAAGCGACACGGCGCTCTACGAGTCCAAACGGGGCGGTCGCAACAGCATCCGCCTGGTAGACCGCACGCTGGCCAATAGTGAACCGTCGCTTTGATGAACCCAGCGCGGCGGTTAACCCTTTTGTATGAATGAAAGCTTCATGAATTCAGCGTATGGTCAGCGACATTCGGCGTCTGTACGCGGCCAATTGCAAACCTCTCTTGCCAAGGAAGAGCCATGATCATTTCTTCAGCGTCCACCAACGCCGCGATGTCCGCCTACACCTCTGCGGTTGACAACCGTTCCGCGACCCGTGCGCGGCAGATGGCTGTCGAGGATGATCAGGCAAAAGCGCAGAACGATGATTCGGTGAGCCTCTCCAGTACTTCCACTGCTTACAGCAACTCGATTGGCGGTAATGCGCCGTTCTTTCCGGTCCGTGCTGGCATGAACGCTGACGCACTGGTGCTGGGCGTATCCGCGCCAGGTGCCGTGTCCAGCTCCAAGGACAAGACGTTCGCCGAGGTGGCCGTCGATGCGCGCAAACGCATGGACGAGAAATACGCGCTGATGAACGCCAGCGGCAAACCGTTCACCGACAGTGACGAAGACCGTAATGCACTGATGGGCGATCTGGATCGACGTTCATTGAACGCCGTGGCGACCAACCAGGGCGGTACTTTTACTGCGCAGGAACAAGCCTCGGCCCAGGCCTTGATGCGCCAGCAGGCGCGGCTCGCCACCGGTTACTACAGCGGGCCGGCGGATCAGCAGAAAAACTGGAAAGATCCGTTTGCCGATGACCCGTACGGGCGCGCCAGCGCAGCGCTGGACTTCATGAACAACATGAGCCCCGAAGAAAAAACCAGCCCCGAATGGTTGTCCCAGCACCAGACGCTGGAGGCTGCGCTGAACCAGGGCGCCAGTCTGGCTACCCCCGAGAAGAAAACCGGGCATTTTCCCAACCTGGCGGAAATCCTCGCCGGTGTGGTGACGCAACCTGAGCAAGAGCAAAAAAGCTCAGGCAAAAACGCCGACCCGAGTGCTCAGGTGATGAAAAAGCTGCAGTCGCTGATTTAGTAAGCCGGTCTTTCGTTGTTCAGGCGTGATGCAGACCGGTGCATCAGTCTGCATTTCAGGGTTAGCCCTTTACCGCCGCTTCAATCGCAGCGATATCAATTTTGCCCATTTGCATCATGGCCTTGAACGCGCGTTTGGCCACTGCAGGGTCGGGATCGTTGATTGCGCTGGTCAATACGCGCGGCGTGATCTGCCACGACAGGCCCCACTTGTCCCGACACCAGCCACAGACACTTTCCTGGCCGCCATCGTCGACGATGGCCCGCCATAAACGGTCGGTTTCGGCCTGATCGTCGGTCGCCACCTGAAATGAAAACGCCTCACTGTGGGTGAATTCCGGGCCGCCATTGAGCCCCAGGCAAGGAATGCCCATCACCGTGAATTCCACTGTCAACACATCGCCCTGCTTGCCCGCCGGATAATCGCTCGGCGCGCGCATTACCCTGCCCACCGCACTGTCCGCAAACGTCTGCGCGTAGAATTTCGCAGCCTCCATCGCGTCGCCGTTGTACCAGAGACAAATCGTGTTCTTGCTGATCATCATGGTTCTCCAGAACTGAACTTGACGCGTTCAGTCTAGTGGCGCATCCGGGCTGAGGTTTTCGCGCCGTTAAGCGGTCTACTCCTCACTTCGCCCGGTGCCCTCGCGGTCTCCCGGGTAGCTGCGGACGAGCGAGAACGCCGGCAGCCAGGATTCGCGACGGACGGTCCAGCTTTCATACGTCGGGGTCAATTGATCGGGAGCATCCAGGCAACCCAGGTTGATTTCGGTTTCATCGGCACTGCGGTTGAATACCGAGGAGCCGCAACGAGGACAGAAATGCCTGCCGCCGTAGTCGCGGGTTTCGCCCGATATTGCCACGGCAGTCTCAGGGTATATCGCTGAGGCGTGGAATAGCGCTCCGTGGAATTTGCGGCAATCCAGGCAGTGGCACAGTCCTACGCGGTATGGCTGACCCGACGCTTTAATTCTTACATCGCCGCAGAGGCAGCCACCGCTGATCGTTTGCATGCTGGTTTCCTCTCTCTATTGAATGCCAGCGCTTCAGTAAAATTGACTGTTTAACAGCTGGATCGATGTGGGTGAATCTCCACTGGTCGCGCCAACTTGCTCTATAGACGCAACACAACTAAATTTGAATCCATAGATTCAGAAGCGGGATATTGATATGGCAGTTGCTCTCCAGGAAAAAGCCTTCTCCAAAAGCCAGTGCGTGGCCGGCTTGCGCGCGGCCGTGAGTATTCTGGAAAAGTGGAGCGCGTCCAGTGAACAGGCCTGCCGGATTCTGCGCATCTCCCGCAGCACATACACCCGCGCCCGACAGCGCGATCCGGAGTGGGAAGTTGCCCTGGACGCTGATCAGATGCAGCGCATCAGTTTTGTCCTCAACATCCATGCGGCCCTCCGCCTGGTGTTCGATAACCCGGACAACGTCTACGGCTTCCCCTCGATGGCCAACAACAACGAATTTTTCAATGGCCGCAGTCCGCTGGAGATCATGGCGCAGGGCGATATGGTCTCCCTTTACGAAACCTTCCGGCGCATCGACGTGCTGCGTGGCGCGCAGTGGTAGCGCTGAATGAGCTGGCAGAGTCTGTCGGCCAACGCATACAGGCTTATCGACTGGTCAACTCGAAGTTTCCGCCTATCGCGCTCTTTGATGACGTCGCCGATGCGGAGGAATTTGAGGTGCTATATCAAATCCAGGAATTGACCAACCCCAGACTGAAAAATGAACTGGGACGCCTCGAGCTGATTCCCCGCCGCGAGATTCCGTTTGGCATTACCGGGTGCTCTTACGCAATAGCGCCCTTCACCCACGTCAACCCGGCGGGCTCGCGCTTCAGCGATGGCAGCTTCGGCGTGTTGTACCTGGCTGATACCCTGGAAACAGCACTCGCCGAAGTTCGTCATCATCAAAGCCTTTATTGGTCGAACGTCCCGAGCCTCAACTACGAACGCTTTGTGTTTCGAGGGTTGTCATGCTCTTTCTCGGATAAAGGCATGAGAGATGCCGCAACGATCGCCATCACCGACCCGATCTACGACCCCGACGACTACAGCCATTCCCGCTTGCTTGGAACGCTGATCAAAAAAGCGAAATGTCCCGGCATTCGTTATCACTCAGTGCGAATGCCGGGCAGTTATTGCTGGGCGCTGATGACACCGAAAGTTGTTTTATCAGTGATTCAGACAGCGCACTACGAGATGGTCTGGAACGGTCAGTTGACGAGCGTGAGTGAGATTAGTGAGGCGTGAGGGCCCGGCATGGGGAGGCGATTGCTGACTGCCGCACCGCCGCCCGTGCGGCGCAACAGTTATCCGTTCGCCGATCAGGGCCTGCGATGCCGAGCAGGTCGCGCAATCGTGGGGCCTGATCAAGGAGTGTCGATGTTGCGTAGCGGAACAGGAACCCTGATCCGGTATATAGGCTAAGGTGCACGTGCGACAACAGTTACAAAGGATTTACTGGAAGCACCACTCCATTCAGGGACTACAGGGATTTATCGAATGAACACAACAGATCAAGTACAGGATCAGAGTAAATACAGCGCAAAATGGCAAGAGCGTTTTACTTTCTTTGACGCCCATGGGGCACCCAACGCACCTGGCTACAAAACAGCCCTCAAGCAACTTCCAACTAAAAGCAAGATCACCATCAATGCCAACATCATCGCGTTCTTTTTCGGCCCCATCTACTTGTTTGTACTGGGACTGTGGAAGAAGAACCTGACACTGATTGCGCTGATCGTGGTGCTGACGTTCATGCTGGAGCTGGTCTATGAGCTGACTGATTTCCGGTATGCCAAGCAGCTCAACTTTGCCGTGGGTTTCGCGTTTAATCTGTTTTACGCACTGTCTGCCAATTACGCGTACTACCTCAAGGAGCAAAAAGGCGAGCAGGGCTGGAATCCGTTTAAAGGGATGCGCATGTAACCCGGCTTAAACGCTTGGGACACACTGTTCAGCCAACAACAGCAACCACTGCAGCACCGGACTTTTCGGGTGCTGCGGCTTCTGCAGGCCCACCCGTTAAAAACCGGCCATGTCCAGAGGCCACGGCCAGTCCCAGCAGCGCCCATGCTGTCTTGCCGGGCTGATCTGCACCGACGTCATCGCGCTTTAGCCTGCGCGATACCCGTTTGGCCGATGCTTGATTGCCAGCCAATTTTGCGGCCGGATAAAGCTCCTTGAGCTTGAAACCATCACCTCACATCATTTCCCGTCACTCCCCTGCGGATGCGCCCTATACGGCGTTCAGCTCGCATCGACATATTCGCGATGGATGAGCTGGTGGGCGCCGCACAGGACAACATCTAGCCAAGGGCCATCAACGGTGGATGGCCCGGGTTCATCCAGACATCGTTGGCGTTGATAGTCACCATCAACCCAATGAAGTTCTCATAAAAACTGCGCGGCGTAACATCGCATCCATACCAACCAATAACACCCCGGAGCACACCATCATGAAACGCCAACTCTTCCTCAGCATCGCTTTCTCGGTTCTTGCAGTTAACGCCTTCGCCGCTACCTCGGCCTACCCGGTTGTTGCCGAAGGTGGTTCGGACCGCTTGATCGAACGCCGCGTTGCTGAAGGTGGCTCCGACCGTCTGATCGAGCGCCGCGTTGCCGAAGGTGGTTCGGACCGTCTGATCGAACGCCGCGTTGCTGAAGGCGGTTCCGACCGCCTGATCGAACGCCGCGTTGCTGAAGGTGGCTCCGACCGTCTGATCGAACGCCGCGTTGCTGAAGGTGGATCCGACCGTCTGATCGAACGCCGCGTTGCTGAAGGTGGTTCCGACCGCCTGATCGAACGCCGCGTTGCTGAAGGTGGTTCCGACCGTCTGATCGAACGCCGCGTTGCTGAAGGTGGTTCCGACCGTCTGATCGAACGCCGCAACGTATGATTGAATACCTCAGCAATAACAAACCAAGCCCGGCTAACCAGTCGGGCTTTTTTCATGTGGCAGCACCAGAACATGCTCACTGGACGACCGGTGCGAAAATCCTTCGAACCTCATCGCAACTGCGCCTTCAAAGTAGTGAGCACAGCACCCGCGCTGCGCACAGGAGCGATCATGAGTAACAACAATTACCTGCAAGGCGGTTCGGGCAGCGAAGAACCAGTCCCCATTTCAAATCCGGAAAATCCCGGACATGACGACCAAGGCACTAACGTCGACGACCACGTACCGCTCGACCCGGGTGACGACAGCCCGGTCGAAGACGAATTGGCGGGTCGCTAATACCGTCAAGGCTTCTGCGACGTCATCGCCTGAGCCTGCCACAACGCTCTGAACGGGCCATCGCGCTTGAGCAGATCTTCCGGCATCCCGTCTTCAACAATTTCACCTTCATGCAGCACGATCACCCGGTCAAAATTGGCGATGGTCGATAACCGATGGGCAATTGCCAGCACCGTTCGCCCGCGCATCAGTGCAGTCAATGCGGTACGAATGACCGACTCGGTCTGCGAATCCAGCGCGGAGGTGGCTTCATCCAGCACCAGAATCGGTGCGTTCTTGAGGAACGCCCGGGCCAGGCCGAGGCGCTGGCGTTGCCCACCGGAAAGCATTGCCCCGCGTTCACCAATCAGCGTCGAATAGCCGTGCGGCAAGGCGCGGATGAACACGTCGCAGTAGGCCTGTTTCGCAGCGTTTAGCACTTGCTCTTCGGTGGCTTTGGGCTGTCCATAAGCGATGTTTTCGAAAATGCTGCGATTGAACAGCGCCGCTTCCTGCGGCACCACGGCGATTTGCCGGCGCAGACTGTCCTGGCTGACCGTACGAATGTCGCGGTCGTCAATCAGGATGATGCCGCTGCGCACATCATCCAGGCGTTGCAGCAAGTTGATCAGAGTCGATTTGCCCGCACCGGAAGTGCCGACGACACCCACAGTCTGCCCCGCCGGAATGTCCAGAAACAGGTGCTTGAACACCTCGCGACCATCGGCATGGCTGTAGCTCACATCGATGAATTTAATGCTACCGCGGGTTGCCTGCATTTCTTCCGGTGCGTCGGACAACGCATGCGGTTGCACGATGATGCGCAGGGTTTCAGAGATATCACCGAGCTGCTGCGAAGTGTCGACCAACGCCAGCGCCAAATCTCGCGAGCCGTGCAGGATGCGAAAGGTCAGCGCGCTGATCATGACCACGTCACCCGCAGTGATGCCGGCTTCGCGCCACAGGCTGATGGCCCAGATGAGCATGCCGCCTGCCATCACTGACAGAAAAATATCGTGCAGCACGCGGGCCTTTTCCAGGTAGATCCAGCTGCGTCGCTGGGCCTTGGCCTCGACGCCAATGGCGCGTTCCAGCCGCTGGCGCTCGCGGTTGCGCGCGGAGAACGCCTTGATCGTCCAGACATTGGACACCAGGTCGACGATCTCGCCGCCCACCCGCGCCGATTGCGAGGCGAAGTCGATGTGCCGCTTGCGCCCGCGAATCCCGAAAAAGGTTATTAGCATACCGACAACAAACACGCAGCCGATCAGGGCACCGGCCATGCCGAGGCTCACCGTGGAGAGCACGATGACCGCGCCGAGAAAATCAACGCACGGCGGAATGATCTTCCACGCCAGCCCGCCGTAAATCGACCCGGCCGCCGCGCCAGCAGATGAAATCCGGTTGGCCAGAGCTCCGGCGAAATGCTGGGAAAAATAGCGCATGGGGTGGCCGGTCAGATGACTGAACAGGTCGACCCGCAAGTCGGCGCAACTGGCGACCACGGTCCGACAGCCGAGCCATCCACCGAGCCGCCAGAAAACATTTTCCAGCACGATCAAACCGATAAACAGTGTGAACGGAAACCAGATATGCGCGCTGGCCCGATCCCCCAGAGTCATGACGTCCACCAGCAATTTCATGCCGTATTGCACAGCAACCGCGCAACTCGCGGCGCCGACGACCAGAAACAGCATGCCGCCAAAATGCCACGGACGCCGACACACGTAGCGCCATAAAAACGCTACCGGTTGATCGGGCAACTGTTGCTCTTCATCGCCCTCTTCACGGTCCATGATCGTCCGCACCGGGGGGAGTGAAACGTTGGGTCAGTTGTTGCATCGCCAGGCCAAGCGGATGAAAGGGTGCGCGTTGACCTTCGCCATCGGCGTAGCCGAACAGACCGGCCGGGCAATAGCGGTCGTTGTCCCAACCGGGGTAGTCGACAATCGGGTACCAGCAAATCCCTTCGATCGGCACGCCGCGACGCATGGCAAGCTCGACCTGCTCGCTGACATAGGCCAGCCACGGCACTCGCTCGTCGCCTTCTGCACCGGTTTCCGAGACCAGCATCGGCCGCTGATAGCGCTGGTGTACTTCGCTGAGCATGCCCGCCAGCGGTCGATATTGGGGAGCATCGCGGAGGATTTTCGGGCCGTTGAGAAACCACTGGTTATGCGGGTAGTAATTGATCCCGATGATGTCCAGATAGGACTCCTGCCCGCCCAGACCCGGCCACTGCCTGCCGGTGAGCAATTCCCAGGCGTCAAACTGTGACTGGCGATAATCCTCGGCGGCGTTGACCTGATCGATGCGGTGCGAACCGGCAATCACATTGATCAACGGTTCGCACTGCACGAACCGTGCGGCTGGCGCCTGTTCGCGGATCGCTTCAATGGCGGCAATGCTCGCCCGCACCAGTTGATGCTTGAGTTCCAGCCCGCGTCCTTGTGCCGATGGATTGAAATAGCCAACCGCCCCGCCCGCCCAGCTCCAGAATGAAATTTCGTTGAGCGGCGAATAGAACGGCGCCTCGATGCCCTCCTCCCTGACCAATCGCGCAACCGCGGCGCAGAACCGGGCAAAACGCTCGACGAACGCCGGGCGCCAGATGTCCAGATCATCGGGGTAACCGTAGTGACACAGGTCCCAGATCACCTGTAGATCGCACGCCTTCGCCGCTCGCAGCATTGGCAGGAAACTGCTCCAGTCGTAATGCCCCGGCCGCGCCTCGATCAAGTGCCAGCGCAAGCCATCGCGGACACTGCGAATGCCTGTCGCCGTCAGCTGGCGATAGTCACTCTGCACCCACCGCGCATGGCCGGTGGACGTACACAGATCAAGGCGTCGCCCGTCATTGCGGCGATGGGATGAGCATTCGTAGCCGGCCAACAGAAAACTGTCGAACGTGCCGCGCGTTGTCATGACGCCCGGGCCGGCCCAGCGGCGATCATGATTCCACTCCATCAGCCGGCACATTCGCATCGGCGGCTGCTTCGGCGATGCGCTGATAAAGCGCCAATGCCTGACCGACAACCTGATCCATGTTGTAGTACTTGTAGGTGCCCAGCCGACCAAGAAAGGTTACGTTCGGGGTGGTATCGCCCAGCGCCTTGTAGCGCTTGTACAACTCGGCGTTTTCCGGGCGCGGCACCGGGTAATACGGATCGCCGTCCGCACAAGGGAATTCATAGCTGATGCTGGTGAGTGGGTGGGTTTGCCCGGTCAGGTGTTTGTATTCAGTGATGCGCGTATAGGGCACCGCTTCGTCGGGATAGTTGACCACCGACACCGGCTGGAACTGCGGCTGATTGAGCGTTTCATGCTGAAATTTCAACGAGCGGTAGGGCAGTTTGCCGAAGCAATAATCGTAATATTCATCGATCGGACCGCTGTAGACGAGGTGGCCGTAGCTGACCTGATCGCGCACCTCGGTAAAGTCGGTGCTCAGCAAAATGTCAATATTGGCGTGCTCGAGCATGCGTTCGAACATGCGTGTGTAGCCCTCCAGCGGCATCATTTGGTAGGTGTCACCAAAATAGCGATCGTCACTGTTGGTGCGGGTCGGCACGCGCGAGGTTACCGACTTGTCTAGATCGGACGGGTCGAGGCCCCACTGTTTGCGCGTGTAGCCACGGAAGAACATCTCATAAAGTTCGCGACCAACCTGGTTGATCACCACATCTTCCGAGGTGCGAATGTTCTCCACCGGTTGCGCACGCCCGGCGAGAAATTCCGCAGCTTGTGGTTCGGTCATGTTCAATCCATACAACGTGTTCAGCGTGGTCAGGTTGATGGGGATGGGCACAAGGTGTTCAGCCACTTGCGCCAGCACGCGATGTTCATACGGCCGCCATTCGGTGAACTTCGACAGGTACTGCACGATCCGCTCGGCATTTGTGTGGAAGATGTGCGGACCGTATCGATGGACCATCACACCAGCGTCATCGAAATGATCATAGGCGTTGCCACCGATGTGTTCGCGTCGATCAACCAGCAAGACGCGTTTACCGAGGCCGCCAGCCAGACGCTCAGCAAGGACGCTGCCGGCAAACCCGGCACCCACGATCAGGTAGTCGTAGCGTTTCGCGGCGGAGCCGTCGATGGCGGATTGCAGGTTTATCTGAGGCATTCGATCTGCTCCTTCATCACAGCGCAAGTTTTGTCCCAGGACATGCCGTCGAGCACCTTGTCGATGCGTTGGGTAAACGCTGCGGTGTCGTTGTCCTCGGTAAGAATGCTCTCAATGGCGGCGATGAACTCGTCAACCGATGCGGCAATCCTGACCACGCCACTGTTGCCGTAAGTGCGCACTACATCAGTGATCGGCGTGGACACCACTGCGCATCCTCCTGCCAGGTATTCGGGAGTTTTGGTGGGGCTGATGAAGCGGGTCGATTCGTTCAGAGCAAACGGCATCAGCGCCACATCCCAACCGGCCAGGTACGCCGGCAACTGTGAATAGTCCTTGCCGCCCAGATAATGAATATTGGGATAGCGCGGCAGCATCGCCGGATCAATCTTGACCACCGGGCCGATCAATACGAGTTGCCATTGCGGCCGCTGACGGGCCAGTTCGCCCACCAACTCGACGTCGAAACGCTCGTCGATCACGCCGAAAAAACCGAGACGTGGATGGGGAATGTTGGCTTGATCGGCAGGTTCGGCAAGGGACTGACGCGCCGTACCGAAATGGTCGAGGTCGACGCTGCTGGGCACCGCATGCGCGTTTGCGTGAAATTTGCGCTTGGCTTCCCACAGGCTGTACCCGCCTGTGAACACCACGTCGGCCCGATCCATCAGTTGTCGTTCTTTTTCGACCAGCTCCCTGGGCGCACCTTTGAAAGCGGAAAGTTCATCCATGCAGTCAAAGATGGTGACCTGGCCTGCAAGGTGGGAGGTGAAGTCCAGACTCATCGGCGTCAGGTACCACAGCAAAAGTTGCGACGGTGCCTGGATCGCCAGATGCTCGTCGAGCAATCGCCGCTGGGCAGCATTGACCTGCTCAGGTTCGAGGCCACCGCGAACATGCGGCACGAGTACGGTGACACCTGGTGCCGGTTGCGACAGTTCCAGCCAGTCAACGCTGTTAGCGTCGTGAATCGGCTCTTCGAAAAACAGCACGTCGTAGTCTTTGGCCAGACGCGACATCACATGTTGCGGTCGTTGGTAAACAAAACCCCAGCGCAAGTGCGACAGACACAAGAGAACGGGGCGCAAGGACAGCGCGAGGTGCGAATCGGTTGTCAGGGAAGTCGGCGTTAGCTGCGAGTCAGGTTGCTCAAGAAGATTCATAAAGATGTCCTTTCGATTGTTGCCAAGACAAAATCGAAGCTCAGAGGCCACTTCGCTTCGACGCTAACTCATGCGGCTGAAGAGCAAACTCCGTGACTCGAAATCACGTTCTGCGCGCTTCTGTAGGTTTGAGATACTGCCCATCGCCAGCGTTCAAAAGCGTTTTGTTTAAAGCGGATGAAGGGTCTGTACCGGTCGTACCAATACTCTGAACTAGTCAGCAGCGCCGGCCCCATAACTACAAGCGACGCAACTTTGCTCGCCTCGGGATGAGGGTGGGATCATGATTCTGGTGACTGGAGGTGCAGGTTATATCGGGGCCCACGTGTGCGTGGAGCTGCTGCTCAAAGGCAACGATGTTTTGATACTGGACAACTTGTGCAACAGTTCGCGAATAGCCATTGAGCGTATCGCAGCGATTGGCAACTCCCGGCCGGGCTTCATCAAGGGTGACGTACGCAATCGCGCGTTGCTTGAGCGGGTATTCGACGATTACCCCATCGACGCGGTGGTGCATTGCGCTGGTCTCAAAGCCGTGGGCGAGAGCGTGCGCGAACCGTTGCGCTATTTTGAAACCAATGTCAGTGGCAGCGTGACATTGTGCCAGGCGATGGCCAATGCCGGCGTCCACACGTTGTTATTCAGCTCTTCGGCGACGGTGTATGGCGATTGCGCGCAGATGCCAATTGATGAAGCCTGCGTCCCGGGTCAGCCGGCGAACCCTTACGGCCACTCCAAACTCATGGCCGAAAACGTGATGTCCAGCATTGCCCGTTCGGATGAACGCTGGTCAGTGGGGCTGTTGCGTTATTTCAATCCCATTGGTGCGCATCGCAGTGGCAGCCTGGGTGAAGCGCCGAGCGCTACGCCCAATAATCTGTTGCCTTATTTGTTGCAGGTGGCCACTGGGGAACGCGCAACGCTGAATGTTTTTGGGGATGACTACGCCACGCCCGACGGCACCGGTGTGCGCGACTATATCCATGTGATGGACCTGGCTGCCGGGCATCTGAAGGCGCTGGACTACCTGCAACGCAAAACCGGCGTGCATGTGTGGAACCTCGGTACCGGCTGCGGCTATTCGGTGCTTGAAGTGGTGCGCGCGTTCGAGCGAATTTCCGGTGTGAACATCGCGCTCAATTACAGTCCTCGCCGCAGTGGCGACATCGCTCAATGCTGGGCCGACCCGGGCAAGGCAGAGCGGCAGCTGGGCTGGCGTGCGACTCGGGATCTGGATGAAATGCTCAGAGATGCGTGGCGCTGGCAGTGCCAGAACCCCCACGGTTACGAAGTGGCCGCGTTAGTGAGCTAACCCACAAACCCCTAGCAGCTGGCGCAGCCTACGCCCCCTATGTAGCAGCTGGCGCAGCCTGCGTCCTCTCTCTGTAGCAGCCGGCGCAGCCTGCGTCCAACACCCTCCTTGATCAAACGCAGGCTGCGCCAGCTGCTACAAAGGGCATCGCCAAAACGAATCAAGCCCCGCACTGGCGGGGCTTGAATGGTGTTACGCGGCATTAAGACTTACGCGCGCCACCGCCGGAGCTCTGACCTCCTTTTTTGCCTGCTTCAGAGGCTTTTTGCTTGTCGTCAGCGAAGTTGCCGCCGCGACCGCTGCCCTGTCCGCCGCTGCCCGAAGCTCCACCTGAAGCCTGGCCACCTTTCTTGCCGGCTTCCGAAGCTTTTTGCTTGTCATCGGCGAAGTTTCCGGTGTTTTTGTTCCCGGTATTAGCCATTTTCGTTCACCTCTCAGTTGCTGGAATCGAGCACGGGGCCCGTTTAGTTCCGAGGGTCGCAACTATCCGAAAGTTTGATCGAATTCCATGCCTCTCGACGAGCGGACGCAGTCTATGTCTCACTTCAGCCAAGGGACGTATCGAGAAACATCATCACCCCGAATCCAAGCATCAAACCCAGCGTTGCAGGTGTTTCATGCCCGTTACGGTGCGTCTCGGGAATTACTTCGTGAGAGACCACGAAAATCATCGCCCCTGCTGCCAGGCCCAGTGCAACCGGGTATCCCAAGGCAAAGCCGGATGAAACGCCCAAGCCGACAATTGCACCCAACGGTTCCATCAACCCGGAGCCAATGGCAACCAATGCCGCTCGAATCGAAGAGATCCCCGTAACGCGCAACGCCAGCGCAATAGCCAGGCCTTCCGGGATGTCCTGGATGGCAATCGCAGTCGTCAGCGGCAATCCGACTTTCATATCACCGTCGGCGAAGCTGACACCGATAGCCATGCCTTCGGGCAAGTTATGCAGAGTGATCGCCAGCACAAACAACCAAACCCGGTTGAGCCGCTGCACATCCGGCCCGCGTCGACCGCTTTTGTGGTGCTCGTGAGGAACAAAACGATCAAGGCCGACCATCAACGCCACGCCCAGCGCCATGCCGAATACCACGACGGCAGCCGCGATCATCTTGTTGCCGGTCATGGCTTCAGCCGCAGCAACACCTGGGAGAATCAAAGAAAAGGAACTCGCAGCCAGCATCATGCCTGCCGCAAAGCCCAGCATGGTGTCCTGAGTGCGCACAGCTACATCGCGCAGCACCAACGCCAATACAGCGCCCAGCGCCGTTGCGCCAAAACCTGCCGCGCCACCCAGCATCGCGTAGCGCAGCACTTGCGGATTTGATTCGGTCAACGCGCTATATCCGCTGAACAGCAACAGCAGCGTGACAACCGTCAAGGTCAACCAGAACAGAACGCCCGGCCAGCTACCGCTTTTGGCCAGTTCGAGCCATGAACGGGATGGATCTGCACCAGACGAAGCTGGATCCGACATAAAACCTCCTACCGACCGTTTGCCTGCTTATTGCCTGTTCGTGAGCCGCCCGGCTGCATTTGCCGGGTAATGCGCTGTGCCTCTTGTTCAAAAGACCTGGCGGTTGTGTTGAACAGTCCCGACAGATTTTCAACGGAATCGACGGACAAATCTCTGGATTTAGCGGCCATTGCCTTTACCCCTATCAACTGTAGCAATATAAAAGCACCGCACGCCTCATCGGCGTGCGGTGAACGGGTTACAACACATCGGGTTTAACCAGCAACCCGGAACCGATATCAGCACCGGTCATTGGGTCGCTGTCGGGGTCGGACATGGTGCGGGCCTTCATGTCCATCAACAGTTCTTCTTCGTCTGCACTCAACTCGACGCTGGCGGTGCCATCGCCGCCATCAACGGCCGGCATTGGGTCCTCGACAAATTCCCAATCGTCGCCCTGGTTCCAAGGCCCGCGAGTGCTGCCTTCGCCCTGAGACAGGTTGTAGTAGACGTTGGTGAACTGCGGATTGCCCGGCAATTTGCCCTGTGGGAAATTTGGCTGAATCGAGTGCAGCGCTTTCTCGAAGGACAGTTGATGCGCGATCTCACGGGTCATGAGAAAGCCCAGCGCTTCTTTCACGCCGGGGTCATCGGTGACGTTCATCAAGCGTTCGTAGACGATCTTCGCGCGAGACTCGGCGGCAATGTTGGAACGCATGTCTGCGGTAGGCTCGCCAATAGTATCGATGTAGGCCGCCGACCACGGCACACCGGCCGAGTTGGTCAGTGGCGCACCCGCGCCGTACAGGATCTGGGTGATGTGCGAATCATTGCCCGCACCGTTGATGGCACGGTACAGCTCGCCCTCTTCTTCCACGCCTTCGGCCAAACGTCCTTTCGCGCCCTTGTTGAGCATGACGATGATCGAGCCGACGATCTCCAGGTGACTGAGTTCTTCGGTGGCGATGTCCATCAGCAGGTCTTTCCTGCCCGGATCATCTTCGGCCAGCGCCTGGGTGAAGTAGCGGGAAGCGGCTGCCAGCTCTCCCTGTGCGCCGCCGAATTGTTCAAGTAACAGGTTAGCCAACCCTGGGTTCGGTTGAGCAACCCGCACGGTGTATTGAAGTCGCTTGTTATGTAAAAACATGACTGGATCTCCTCAGGCCTAAAGGCACCGATACTCATTCGAGGATTGCTCGAATGCGGCGCCCACAGTTATCTGAAGCACCGGTCCGTTTGAAAATTTTAAAAAAAATGGCGACTCGCGACGAGCGGCAGGAAACCCGGATTTGACGGCCAGTCGTCGGCGTATTCCAGCTGCCGGTCAAACTTCTGCGAGCCACGATTCCTCTATATGGGACTAAGGCCCGAGACCTCCCGAGACCTGTAGCAGCTGGCGCAGCCTGCGTCCGGCTGCGTCCGGCTGCGTCCGCTGCGTGCGGCTGCGTGCGGCTGCGAAGCATTCGTGAATCAGCCTAAGCGGTCGGTCCGATGATTCGCATGCCCAGGACCAACGACTGCTTCGCAGTCGGACGCAGGCTGCGCCAGCTGCTACAGACCCCAGGGGCTGCGTTGGGAAGCGACCCCAGGGGCGGCGTTGACGAGCGACCCCTAGGGCGGCGTTGGTAGTGGCAGTCGCGGCCCCAGCGGCGGTCGGTTCAGCCTTTGCTTTTGCTGGGATCGGCGGCACGCGGGTAGGTCCGCTCTTCTTCGAGGGTGCCATCCTCGCGGTGAATTTTCAGGGACGCGGTTTTGCCGTTGAAAAAGTCGCCGGCCAATGCGATGAGTTCCTTCTTCGTTGACGCTGTTTTCGATGCGCGGTCAGCGCCTTGCTTTTTCAATGACCAGCCCGTGTCGGTTTTAGTGATGTGATAGTTGTCCATCCTGTCTCCTCGCGCACCGAGCGCAGTAATGACGTGGTGTGCTGTTGACCGCTGGCTTCGCCATGAGTTTAAAAAGTGGTCCGGGGATGACCTGCCATGGTGTTAAATAGAGCACCTCAGCTATAACCCACACCCTGTCGCGTATTCAGTGCAACGAGAACCGATATGAACGCCTATTCCAGCAACAGCGAATTCCCAGTCATCGGCACAAGCACGGTGGTCAGCGCATGATTGAGGTGACTGAAGTTTCCATTGCCGAGCTGCGTGCGGCGCTTGAATCCGGCCGCACCACGGCGGTCGAGCTGGTTCAGGCCTATCTGGACCGGATCGACGCCTACGACGGGCCGACAACCGCAACTGCGCTTAACGCAGTCGTGGTGCTCAACCCGCAGGCGCTGGAAGAGGCGCGCGCATCCGATGCGCGCAGGGCCAAAGGCGAAACACTTGGCCCGCTCGACGGTATTGCCTACACGGCCAAGGACAGCTACCTGGTAAAAGGGCTGACCGCTGCATCGGGCAGCCCGGCCTTTGCCAATCTGGTAGCGCATCGCGATGCGTTCACCATTGAACGACTGCGCGGCGCCGGGGCGATTTGCCTGGGCAAGACCAACATGCCGCCGATGGCCAACGGCGGCATGCAACGCGGCGTCTATGGCCGGGCGGAGAGTCCGTATAACGGTGATTACCTGACCGCGCCATTCGCTTCCGGTTCTTCCAATGGCGCTGGCACGGCAACGGCAGCCAGTTTCGCCGCTTTCGGTCTTGCCGAAGAAACCTGGTCGAGCGGTCGCGGGCCGGCGTCGAACAACGGCTTGTGCGCCTACACGCCGTCGCGCGGGGTGATTTCGGTGCGCGGCAACTGGCCGCTGACGCCAACGATGGACGTGGTCGTGCCGTTCGCCAGAACCATGGCCGATCTGCTGGAAGTGCTGGATGTGGTGGTGGCGGAAGATGCCGACACCCGCGGCGACCTGTGGCGCTTGCAACCCTGGGTGCCGATCCCGAGCGTCGCCTCGGTGCGCCCCGCCGCCTATCTGCAGCTGGCGGCCGATAGCGCTGTGCTGGCGGGCAAGCGCTTCGGTATTCCACGGATGTACATCAACGCCGACCCCGCAGCAGGCACCTCGGATGCGCCCGGTATCGGCGGCCCCACCGGTCAGCGCATCAACACTCGACCTTCAGTCATCGCGCTGTGGCAGAAGGCGCGTCTGGCACTTGAAGCGGCCGGAGCCGAAGTGATCGACGTCGACTTCCCGCTGGTGTCCAATTGCGAAGGCGATCGTCCGGGCGCACCGACAGTGTTCACCCGCGGACTGGTCTCAAAGGAATTTCTGCACGATGAGTTGTGGGAACTGACCGCGTGGGCCTTCGATGATTTCCTGCAAGCCAATGGCGATCCCCGGCTGAACCGTCTGGTGGATGTCGACGGCCCGCTGATTTTCCCGCACGACCCGGGCACCCTGCCCAACCGCGAAGGTGATCTCGTCGCCGGCATGGACGAGTACGTGCGCATGGCCGAGCGCGGCATTACGCCGTGGAATGAAATCAGCACGGTGGCGGACGGCTTGCGCGGGCTCGAGCAAACCCGTCGCATCGACCTGGAAGACTGGATGGATAAACTGCACCTGGATGCAGTGTTGTTCCCTACCGTTGCCGACGTGGCGCCAGCGGATGCCGACATTGAACCGGCGTCAGCCGACATTGCCTGGAGTAACGGCGTCTGGGTGGCCAATGGCAACCTTGCCATCCGTCATCTCGGTGTGCCAACGGTGACAGTGCCAATGGGTGTGATGGCAGACATTGGCATGCCGGTCGGGCTGACCTTCGCCGGCCGCGCCTACGACGATTCCAATCTGCTGCGGTTCGCCTCGGCCTTCGAGTCGACAGGGACAAAACGCCTGGTTCCACCCCGTGCCCCGCCGCTGTCTGCTCGCTGACAAATCGGGACTGGCGCGTTCAGTCCCCACTCTCTGCTGTCACTTGACCAGACGCTTTTCCTTCGACGGCCGGTAGCCGAAATAGGCGCTGTAGCATTTGCTGAAGTGGCTGGGCGACACAAAGCCGCAAGCCACCAGCACGTCCACCTGGGACAGTTCCGTGTGCTGCAGCAAACGCCGCGCCTCGGTGATGCGCAATTCCATGTAATAGCGTTGCGGCGTGGTGCCCAGTTGCTCCTTGAACAAGCGCTCCAGCTGGCGCCGCGAACGACCGGCATACACTGCCAGTTGTTCCAGTTCCAGCGGTTCTTCAAGATTGGCGTCCATCAGCTTCACCACTTCTCGCAGCGGCGCACTGACGCAGACATTTTCCGTCGGCTTGATGCGCCGATAGCGCGATTCCTCGAACGCCAGAATATCCTCGATGCCCTCGATCAGCGCCTTGTCGTGCAAGCCCTTGATCCAGTCGAGCGCCATGTGAAAGGCCCCCGAAGGGCTGGATGCGGTGAGCCGGTCGCGGTCGATCACATAAGGTTCGCTGGTGACATGGGTGGCTTTGGAGATTTCCGCCAGTGCCGGACGGTGCTCAGGATGAATCGCACAGCGATAGCCATCGAGTACACCCGCGCTGCCGAGAAACCACGCGCCGTTCCACAGCCCCGCCAGGATAACGCCGTGATCCGCTGCCAGCCGCAGCAGGTGATTGAGCTCATCGCCAGGATTCAGTTCGGTGCGGTAGCCGCCGCAGATCACCAGCAGGTCCAGTTCATGGATCGCCGATGTATCGATGCGGGCGTCGGGGCGGATTACCAGACCCAGGTCGCTGATGACCTCGCCGCCATGCAGACCAAAGGTGCGTGATGAAAACAAACCCGGGCGCAGCAGGTTGGCGGTGACGAAGGTGTCCAGCGCCTGGGTGAACGCGGGCAGTGAAAAATGCTCGAGCAGCAAAAAGCCGGTGCGGGTCATGCGAGCCGACTCAGCAGGTTCATTCAGATAGCGGAGGTTTTTGCCCTTCATGCCACCGCTGAATTGACGTCTTTCGATCAAGGTGCGACTCACTCGGCTATGTTGACGAACCTGGCTTCAGGCGCGCTGATTACCGCCATGCTAACCGCAGATCCTCGACAAATATATCAATCCTGATACATGCTCCCTCGCACCTGTGGTACTTAACCATGACCGCGCGATCCAAGAGGTTTGCTTATGTGCCGCTCTTCCCGTTTACCACTGCTCGCTGCCCTGCTCGCCCTGTTTGCCAACGCCGGGCACGCCGCCACGCCTTCGCCTGCACCCGACAGTCTGCAGCCGCTGCTGGCGACGATGTACGAGCGTTTGAACATCGGCGATCTGGCGGCGTTGGCCAAGTGGGACAGCGGCAAGCCGATCCAGGACAACGCGCGGGAGGCGCTGGTCATCGCCGCTGCACGCAAGCAGGCTACGCAGTACAAGGTCAATCCGGATGAGTTCGCTGACCTCATCGCCGCGCAGATTGAGGCCAGCAAAGTGGTGCAATACGGGCGACGTGCGCAATGGCAGGCAGCGGGCAAGGCGCCCCCTGCCCCTCGACAGGATCTGGACAAGCAGATTCGCCCGCAACTGGACCTGCTGCAGAAACGTCTGTTGCAGCAATACGCGGCTTTTTCGCGCTATCGCACCGACCCGGATTGCCCGCACTGGCTGGGCAAGACCCGGGCGACGCTGATCAAGGACCAACTGCACGGTCAGGCGCTGATCCGTGCGTCCGGTGAACTGTGTGCCGTCGGTCGCTGACGCCAGGCCCTCGACATCGCAGCCGCTGAAAAAAATCCGGACCGTTGCGACGCCCAATCGACTACCATGCCCGCCGCCGGTTTCCAAATGGGATTAATAGGGAATCCGAGGTGCCTTGCATGGCATCAAACGGAACTGCCCCCGCAACTGTAGATGCCGAGCCTGCTCCTCGATTGCCACTGGGTTGATTCCCGGGAAGGCTGGAGCCAGGCGACGACGCATCAGTCAGGAGACCTGCCGGCCAGGCAAATCACTAACCGGCGGGGTGTCCGGGAAGGACATCCTTGCGCCCGGTTCTCGAGTTACCCCGGCAGCGAACAACGATGTGTTTCCAGTCCGTACCCTGCTTTTTTTGTACGGTCCTCCGGAGACTGCGTCATGCGGCTGTCGCGCCTTGTCACCCTCGTCACTGCCTTGGGTTTTTCCACCCTTGCCCATGCGGCCCCTACACACTATCCGCTGACGGTGGAAAACTGCGGCAGCACGTTGACGTTTGCCCAGGCGCCAAGCCGCGCGGTGACCATTGGCCAGGCCGGCACAGAAATGCTCTACGCCATGGGCCTGAGCGACAAGGTGGTCGGCACATCGCTGTGGTTTAACAATGTGTTGGCTCAGTACCAGGCCGTCAACGCGCGCATCGAGCGCCTGGCCGACAATGAGCCGAGTTTCGAGGCGGTGATCAGCAAGCGACCGCAGCTGGTCGCCGTGGAGCTGGAGTGGATGGTCGGGCCACAAGGTGCGGTCGGCACCCGCGAGCAGTTTCATGAGATGAACATCCCGACCTATCTCATGCCCTCCGATTGCGAAGCCAAGGACAACCTGGTCGGCGCCGATGGCACGCGGCTCGAAGCGTTTCGCGTCGACAGCCTGTACAAAAGCATCAGTCAACTGGCGCAGATCTTCGACGTGCAGGAGCGCGGCCGATTGTTGACCGCAACGCTCAAGGCCAGCCTGGAGAAGTCGGTGGCGACGGCCGCGCAGAACAAGGACTTGCGTCACACCAGCGCACTGTTCTGGTTCTCCAGCGCCAGCCTCGACATCGACCCCTACGTTGCCGGACACAAGGGCATTCCCGACTTCATGCTCAACACCCTCGGCGTTCGCAACGTGGTGGAGTCCGACGAAGAATGGCCGACCGTGGGCTGGGAAACCATTGCCAAGGCCAACCCGACCTTTCTGGTGATCGCCAAGATGGACCGCCGCCGCTTCCCGGCCGACGACCACCTGAAAAAACTCGAATTCCTGCGCACTGATCCGGTCACGCGCAACATGGACGCGGTGAAACACAACCGCATCATCATTCTCGATGCCATGGCCATGCAGGCCAGTGTGCGCATGTTCGAGGGTCTGGAAACCCTGGCGACGGCCATCCACGGCTACGACCTGGGGCAATGACGGCGATGCTGATGCGCACAATCCTCGCGCTGCTGACCTTACTGGCGGCAGTGATTGCCGGCATGGCCATCGGTGAAACGGTCATTGAGCCGGGCGTGGTGTTTCAGGTACTCGCGAACAAACTGTGGGCCGCCGGTTACGTACTCGACCCGATCGATGAAGGCATCGTCTGGAATTACCGCCTGACCCGCGCCCTGGTCGCTGCGGCCTGCGGCGCCGGGTTGGCGACCTGCGGGGTGATTCTGCAATCGCTGTTGCGCAACCCGTTGGCCGACCCGTACTTGCTGGGCATTTCCGCCGGTGCCTCGACCGGCGCAGTGCTGGTGGCGCTGCTAGGCTTGGGTGCGGGGCTGATTTCGCTGTCGGTTGGCGCATTTGTCGGTGCGGTGGCGGCCTTCATCGTGGTGGTGTTGCTGGCGCGGGCCAGCGCTGCACCGGGGCGAACCGGGCAGATTATCCTGGCGGGGATTGCCGGCTCGCAGCTGTTCAATGCGCTGACCGCTTTTCTGATCACCAAGTCGGCCAGCTCCGAACAGGCACGCGGCATCATGTTCTGGCTATTGGGCAACCTCAGCGGCGTGCGCTGGCCGTCAGTGTGGCTGGCGGTTCCAGTGGCGTTGATCGGTTTGCTCATTTGCCTGTGGCATCGACGCGCGCTCGATGCCTTCACGTTCGGCGCCGACTCGGCAGCGTCGCTGGGCATTGCGGTGCGCCCGGTACAGTTTCTGCTGATCAGTTGCGCGGCACTGGTAACGGCGGTGATGGTTTCGATTGTCGGCTCGATCGGCTTCGTCGGCCTGGTCATCCCTCACGCTGCGCGGCTGTTGCTGGGCACACAACATGCCCGCCTGGTGCCGGCCAGTGCACTGGGCGGCGCGGTGTTCCTGATTGCCGCCGACATCCTCTCGCGCACGCTGATCAAAGGCCAGGTGATCCCGGTGGGTGTCATCACGGCGCTGGTCGGTGCGCCGGTGTTTGCGCTGATTCTGATCGGCCGGAGGAATGCGCGATGAATGCCATGCAGTCTGTTGGCGATAGCGTGCTGCGATGTGAAGGGCTGGGTTTCCATGTGCGCGACATCGAGCTTTTGCACAACATCAGTCTGGAGGTGCGACGCGGCGAAACCCTCGGCATCGTCGGGCCCAACGGCTCAGGCAAATCCACCCTGCTGAAACTGTTGGCAGGTTTGCGCGTCCCTGGGCGTGGCGCCGTCTACCTCAATGGAAACAGGCTCAAAACAGTAGCGCGACGTGCGATTGCACAAACCCTCGCCGTGGTCGAGCAACAGGCCGATACGCTGGACGCCATCGGCGTGTTCGACGCCGTCGCCCTCGGCCGCACGCCATGGTTGTCGGCCTTGCGCCCATGGTCGAGTGAGGATCACGCCATCGTTCAGCAGGCGTTACGCGATGTCGATGCGACGCACCTGGAAAAACGCAGCTGGCACAGCCTGTCCGGCGGCGAACGCCAACGCGTGCACATTGCTCGCGCACTGGCCCAGCGTCCGCAGGTCCTGCTACTGGACGAGCCGACCAATCACCTGGATATCCAGCATCAACTGGCGATTCTGCAAGTGGTGCAATCCCTGCCGGTGACCACGCTGATTGCCTTGCATGATTTGAATCAGGCGTTGAGTTGCGACCGCCTGGCGGTGCTCGAACGAGGGCGCCTGGTGGCGCTTGGTAAACCGTTGGAAGTACTGACGCCGCAGCGTTTGCGCGAGACATTCGGCGTGCAGGCGCACTACCTGGTCGACCCGTTCGACGGCGCACAGATTCTGCGTATCAGGCCGGCCTGAAGCTGGTTTCAACGTGAACAGCACTGCCCTCCCCCTCGCGGGAGAGGACAGACGCCGGCCTTACGAGTGATTGATGTCGCGGTCCTTGGTTTCCGGCAGGAAAAAGATCCCGAGCACCGCTGTCATCAGGGCGATCACAATCGGGTACCACAGGCCGTAGTAGATATCGCCGGTCGCGGCAACCATCGCGAACGCAACAGTCGGCAGGAACCCGCCGAACCAGCCGTTACCGATGTGATACGGCAGCGACATTGACGTGTAGCGAATGCGCGCCGGGAACAATTCTACCAGCCAGGCCGCGATTGGCCCGTAGACCATGGTCACGTAGATCACCAGAATGGTCAGCAGGAGCAACACCATTGGATAGTTGGTCTTGGCCGGGTCGGCTTTCTCCGGGTAGCCGGCTTCCTTGAGCGCGCCGCCCAAGGTCGCGATGAAGGCGTCGTTGCGCGCCTTGAAGTCGGCGCCCGGCATGTCGGTGCCTTCGAAGCTGGAGATGACCTTGTCGCCGATTCGCACCTGCGCGACCGTGCCCGCCGGCGCTGCTTCGTTTTTGTAAGGGATGGCTTTCCTGGCCAGCTGGGTTTTGGCGAGGTCGCAGGAACTGGTGAATTTGGCTTTGCCCACCGGGTCGAACTGGAACGAACACTGGTCAGGATCGGCGATCACCGTCACCGGGTTCTTCGCCTGCGCAGTGAACACGTCGGGGTTACCGTACTGCGTCAGCGCATGGAAGATCGGAAAGTAAGTCAGCGCCGCGAGAATGCAGCCGGCCATGATGATGCCCTTGCGCCCGATGCGGTCCGACAGGCTGCCGAAAATCACGAAGAACGGCGTGCCGATCAGCAATGAGCCGGCAATCAGCAGGTTGGCGGTTTGCGCGTCTATCTTCAGCGTTTGCAACAGGAAGAACAGTGCGTAAAACTGCCCGGTGTACCACACCACAGCCTGGCCGGCGGTACCGCCGAGCAACGCCATGATGACGATTTTCAGGTTGTCCCAGCGGGCGAAAGACTCGGTCAGCGGCGCCTTGGATGACTTGCCTTCGGCCTTCATTTTCAGGAACACCGGTGACTCGCTAAGTTGCAGACGAATGTAAACCGAGACGATCAGCAGCAGGATCGACAACAGGAACGGAATCCGCCAGCCCCACGCCTCGAACGCTTCAGTGCCGAGAATTGTGCGGCAGGCCAGGATCACCAGCAGCGAGAGAAACAGACCGAGGGTGGCGGTGGTCTGAATCCACGAGGTAAAAAAGCCGCGCCGGCCCTTGGGTGCATGCTCGGCTACGTAGGTCGCCGCGCCGCCATATTCCCCACCGAGCGCCAGGCCCTGCAGCAAACGCAGGGTGATCAGGATGATCGGCGCCGCCACGCCTATCGTGGCATACCCAGGGAGAAAACCGACGATAGCGGTGGAGACGCCCATGATCACGATGGTGATGAGGAAGGTGTGTTTGCGCCCGATCATGTCGCCGAGCCGGCCGAACACAATGGCGCCGAAAGGTCGCACCGCGAAGCCTGCGGCGAATGCAAGCAGCGCGAAGATGAACGCCGTTGTCTCGTTGACGCCGGCAAAGAAGTGCTTGGCGATGATCGCCGCGAGAGAACCGTACAGATAAAAGTCGTACCACTCGAACACCGTGCCCAAAGACGAGGCAAAGATGACCTTGCGCTCCTCTTTGGTAATCGTGTGTTTGGGCGTGCTGCCCGTAGAAGTGTTGTCGATTGCGGCCATGGGTCATCTCCGTCTTTCTTGTTGTAGGCCGGAGTACCTCACTACCATTTGCCGCACCCAGGCCCCAGGGCTGATGTCATCGGATTACGGTGTGCGCGAAGCATGCAACAGGCAAAAGGCCTTGCATCGCTGCAAAGCCTTTGAAGGAAGCATAATCATGTTCTGCCAGATATCCACTCGCCATCATGCGCAATTCCGGGCCATCGTCTGGAAAACGCTTGGTTTTCCTGACAAATGCGAGTGTGTACTGGCCGTTACCGACTTCCGAGGTTACATGCCTTTGCGAGCCAGGTCTGCGCCTTGCAGCACGGCATTGCCGATGATGCTTTCGATGTGCTGATCGGTCATCGACTGCAGCGCCGCTGCGGTGACGCCACGGTAGGCCATGAGGGTTTCGAGCATCTGCAACGGGTCGTTATCGGCCAGCAACTGTCCGCCGCCGACCACCACGCCATGGGCGGCGCGTTGGGCGATGGCTTCGGGAATGCCGGCGATAACCGCCTGGCTGACCAGTGCCTTGTACAACAACGCCGGCAACGCAGGCCCGGTACCGGACAAGGCACAGAGGTAGTCGATGCAATCTTCATTCGGCACTTCATCCGCCGTGCCCACGCACTCGAACATCTGCTGCACAAATTGCCGATCGTCCTCATCCAGCGCGCCGGCGCTGAACCACGGCGTGTACGACTGACAAATCTGCACCGCGGCATTCGGCATTGCCCGAATCACCCGGTCTGCCCCGGTAGCTACGCAGATCAAAGAGGCCGGCACACCCGCCATCAGCGAGACGACCGTTTTGCCCCGCGCATTGATCGTCAACTCGCGAAACTGCTCCGGCCGGATCGATAAAACGATCATGTCGCTGAGCGCTACCAACCGCTGATTATCTGCCAGAACCTGCACCTTCGGCCCGAACGTACCAGCGCCCGAGCGGTTGGAAATCAGCAGACGATCCGGGCTGAGCAACCCACTGATCAAAGCGGCATCGGCAATCGCCCGCCCCAGCATCCCGGTGCCGCCGATAATCCCCAGCGTCTTATTGTGCATCGCTACCCCCCTGCGCAAACGTATCTGCCAAGGGCACGAACACCCCGGGTTCTGTCTCCGCATAACCGAACTTGCCGAAAAAACGGTCGAGCTCGCGCCGCTTCGGGGCCTTGCCGGTAAACACACTGACGTACTGCGGAATGCGCCGAAACCGCACAATCGCGTCTTCCGTGGTTTTCATGGAGATGTAGCCGATCTGCGTCAGGTAAATCGTCCTCGCCCGTGCGTCAGCGGCCTCCGGTTCAAACCCAAAACGGCGGAACATCGCCGCCAGCGCATTGATCCTCGCCTCGTCTGCGAGCGCAATTTCGGCGGTCACCTCCTCCGATTGCAGCGCCCAGCTGCGCACCGCGAATTCGAATTGCGAGTCGAACAGCTCAGGGTTCAGCCAGCATTCAAAAACGTTGAGAATCGCTTCGGAGATGCTCTCCGCGTAGCTCTCGCATTGGGTGAGCAGCCCGCCGGTGTTCTTGTCGCGCCAGCGCGCCAGCAGCGCGGCCAGCAACTGTTCGCGGTCTGAATAGAACCAGTAGAAACTGGTGCGCGACAGGTTCAGCCGCTTGGCCAGCGGCATCACGCGCACCGCATCGATCCCGGATTCCTTCAGCGCTTCGTACGCGGCATCCAGCCAGCCATCGATCGATCCGCGCCATCCCGCATCCTGCGCCTTGGTGCGCGTTTTTGCTGCTTGCGACATCTTCGGAATCCACCCTGAAACAGAAATACTGCCCCACTCTACCGCGCGGATTCCATTGCGTACACAGCGTGTACACTGACGTACATTTTTCCGAAGAGTTAGATATTCGCCTGCACCACCTTTGCCTCACGCCCTTTGAACGCCAGGCCGAAACAGAAAAATATCGCCAGGGCAAAACCCGCCGGGAATAGCCAGATACTCTTCCAGTCATGACCGTCAGTCATTGCGTAGTGGTCGGTCACCTGCCCCGCGACCCAGAAACCGATCAGCATGCCCAGGCCATAGGTGGCGAGGGTAATCAGTCCTTGAGCGGAGCTTCTAAAGCGCTCCGAGGCTTTTGCATCGGTGTAAATCTGCCCCGAGACGAAAAAGAAGTCATAGCAGATGCCATGCAGCGCGATGCCGGTGAACAGCATGAACGCCAGCTCACCGTTGTTGCCGAAAGCGAACAGCACATAGCGCAGCGCCCAGGCCAGCATGCCCACCAGCAGCGCAATCTTGATGCCGAATCGGTGAATGAACAACGGCAACAGCAACATGAACAGCACTTCGGACACCTGCCCGATGGCCATTTTCGCGGTCGGATTGGTCACGCCGATTTCCGCCAGAAACGGGTTGGCGTTCTGGTAATAAAACGCCAGCGGAATACAGATCAGGATCGAGGCAATGAAAAACACCAGGTAACTGCGATCCTTGAGCAAACCCAAGGCGTCCAGGCCGAGCATTTGCTTGAGGCCACCGCTGCCGGTTTCAGGCTGTAAGGGTGCCGTGCGCGGCAGGGTGAAGCTGTACAAACCCAATACCAACGAGGCAATCGCCGACATCAGAAAGGTGTTGCGCAAGCCGCCCGAGGAAATCGCCGCCTGCGAATCCCAGGCGAAGACAAAACTGATCACCACGCCAGCGACGATCCAGCCGATGGTGCCCCACACGCGAATGCGCGAAAACTCCGCCGCCGGGTCGCTCATCTGGCGGAACGCGACCGAGTTCACCAGTGCCAGAGTCGGCATGTAGATCATCATGTAGGCCAGCACGAACGGATAAAAAGTGCTGAAGTCCGGCGCTTTGTAAAGCTGGTACAGCAGCACGGCGCCCACCAGATGCAGCACGGCGAGGATCCGTTCGGCATTGAAGAATCGGTCAGCGATAAGACCGATCACGAATGGCGCGATGATCGCACCCCAGGACTGGGTCGAGAACGCCATGCCGATCTGCCCGCCAGTGGCGCCCAGATTGCTGGCGAGGAAGGTACCGAGGGTGACAAACCAGCCGCCCCAGATAAAAAACTGCAGGAACATCATGGCGCTCAATCGCGCGGTCATCGTGGTCATAACGGGTCACCGTCTTATTGTTTTTGTTGTTGGGGAATAATGATCGCGGCGCGCGTCAGGCGTCAGGCAATCCCAGCAAGCGTCGATTGAATCCTTCGTCGGATTGCACGCTGGCAAAATCGTCGAAGGCTTTTTGCGTCTTGTTGATCATGTGTTGTTCGATGAACGCAGCCCCTTGCGCAGCGCCCTGCGCGGAGTCCTTCAAGCAGCATTCCCACTCCAGCACTGCCCAACCGGCGAAATCGTATTGGGTAAGTTTGCTGAAGATCGATTTGAAGTCGATCTGGCCATCGCCCAGCGAACGGAATCGTCCCGGCCGGTCAACCCAGCCCTGATATCCGCCATACACACCGGAACGCGCGTCGGGGCGGAATTCGGCGTCCTTGACGTGGAACATGCGGATCCGCTCGTGGTAGCGATCAATAAAGCCCAGATAGTCCATTTGCTGCAGCAGCAGGTGACTCGGGTCATACAGGATCGCGGCGCGTGGATGGTGATTGACTGCCTCAAGAAAACGCTCGAAGGAAGCGCCGTCGTGCAAGTCTTCGCCAGGGTGAATTTCGTAGCAGAGGTCAACGCCGGCCTCTTCGAAACAGTCGAGAATCGGCAGCCAGCGCCTGGCCAATTCTGCAAATCCCTGTTCGACCAGACCGGCGGGGCGCTGGGGCCACGGGTACATGTAGGGCCACAACAGCGCTCCGGAAAACGTCGCATGCGCGGTCAATCCCAAGCGTTGACTGGCACGCGCTGCCAGCTTCAACTGGTCGATGGCCCATTCGGTCCGTGCTTGCGGCTGGCCGCGCAAATGCGCCGGGGCGAAGTCGTCGAACAGGGCGTCAAACGCCGGGTGCACGGCGACCAATTGGCCCTGCAGGTGCGTCGACAATTCGCTGATCTCGACACCCGCCTGCGTGCACACCGCTTTCAGTTCGTCGCAGTACTCCTGGCTGTCGGCCGCCCGCTCAAGGTCGATGAACTGCGTGCCCAGCGTTGGCAACTGGATCGCCTTGTAGCCCTGAGAAGCCGCCCAGTGCGCGATATTGCTCAGGGTGTCGAATGGCGCTTCGGCGGACATGAATTGCGCAAGAAAAATCCCCGGGCCGCGCAGGCCTGGCTGTGCAGTAGCGTTCACGGTTGAGTGCTCCGGGTGCGTGGTGGGCAGACCAGGTCGGTCCACTTGGTGTCGCCGCGATGATTGGCGATTGCCGCTTCTATGAAGGCCATGCCGCGCAATCCGACGTCGATGCCGGGGACGCCGGGCGCCTCGTGGCCGGCGACATTGCTGCGAATGGCCGTGGCGAAATCGCCGTAGAGATTGGCCATGGCCTCCAGATAACCTTCGGGGTGGCCAGCGGGCAGGCGCATGCGTTGCGTTGCGGCTTCGCACAGCCAGGGCTGGCCGACACCGGAACGCAGGACGCGCATCGGCTGATCGAGGGAGCGATGGATCAGGCTCGACGGTTCTTCCTGGCGCCATTCGAGGCCGCCCTTGTCGCCATAAACACGGATCTTCAGCGGGTTTTCTTCGCCCGCGCAGACCTGGCTGGCGATCAGCACGCCGCTCGCGCCGTCCGCCATTCTCAACAGCATTGCGGCGTCATCATCGAGTTGTCGAGTGGCCACGTGGGTATTGAGCATTGCGCACAGTTGTGTCACCTGCTGGTCCGCGACGAACTCGGCCAGGGAAAAAGCATGAGTGCCGATATCACCAATGCAACCGCCCAGGCCGGAATGCTCCGGCCGATCGCGCCAGCCAGCCTGTTTGTTGCCCTGCCCCGCGACATCCTCGCTCAGCCAGCCCTGCGGGTACTCGACGATGACCTTGCGCAAGGTGCCGATCGCGCCGTCGCGAACCATCTGCCGTGCCTGCCAGACCATCGGGTAACCGAGGTAGGTATGGGCCAGGCCATAAAGACGTTTGCGGTCTTGCACCACGGTTCTCAGTGCAACCACCTCGGCCAGGTTCAGCGCTGCAGGTTTTTCGCTGAACACATGAAAGCCTGCTTGCAATGCCTGAGCGGCAATCGGTGCGTGCAGATGATTGGGCGTGACGATGATCAGCAGTTCCATGCGCTGTTCGGCCGGCAGTGCGCATTCGGCATCAAGCATCTGCTGCCAATCGCTGTAACAGCGTGAAGATTGGAGCCCGAGCGCGGCACCGGTGCTTTGGTTATTGCGCGTATCACGACTGAACGCGCCGCACACCAACTCGAAATGGCCGTCCAGACCCGCAGCCTGGCGGTGAGCCTGGCCGATGAAAGCGCCTTCACCCCCGCCGACAAAACCGATTCTTATTTTTGCCACTGGAACATCCATCGCAATGCTTCTCTGTTTTTCCGGCAGTTTCAGGCTTAAGCTCAGTTGACGATGTAACCGGTTACATCATGGGCGAAATTTAAGCTGAGTTTTACCGAGTGTCAAACACCGGCGGACTAACGCCGGCCTATTTCAGCCTTCGGCATAGCTGCGTTAGACTCGCCGGCCGCACTGTGTTCAACGAGGTGATCTTGTCCAATATCCGTGAAGTAGCCCGGCTCGCCGGAGTCTCGGTGGCGACGGTGTCTCGAACCCTGAAGTCGCCGGAACGGGTGCTCCCGCAGACGCGGGACAAGGTCAATGCCGCTGTGGAGAAGGCCGGCTACCGACCGAATCTGATGGCCGTGCAGTTTCGCTCGCGGCGTACCGGCAATCTGGTGATCCTGGTGCCAGCCATCGCCAATACTTTTTTTGCCCGGGTAATCAGCGGTGCGCAACAGGCCGCCCAGTTCGCCGGCTACAGGCTGCTGCTATGCGACACTCAGGGGCGCGAAGAAATCGAACGGGAATTTGCCGAACTGGTCTACGCCCATCAGGCTGATGGCGTGATTCAGTTACGCGCCTACGACCCGTTTGAAGCGCCTTTCCCCAGCGCCGACACCCCACCGATCGTCAATGCCTGTGAGGTGATTCAGGACGGCCGCCACCCCACTATCAGTCTCGACAACCGCGCCGCCGCCAGGGCAATGACCGAGCATTTGATTGAACTGGGCCACCGCCGCATCGGCCTGATCAAAGGCCCGAAAAGCAGCCCGCTGACCCGCGAGCGCGTGGCCGGTTATCAGGATGCGTTGCGCGCGGCCGGGATCGCCGTCGATAAGACGCTGGTCTGCCACGGGGATTTCACTTTGCAGGCGGGTCAGGACGGCGCCGCTGAAATGCTCGCCCTGTCCGCCCGCCCCTCTGCACTGTTTTGCGAAAACGATGAAATGGCGATCGGTGCGTTGAAGCGGATCAAGCAAATGGGTTTGCGCGTGCCCGAGGACATTTCACTGGTGGGCTTTGACGACATTCCTTTCGCGCAATACTGCGACCCGCCGCTGACGACCATCGCGCAACCGGCCGAAAATTTCGGGCGCAAAGCCGTGGAAATGCTGATTGCACTGATCGAGAAAAAGCCGCTTGAGCAACGGCACGTGATCCTGCCATTCGAGCTGACCTTGCGTAACAGCACGGCGGCTGTCAAAGCGCGCGACGATCCGTAACCGGGGCGTGTTGCTCCATCAACCCGGCGATCCAGTCGATGAACACGCGCAGCTTGATGCTGATACGTCGATTTGGCGGAAACGCCACGTACATGGGCATCGGATCGAGTCGCCAGTCCTCGAACAACGGCACCAGTTCGCCCCGCGCGACGTGCAGCTTGGACATGTAGTCGGGCAGCCACAACACGCCCATCCCGGCCAGGCCCGCTGCAAGGTAGGCATTACCATCGTCGACCGCCAACACGTAGCGGCCGTTGATGTGAACGCTCTCTTCGCCCCGGCGCATGGCATATGGCAAGGCCTTGCCGGTGCGTGCCCACAAGTAGCCGACGATCCTGTGGGTCGAGTCCTCAAGCACCTTCGGGTGTGCGGGCGTGCCCAGGCGTTGCAGGTAACCCGGCGCTGCGAACACGCCGAGGCACAGATCACCGATCCGCCGCGCCATCAGCGATTGATCGGTCAGCTCACCGCCGCGCACCACGCAGTCAACGTTCTCGCGGACCAGATCGACAATCCGGTCGCTGACGCCCATGTCGATCTGAATGTCCGGGAAACGCGCGTGAAAATCCGGCAGCGCCGGCATGAGAATCATCCGTGCAAACGGGCTGGGCACGTCCACCCGTAAGCGGCCGCGAGGCAATGCGGCGGCGGCGGACAAACCCGTCTCGGCATCATCCAGATCGGCCAGCAATTTGACCGCACGCTCATAGAACGCCGCGCCGTCGGCCGTGACATTGACCTTGCGTGTGGTGCGGTTGAGCAATTTGACGCGCAGCCTGGCCTCCAACTGCTGGACCAGCTGTGTCACGCTGGTCTTGCTCATATGCAAGGTGTCCGCCGCTTTGGTGAAACTGCCCGTTTCGACCACTCGGGCAAACGCTTGCATCGCATCGAAACGGTCCATTTCCATTCCCGGGATTGTTTGAGTTTTACAAACAGTGATGGCTAGAGTTGCTGGTTTATCCCATGGGTACAAGCCCCTTAAGGTCTCTTCATCGTTAACCGAGGAGATACCCACATGACTAATACCCGCGATGTCGTTTTTCCAGCTGGCCGCCAAGCCCTGTACGAGCTCAATCGTTACTCACCGGCAATTCGCTCCAATGGCTTCATGTTTGTGTCCGGGCAGGTTGGCAGCCGTGAAGACGGCTCACCCGAGCCGGAACTGGACGCGCAGGTACGGCGAGCTTTTCAAAATCTCAACGCCGTTCTGGAGGCAGCAGATTGCACGTTTGACGACGTGGTGGATGTGACGGTGTTTATCGTTGATCCGGCCTCAAAGTTCGAGCAGATCTGGAGAGTCGTGCCGGAGTTTTGGGGCAACGCCCCGTTTCCGAACATTACGTGCGTGGGTGTGACCTGGCTGTACGGGTTTGATTTCGAGATCAAGGTGATTGCGAAGCTGCCGCAGGGGTGATGGGGCAAAGCCAGCAGCTCACAGATTCGTCTGGAAAACTCATTCAGCCCGACGCGCCACAGAACGTGTAGCAGCTGGCGCAGCCTGCGTCTGATCGCGGCCCGAGCTGGACGCAGGCTGCGCCAGCTGCTACACGGATTGGCGGCGTGGAGTAACCTTCAGGCTTCGATCAGCCCATAAAACGCAGCTCCCCCGCTATTCCGGCAACCCCGCCCGCCGCAACCCATCCACAAACACCGCAAGATTCTCCGCCCGATGAATCGGTAGCCAATCGGTAAGGATGGACAAGCGCAAAGTCGGGTCAAGTCGGCGCAGATCCTCCATGGCAACCCGCGCCTCAATTTCCCGTCCCGCCAACCCGTGACTGGCAGCCAGTACAGCAACGGCCAACAAAAATGTCGGAAGATCGCGCAACGCATTCTCCGCCCGAGCCCAGGCAACGTCGTATTGCCCTATGAAAAGATGGGCCAGGCCCAGCCCCGCTTGCATCCGGTAGAGTTCCGGATCGACCGGACTCAAACGCATGGCATGGGTGAAATGCTCGATGGCCGCATCGGTTTCACCATGCCACAGCCTGAGAAACGCCCCCAGAAACCACGCCGCGGCAAGATTGGGATTGAGCATCAATGCCTTGTCCAGCAAGGCAATGCCACCGGGCAAATCGCCGCCGAGATAACCCAGGGCATGACCGCTTCGTGTCAGCGCCACCGCATCGCCCCGGTCCAGTTCCAGTGCACGCCGGGCGAGCCGCACCCCTTCAGCGACTTCCGCAGGCCGGTCGGCCATCCAGCCATTGGCTTTGCGCCAGCAATAACACCAGGCTGCCATCGCATAAGCCGAGGAAAATTCCGGATCATAGGCCATCGCTTTATGTAACAGCGGCAGCGCCTGATCAATCGCAGCCCGAGTGCCATGATGCAGTTGAGCCATGCCCCTCAGGTAATAATCATAAGCGTCCAGGCTTTCGGTGGGCTTGTGCCGCGCCCGGTCTATTTCCGCACGTTCGAGTTGCGGTGCGATCGCACCGACCACGCTTTCGGTGATCTGATCCTGCAACTCGAATATGTCGACCAACACGCCTTCAAAGCGCCCCGCCCAGTGGTGCGCGCCGGTTGCCGCATCAATCAGTTGAGCGGTGATGCGCACGCGGTTTTCGGCTTTGCGCCAGCTGCCCTCAAGCACATAGCGAACGCCCAGCTCGCGACCAACCTGTTTCACGTCAACCACGCGCGCCTTGTAGGTAAAACTCGAGTTTCGCCCGACGACAAACAGCCAGCGATATTGCGACAGCGCTGCGATGATGTCGCCGACCACACCGTCAGCCAGGTAATCCTGCTCACCATCACCGCTCAAATTGATGAATGGCAGCACCGCAATCGACGGTTTGGAAGGCAGGGCCGGGCCAGCCGCAATCGCCGCACTGGAGAGCGCGGACTCCATGCCAGCGGGACTGACAACCTCCTCGCGCACCTCGGCGACAAAACGAAAACCTTTGCGCGCAACCGTACGAATCACACGCTGCTGCTGACCGTCATCGCCCACCGCTTTGCGCACCGCGTTGATGTGGCTCGCCAGCGTTGATTCCGAGACGATGCGGCCGGTCCAGATGGCGTCGATCAGATCGTCCCGGCTGACCACGTGTTGCCGGTGCTGTGCCAGGTAGACCAGCAGGTCGAACACCTGTGGTGCTGTAGCCACGACCACGGCGTCGCGCAGCAGCTCGCGGCGGTTCAGGTCGAGCACGCAATCATCAAACTCCAATAGCATTTGGTACTCCTGGTCCCGTGCTCACGCGTCGGATAGCTGATTGCCGGCAACGGTGCAACGATTTTTGGCCGAGGGCGTTATATATATCACCCGACTTGCTGGACAGATACCCAAGGTAAAACCAATGGAAACCCAAGGTATACGCAAGGTGTAACGCGCCGCCGAAGAGCATCCTCTGTCCATCGATCACTGCAACGAATCTGATCGAACCAATCGAGGAGCGGGACATGAAAATTGTCGTCATTGGCGGTAGCGGACTTATCGGATCGAACATTGTAGATCGGCTACGGGCGAACGGACACGAAACGGTAGCGGCATCCCCCAGCAAAGGGGTGAACGCCCTCACCGGACAAGGGCTGGCCGAGGCGCTCGCCGGCGCACAAGTGGTCATCGACGTCGCCAATTCGCCGTCTTTCGAGGACGCCGCCGTGATGGACTTCTTCCAGACTTCCAGCCGTAACCTGCTGGCGGCTGAAGCACTCGCCGGAGTCGAGCATCACCTCGCACTGTCGATCGTCGGTGCGGAACGCCTTCCGCACAGTGGCTACTTCCGCGCAAAAATAGCTCAGGAAGAACTGATCAAAACGTCGAAAATCCCCTACACCCTGCTGCGGGCCACGCAGTTTTTCGAGTTCATCGAAGGCATCGTCGAGTCGGGAGTCGACGGCGACACCATCCGCCTGTCCCCTGCCCTGATCCAGCCGATTGCCGCCGATGACGTTGCCGCCGTGCTGGCCGATCTTGCAGTCGGCGCCCCACTTAACGGCGTCGTCGAAGTGGCTGGCCCGGACCGTTTCCCGCTGGACGAACTGGCGCGCAAATTTCTTGCCTCGCGCAATGACAAGCGATCGGTCAGCGCCGATGTGCACGCGGCGTATTACGGCAATGAATTGAATGACCGGTCCCTGGTCGCGGGCGGCAATGCACGTATCGGTGCGACACGATTCAACAACTGGCTGAGCCGTCCTTCAGCCTAGTCACCGCGCCGGCCACCCATGCCGAGCGCCAATGCGTCATCCATCCACACACGTCTTACCAAGAGGTTTCGCCATGACTCAGCGCATTGATTACCAGAAGCAATCCCCCGAGCTGTTCAAAAAGTTTGTCGAATTCAGCTTCGCCTTGAAGCAATCCTCGATCGAACAGTCGATTCGCGACCTCGTCGACCTGCGCGCCTCGCAGCTCAACGGCTGCGCGTTCTGCGTCGACATGCACGTCAAGGAAGCCACGATGCACGAGGAGCGCCCGCTACGCCTGCACCACGTAGCCGTCTGGCGCGAATCCCAGCTGTTCAGCCCGCGCGAACGGGCGGCGCTGGCGTGGACTGAAATCCTCACGCAGATCCCGGCGCAGGGTGTGCCGGACGAACTCTACGACCGCGTCCGCACGCAGTTCTCGGAAAAGGAAGTGTCCGACCTGACCTTCCTGGTGATGTCGATCAACGCCTGGAACCGCGTCAACGTCGCACTTCGAGTGGTACCCGGCACGTACGACAAGGCATTCGGCATCGACAAGTCCGGCCTGGCCTGACGCGCCAGCCTGCGCGAGGCGTTGCGCCGCAGCGCCCGCGGATTCAAACACGCGTGCCTGACTTTACCGAGGAATGAACCATGTCCATTTTCAGACTGTTTGCATTAGCTCTGCTGTTCACCACCGGCGCCGCCAGCGCCGACCAGGCGCTGCCGCACCCGCAGGTAACGGAACTGATGACCAAGGCGCTGGCAGATTATCCCGGCAAGGAAGCGGTATTGATCACCGTGGAATATCCGCCGGGGGGTGGTGATCCCGTGCACCGTCACGATGCGCACGGATTTATCTACGTGCTCGAAGGTTCGATCGTGATGGGTGTGCGCGGCGGTGAATCCGTCACGCTCAAACCGGGGCAGACCTTCTACGAAGGGCCGGACGACGTCCACACGATCGGGCGCAACGCCAGCAAAACCGAGCCGGCAAAATTTCTGGTGATGTTGCTGAAGCACAAAGAGAAGCCGATTTTCACCCCGGCGCAGTGACCGCAATGGCCGGGATCGTTGCGACGACGCCGGCATGCTCTTCCCCTATATCTCAACAGGACGCTGCAATGATCGCGCACCCGCTGTCCCTGACCATTCGCCTGAGCGCACTGGTGGCGATTGGCGCCATCGCGCTGGCTGGCTGTGCGGTGGGGCCGGATTTTGCGGCGCCCGACAACGGCCTCGATCGCGTCAACCTGGCGCCGCGCGAAGAGCACGCCCGCGTCGCCTCGCCATCAACCGCCGCAGTGCCGGCGCGCTGGTGGCTACTGTTTAACGACGCTCTGCTGGGCGAACTGCAATCGCGCGCGCAGGCCGGCAATCTCGACCTGCACATTGCCTCCGAACGCATTGAACAGAGCCGTGCGCAACTAGGCATCGTCGCCTCACAATTGCTGCCGAGCGTGGCCGCCAATGCCAGCTACGCCCGTGAAGGCCTCAGTGAGCACGGCAAATTTGCCGCTCTGGGCGCACCGACCGACCCGGGCAACTTCTGGCAACTTGGCCTTGATGCGAGTTGGGAGATCGATCTGTGGGGGCGCGCGCGGCGGGCACGTGAGGGGGCTGAAGCGGCGCTGGAGGCCACTGTGTATGAACGCGAAGCCGCCCGCGTGGCGTTATCCGCCGAAGTCGCGCGCACCTATTTACTGTTGCGCGGCACCCAGGCGCAATTGGGTATTGCCGAACAAAACCTGGTCATCGCCGAGCGCACGCTGAGCCTTGCCGAGAGTCGTGAGCGTAACGGCGTTGCGACCCGCTTCGAGACCACGTCGGCGCGTGCGCAATTGGCGACGATCAAAGCCTCTGTGCCTGACCTCGGCCAGCGCCGCAATGCGCTGATGAATGCCCTGGCGCTGCTGCTGGGTGAGCAACCGCGAGCGCTTGATGCACGACTGCGCCCATCCATGACCTTGCCCGCGTTCCCGGCCCGTGTGCCGATGGGCGTGCCCTCCGAGCTGGCTCATCGGCGTCCCGACATCCTGCGCGCCGAAGCGCAGTTGCACGCCGCGACCGCCGCGATCGGGGTGGCCAAAGCGGAGTTCTACCCGCGCATCGGCCTCAAGGGGCGCTTCGGCGTGGAAGCGTTTGAAAGCGGCGACCTGGCCACGTGGGATTCTCGGGTATTTTCAGTCGGCCCGACGGTGTATCTGCCGATCTTCCAGGGCGGTCGCCTGACCCAACGCCTGACGTTGAACGAAGCACGGCAAAAAACCGCGGCACTGGCTTATCGGCAAACCGTTCTGCGCGCCTGGCACGAAGTGGACAATGCGCTCGATGCCTGGGCTGCCGAACAACGCAGGCATGACGAATTGCGGGCGGCCTATGACCAGAATAAACAGGCATTGAATGCCGCCGAACGCGGTTATCAGCAAGGCGCCAGTGATTACCTGAGCGTGCTGACTGCGCAGCGCAACGTGCTCGCCAGCCAGACCAGCCTCAACGACAGCGCCACGAATGCGACACTGACGGTGGTCAATCTGTACAAAGCCCTGGGTGGTGGCTGGGATCCTCAGACACTGACCGGCAGGCAGGACGATTCGGTAGCCATGACGGCGCCGAGCGTCTCCGCCGAGCGAGTCGGGCCATGAACAGCAACGCGCTCGCACCAAATCCGGCCACGGTTGCCACTGCGGCAAAAGCCCACTCGGCCTTGCGCCCGATGGTCGGGCTGCTCGGCATTTTCATCGCGGCAATGATGGCCGGCCTGAATATTCGTGTCGGTGCATTGGCACTGGCGGATGTGCGTGGCGCGCTCGGCTTCGGTCTCGACGACGCATCATGGCTGACCACGGTGTACAGCGCCGGGGAGTTGATCGCCATGCCGTTTGCCGCGTGGTTTGCGCTGACACTGTCGATCCGTCGTTTCGAACTGTGGATGCTCGCCACCTGCACGTTGCTGGCACTGCTTTTGCCCTTCATTCACGATCTGAATCTGCTGCTGACATTGCGCTTCGTGCAGGGCATCGCTTGCGGCACCACCATTCCATTGCTGATGATGGCCGCGCTGAAATTCCTGCCACCGCCCATCCGTCTGTATGGATTGGCACTCTACGCGATGACCGCCACCTTCGCACCGAACCTGTCGATCTGGCTGGCCGGTTACTGGACCGACGGAGTGTTCGACTGGCGCTGGGTGTATTGGCAAATCATCCCCTTGACGATCGTCGCCGGTGCATTGATTGGCTGGGGCTTACCGCAAGAACCCGTGCAGCGAGCAAGATTTAGCCAAGCCAACTGGGCCGGCATGATCTGCGGTATTCCGGCGCTCGGCCTGATTGCCGTTGCGCTGGATCAAGGCGTGCGCCTGGACTGGTTCAATTCGCCGCTGATCACTGTCTCGCTGGTAGCCGGCCTGGCACTGCTGGCCGTTTACCTGATGACGGAGTGGTATCACCCCTCGCCGTTCATCAAATTACAGGTACTGGGCCGGCGCAATCTGGGGCTGGGTTGCCTGCTGTTCGTCTTGTTGCTGGTGGCGCTGATGTCCAGTTCATTGCTGCCGACCAGTTACCTCGGCCCGCTACAGCAGTACCGCCCGCAGCAAATGGCTTCGATCGGCCTGATCGTCGCGTTGCCGCAGTTGATTCTGGGGCCGTTGGTGGCCCTGCTGCTGTACCGCAAATGGGTCGATGCGCGCTGGGTGTTCGCCCTGGGCTTACTGCTGATCGCGCTCGCATGCTTGTGCGGGGCGCAGCTGGACTCCGAGTGGAACCGCGACCAGTTCGTCATGGCGCAAACCCTGCAAGCGTTCGGCCAACCCATGGCGGTGGTGTCGATGCTGTTCCTCATCACCAGCGTCGTACAGCCTCAGGAAGGACCCTACTTCTCGGGCACCATCAACACCCTGCGTGCGTTTGGTTCGTTGCTGGGTGGTGCGGTGGTGGCGCAGCTGATGACCATGCGCAGCCGTTTCCACGGCGAAATGCTCCTGGACCACGCGGCCCTGACCGGCAACAACCTGCCCGTGGTGCCAGACCCCACGCAACTGATGAGCCTCATCGGCCCGCAGGCGCTGGTGTTGTCGGTTGCCGATGCCTACCGCGTGCTGGGTGTGCTGGCCATTTTGCTGGTGCCGCTGGTGCTGCGCCTGACCTACATCCCGGCCCCCGACGTGAGCGGCGGCGCGGCTTCTCATTCCCCTACCTGACCCGGACTTCTCGCCATGGCCTTACCTAAAAACGCCAAGATCATCTGCGCGGTCCTGCTGCTTGCAGTGGCGATCGGCGGTGTTCTCTATCTCGATCGCCACGAATCCGGCGCATCGCTGCAGTCAACCGACGATGCTTATGTTCACGCCGACTACACCGTCCTCGCGCCCAAGGTTTCCGGCACGATTGAAGAAGTGTTGGTTGAAGACAATCAGTTGGTCAGAAAAGGCGACCTGTTGGCGATCATCGATAACCGCGATTTCGTCGTCGCCATCGACTCGGCCAACGCTCAGGTGAGCAGTGCCCGCGCCGGCATCGCCAGTTTCGAGGCGCATCTGGTCCAACAGCAAAACGCGATACGCCAGGCTCAGGCCGCCGTCGCAGCGGACGACGCCGCGCTAAAGCTGGCAAAGGCCAATCTTGCGCGTTACCGCAACCTTGCCGCCGATGGCTCCGGTACGGTGCAGGCGCGGCAACAGGCGGAAGCGCAATTGGGCATTCAGCTGGCGATCAGCGATAAAAGTCAGGCGGGTTTACAGGCCGCGCGTCAGCAGGTGGCCATCCTCAAAGCGGACCTGGAAAAAGCCCAGGCGGCGCTGGCGCATGCGCAGGCGGCGCAAGCCACTGCCCAATTGAAGCTGTCATACACCCGCATCACCGCGCCGGTCAGTGGCACGATCGGGCAGAAATCCGTGCGCGTCGGCGCTTTTGTCAGCGAAGGCAAACCCTTGCTGGCGATCGTCCCGCTGGATGCCGTCTACGTCACAGCCAACTTTCGCGAAACGCAACTGGCGCGGGTGCAGACAGGTCAGTCGGTGGACATCGAAGTGGATGCGTTGCCAGGCGACGCACTCAAAGGCACGGTGGAAAGCCTGGGCCCGGCCAGTGGCGTCAGCTATTCGGCGATCGCGCCGCACAATGCCACGGGCAATTTCACCAAGATCGTCCAGCGGTTGCCGGTGCGCATCCGCATTGAGCCGGGCCAGGCTGCCGCGACGAAACTGCGGGTGGGCATGTCAGTGACGCCGAACATTCATATCAATGAATAACCGCGTGCCGCGCTTTGCGCATCAAGCGTTGGCTATACGCGATGCAGTGCGCTTGCGTGATGCATCGCCAGGTGGCCGGTCTTGTCGCTCTTGACCTCGTATTGGGGTTCATCACGTGAGGCCAGACGATGCTTGCCCATGAACTCGACGTCCTTGACGTGCACCTTGGTGACCTTGCCATGAATCTCGCCGGCCTCGGAGTTCCAGCGCACAGCGTCGCCAACCTTGAATGAAGGGGTCATGGTGTTCTCCTGCAGTGATGGCAATGATCAGGGGATTGCTATGTCCGACACCTCTGGCGGCTGGAACGTTTCAAGATAAGCCAACACATCATCGATCTTCTGCGCATCACTCATGCCCCAGAAAATCATGCGGGTGCCGGGCACGACTGCTTTGGGATCCTCCAGATAGGCCGTCAGGGTTTCGCGGCTCCAGACAATACCGGCAGCTTTCATCGCGTCGGAATACACATAATCGGCAGTGCTGCCGGATGCCCGCCCGAAAATACCGTTGAGCTGCGGGCCAAAGGACCCCCGCGCTGACTCGCCGACCTGATGACATCCGCCACAGATCCGCTTGAACAGTTTCCCGCCGGCCTCGGCCTCTCCGGCAGCGTATGCCTGCTGGCCGAACAGCGCAGTGGTGAGCGCCAGGGTGCAGGTGATGAGTGCGGCTTTGTTCACGGCGAAGTCCAGGCAGTTTGTTTCGGAGTGTGTAGAGAAAGCTTGAAGTATTCGCCATTTTCTCACACGAAAAAACCAGAAAGCCATGAAGGCGCATCGGCACACCGTGCAGCCAGTCTTTAATCAAAACCAGGTCGCGATTGGCAAGCACTTCGCTGAAGTACTTCACTGAGTAACCCCCATAGGAAAACGCCCGGGATCGATCTCTCGCGCGGCGCACACCCCACCGGAAAGATGGCCATATGACATCTCGCGATAGCCATCCGACGCATTGGCAGCGACCTTTCTTTGCGCATACCATGCGGCCACTCCTGCCTTCAGATAGTGCTCATGATCAAAGCCAGTTTGCGTAGCCACCTCACTTTATGGTTTGCCGGTTTGTCCTTGCTCACCTTGCTGAGCGTAGGCTTCTACGTGGGCCACATCGCCACGGGGCAGATGAAACAGGCCAGTGGCAATGCGCTGTTGAGCACTGCGCGTTCGGCCTCTGAACTGTTGGGCGCGCAGTTGCATGAACGGCAACTGGAAGTGTCACTGCTGAGCCGCGCGCCCCTTCTCAGACGTGGCAACCTCGACGATCCGGACATCCTGGTGTCGATGGAATTGCGCTCGCAGTCACGCGCCGAATACGCCTGGATGGGCGTGGCTGCGGCTGATGGTCGCGTACGGCAGGCGGTGAACAGCTTGCTGGTCAGCCAATCGGTCCAGGCACGCCCGTGGTTTCAGGCCGGCTTGCGCGGCGCCTACACCGGCGACCCGCATGAGGCTGTTTTGCTCGCCAAATTGCTACCGGGTAATCCGGCAGGCGAACCGTTGCGCTTCATCGATTTCGCCGCACCGATTCTCGATAATCGTGGCCAGGTGATCGGGGTGCTGGGCGCCCACGCGCATTGGAGCTGGGTGACCCGGATCGTTGATTCGGCGGTGCGCAAAGGTTCGATGCCGGACGTCGAAGCGCTGATTGTCGACCACGACGGTAAGGTGCTGTACCCGGAAAATCTTATGGGGGAACAGCTGTCCAACCTGCCGACAATGTCGGGCGACGCTGCCACAACGCCTGGCTGGTCGGTGGGCAACGGCTTCCTTACCAGCATTGTTGCAGTGCCTACGCCATCGGGCACCAACCTGACCTGGTACATCGCCGTCCGGCAACCTCTGCACATCGCGCTGCAACCGGCGCGCGTGCTGTTTTACAAGCTGTTGATGCTCGGTGTCGCAGCGGCAATTATCTTCGCCTTGGTGGCCTATTACCTGGCACTGTCCCTGAGCCGTCCTATCGAGCAACTGGCCAGGTCCGCCAAACGCGTGCAGAACCAGCAGGCAGGCGCGACTTTTTCGCTGAATCACCCGGTGCGGGAAATCGCCCAGTTGGGCCAGTCGATCCATGGCATGACGCAGTCCCTGCTCGGCAAGGAACGCGAACTGCAGGAGGCCAACGCATCGCTCGAAGCCACGGTCGCGCAACGCACCGCCGCCCTCACCCAGGCCAATGCCGAGCTGTTGAAACTGGCGACCCACGACGCATTGACTGGCGTGTTCAACCGTCGACGTTTTGATGAAAAACTGGCCGAGTACAGCCTGCTGTTCCAGCGCACCGGACGCACATTCGCCCTGCTGGTGATCGACGCCGACCACTTCAAGAATATCAACGACACTTATGGTCATGACGTCGGCGATGACGTACTGCGGCAATTGGCCCAGGTGATCCAGAACAGCACCCGCGTGACCGATTTTGTTGCGCGTTATGGCGGTGAGGAATTCGCGGTGCTGCTGCCGGGTATCGAAGTGCCGGAAAGCCCGGAAGTCGTTGCCGAGAAAATTCGCGCGGCGATTGCCGGGGCGACTTTCGCTACCGTGGGTAAAGTCACTGTCAGCATTGGTGTCGGTCTGGCGAGACTGTCGGACGGCACTACGACTGCGCTGATCAAGCGAGCCGATCAGCAGTTGTACGAAGCCAAGCGCGCGGGACGAAACACGGTGTCGTTCAATTCGGGAGAGGGCAGCGGTAAACCGATTGTTTCCTGAAGCTGCTGCCGATTTATCAAGTCGCCATTTTCAGGGTGCTGTACCACTGTGCATAAGGTGTATTGGCAACTTTATGCCGATTGAAATCCGGACTGCCGTCGTCCCACCAGACAGGGCCCCGCTCACCCAGCCCGACCTTGGCGGTTTGCACCCGCGCTCTGGCCGCCTTCATTTGCGATGGGTCGCCGCTGGCCTTCGCAGCCTTGACCTCACGGCGCGCAGCCATCAAATCGTCGACAAGCCGCTGGCGCACTTCTTCGCTGAGGGACGGATCAGAACAGCGCCACAATTGTTCCTTGACCACAAAATAGCGTCCGTCCGGTGTTGTCTGGTTCATCTTCGATACTCCTGCTGCAACAGCATGCACTCGGTCATCGGTGGACAAGGTAGCAGATGGAAAATCAGCAAGCGCGGTGTGACCCGGATCACATTGACCCTGATGGGCTACGGTTATCAGTACCGGACAGGCACTTACCGCAGACATCCCTGTCTTACAACGCAAGACCACCCCACGTTGTGAGTGCCGCAGCTGCTTGCACAAGCCACGCAGGAGAAGGACTCGTCGATGCCCGGACGCCAACCGCCAAAGTCGCAGTCAACAAGCGAGTTTCAGACCGCCTCAGCGAAACCGGTCAGGGCCGGCGCAACCTTCCGACTGATCGTCAGCTTCATGCTGCTGGTCATCATGGCCTTCGTGACGGTCGAGGGCTGGCGCATCTGGCGCGACTATCGCTCGGCTTTCGCCTCAGCCCGGGATTCCGTGACGAACCTCGCTCGCGCCACAGCCCAGCACGCCGAGGACGCCATCCGGCAGGTCGATATACTCACCGCCGCGCTGAGCGAGCGCGTTGAAGGCGATGGCCTGCAAAACATCAACGTTGCGCGCATTCATAATCTGCTGGTTCAGCAATCGAAGATCATGCCGCAGTTGCACGGATTGTTTGTCTACGGCGCAGATGGCCAGTGGATCGTCACCGACAAGCAGGAGATTCCAGAACCGGCCAACAACGCCGACCGCGATTATTTCCAGTATCTCCGCACCCATGACGATCGCAATGTACGCATCGGCGAAGTGGTCAGAAGCCGCTCCACCGATGATCTGATCATCCCCATTTCACGCCGCTTGAATAACCCGGACGGATCCTTCGCGGGCGTGCTGCTGGGGACGATCAAAGTCAGCTACTTCGTCGATTACTACGGCGATTTCAAGATCGACGACAAGGGTGCGCTGGTCCTGGCCATGCGCGACGGCACGATTCTGGTCAGACGCCCATTCATTGCGTCAAGCGTGGGGAAAAGTCTGGCGAACAGCGAGATTTTCACAAGCTACCTGCCCAATTCCAACGAAGGTGTGGCCGAAGTCAAAGCAGTTGTCGACCACACGGATCGACTTTACGGCTACCGCGCATTGAGCACCTACCCGCTCGTCGTCGAAGCCGGGCTCTCGCGTGATTCGATCACGGCTCCATGGTGGCGGGACCTGCTGAAGTCCGGGCTGGTCCTGGTTTTCCTGATCCTGGTACTTACGGGCTTCGGCTTGATCGTCCTCAGCCAGCTTCGCCAGAGAATGGCCATGGCGCGGGAGATACGGCATGCGCATCAGGCCATGCGGGAAATGGCGCTGACGGACAGTCTCACTGGCCTGGGCAACCGCCGGCGTCTGGACGCGGCGCTGCTTGATGAAATTCGTCTGGCCAAGCGTCAAGGCTCAACACTCGCGCTGATCATGCTGGATGTCGATCACTTCAAACGCTACAACGACGCCTATGGCCACGCTGCCGGCGATGACTGCCTGAGCGCTGTCGGACGCGCGATCCAGCAATCAGTCAAACGGCCTGGCGACCTTGCCGCCCGGTACGGAGGGGAAGAATTCACCGTGCTGCTGCCCAACACGGACAACGCGGGCGCGGTGCGTGTGGCGGAACAGATTCTACAGGCCATTCGATCTCTGGAGATCGAGCACTCGGGTCATCCGTTGGGCAAAGTCACGGCCAGCGCGGGCATCACCACGGGGCATCCGGCCACGACTGAAGTGAGCTCCGCGACTTTATTGAAATCGGCTGACCGCTGCCTATATCTGGCCAAGCAGCAAGGCCGCAACCGCTGGTGTTCGGATGACCAGCCGGGTGAGGGGGCGGTCGGTGGATGATCCCGCGCCTACAGTGGGCAATCCTCACGATCCAGACGCTCACGCAAAAACTCCACCAACGCCTGCACCGGACGCGAGCTCTGACGATGCTGCGGATACACCGCCGATAACGTCAGTGGCCCGGTCCGAAACTCATCCAGCACGGTGACCAGGCTGCCCTCTCGCAAGGCCGCGCCGACAATGAATGTCGGCAGATACGTTATCCCGAGCCCCGCCACCGCAGCGTCCTTGAGCACCTCGCCATTGTTCACCCGCATCCGTCCGGCAACATTTACCGCCAACGGCTTGCCCGGCCCTTCAAAACGCCATTGCACCTGCCGGCCATGCCCATACGGCAAACAATCATGCCCCTGCAGATCCTCGGGCCTGAGCGGCGTGCCGCGCTCCGCCAGATACGCCGGACTGGCGCAATACACACGGTCAACAGAGGCAATCCGCCGAGCGATCAACGTGGAATCCTCAAGAACGCCAATGCGCAGCGCCAGGTCGTAGCCCTCACCGAGCAAATCGACCGAGCGATCACTCAAGTCAACTTCCACCGTGACGTCCCGATAGCGCTGCAAAAACAGCGGCAGCAGACAGCCCAGATGCGCCAGCGCAAACGACAGCGGTGCACTGACACGGATCGTCCCACGCGGCTCGCTAGTCTGCCCGGCGATGCCCTGCTCCACTTGCTCGACATCACTGAGCAAGCGCAATGCTGACTCGTAATAGCTCTGCCCTAGCGGCGTAACGTCGAGACGCCGGGTCGAGCGGTTAAGCAGGCGCACGCCCAGGCGCTCCTCGAGCTGCATCAAACGCCGGCTGACGAATTGCTTGGACAGCCCGAGCTGGTCAGCTGCCGCAGTAAAGCTTCCCGAGTCCATGACCTGGCAGAAAATACGCATGTCTTCAAATGGGTTCATTGTCTCGCCTTGGTTGACAGTCAAACACTTTATAGCGGCTTTTTCACTTTCAAGCATCCGATTAATCTGTGTCCACGGTGCTGATGAAGCCCAAACCTTACGTGACCTCATACATTCATTAAAAAGGATTTACTCGATGAACACCGTCAAAAAAACCCTGACCGCTTCCCTCCTCGCTCTCGCCGTCGGCAACGCATTCGCCGCAGGTAGCCCGGGGGTTGAGCACGACACTCAGGCGTTCCTCGAAGCGCTCGCCGCAGGCGGTGGCAAACCGCTTGAACAACTGAGCCCGAAAGACGCCCGCGCTGTACTTACCGGTGCACAGGCATCGGTAAAGGTCGACCTGTCCGGTGTAGAAGTCAGCGACCGTGCGATCAAGGTTGACGGGCAAACCCTCAACCTGAAAATCGTCCGTCCGGCCAAGGTCAAAGGCGAGTTGCCGGTGTTCATGTTTTTCCACGGTGGCGGCTGGGTGTTGGGCGATTACCCGACTCACCAACGCCTGATCCGCGACCTGGTGGTCGGCTCCGGTGCGGTCGCGGTGTACGTCGATTACACGCCGTCACCAGAAGCGCAGTACCCGACCGCGATCAACCAGGCCTACGCTGCGACCCGTTGGGTGGCCGAGCATGGCAAGCAGATTGGCGTCGACGGCAAGCGTCTGGCCGTGGCCGGTAACAGCGTTGGTGGCAACATGGCGGCGGTCGTGGCGTTGATGGCCAAAGAACAGAAAACCCCGGCGCTGCGGTTTCAATTGTTGATGTGGCCAGTGACCAACGCGCAGTTCGACAGCGCTTCTTACCAGCAATTTGCCGAGGGCCACTTTCTGACCCAAAACATGATGAAGTGGTTCTGGGACAACTACACCACCAACGTCAGCGAGCGTGCGCAGATTCACGCCTCGCCGTTGCAGGCCAGCGCCGAGCAGCTAAAGGGTTTGCCCGCCGCACTGGTGCAGACCGCCGGGTTCGACGTGTTGCGCGACGAAGGCGAAGCCTATGCCCGTCACCTCGACGCGGCAGGCGTGCCGGTTACGGCGGTGCGTTACAACGGGATGATCCATGACTTCGGCTTGCTCAACCCGCTGAGCCAGATCCCGGAAGTGAAGGCTGCAGTGCGTCAGGCGGCACTGGAACTGAAGACGCATTTGAACTGACAAATCCACCTCGCCGCCCTCTCCTGTGCGGCGAGGTTTTCTGGTGATCAGCGATTACCTGTGGCAAGGAATCACCGATTACCTGTGGCGAGGGGGCTTGCCCCCGTTGGTTTCGTAGAGACCCCTACGTATGACTTGTAGTCATATCTGCGCCTGCTTCGCAGCCGAACGGGGGCAAGCCCCCTCGCCACAAAAGTGTTTAACACCCTGTCCGGAGTCATCCCATGTCCTTCTTCCTCGCTCACCTGCTGTCCTGGAGTGCCCTGTTGCTGGTGGTCGACATCGTGCTCTGGCACATTGCGCCGTTCACCCATCGCGTTACACGGGTCGGGGTGCGTCTGGCACTGTTTCTGCTGTTCAGTGCGCTGATCATCAACGCCGGCGTAAGCCCGTTGCAGGCGCCGCTGTTTGGCGAGGACCGGGTAGCGCAACTTGGTGGCACCGCGCTGGGTATTCTCTGGTGGTTGTACGCTGCGCGGGTTCTCACCGGGGTGATCGGCCTGGTGCTGATGCGGCGCATCGGTCACAGCGGCCGGTTGTTGCAGGACGTCATCGGTGCACTGGTTTTCCTCATCGCCATCGTTGCAGCGGCGGGTTATGTGCTCGAACTGCCGGTCAAGGGTTTGCTTGCGACCTCGGGGGTCGTCGCAATCGTTGTCGGTCTGGCTTTGCAGAGCACCTTGAGCGACGTGTTTTCCGGGATCGTCCTCAACACCACAAAGCCGTATCAAGTGGATGACTGGATCGCCATCGACGGCGTCGAAGGCAAAGTGCTCGACATCGACTGGCGCGCGACGCACCTGCTCACCAGCGCCGGCAGCACGGCGGTGATCCCGAATTCTGTAGCGGCCAAGGCCAAGATCGTCAATCTCAGTCGGCCAAATGACCGGCACGGCGTGTCGATCAGCATCATGGTGCCCAATCACATTCGCCCGCGTCGGGTACTCGATGCACTGGAGCGGACACTGCGGGGCAGCAGCCGTTTGCTGCTGGATCCGGCACCCAAAGCGGTGCTCAAAGAGGCCGGTGAAACCATGTCCGAGTACGTTGCGAGTGGTTTCATCGCCGAGCTTGGCAAGAAAAGCGAAGTACGCAATCAGCTGTTCGACCTGGCGCACCGGCACCTCGAAGCCGCGGGCATCTCCCGTCAGCTTGACGGCGTGATCGAACCGACGACCCGTGCCCGCGCCTTGCTCGACGAGGTGAAAATCTTCCGTTCACTGAGTGACGACGAACGCGATCAACTGGCGCAGTCGATGGTTGCCCAGCAATACGCAGCGGGTCAGGTGGTGCTGGATCTGGGCGAAGTGCCGGACAGCCTGATGGTGGTCGCCACCGGCGTGGTCAGCGCCACCGTGCCCGACGGCAACGGGCACACCGAAGCTGGCCGCATGGGCCCCAGCGAAGTCATGGGCGAACAAAGCATCCTCGCCGATACGCCATCGCAGGCGACCTTCACCACATTGACCTCGTGCATCATCTACCGCATCGATAAATCCCTGACGCGCAATATCATGGAGCAACGCGCTGAAGTGAGCCGAGCGCTGAACAAACTGCAAGCGGTGCGCCAGCAGAACAGCCGGCAGGCGTTGATGGCGAAGCCGGTGCAGATCAAGAAAGGCGGATTCCTGAGTTGGTTGCAGAAGCGCCAGCCTACATAACCATTACGCAAATCCTGTAGCAGCTGCCGAAGGCTGCGTCCGGCGGCGAAGCCGTCGGAGAACTCAGACGCTACGGTCCATCTGTTGCTTCCAGAGCACCGGTTTACGACGGCTGCGTCCGAACGGGGCCGATCCGGACCGTCCGGAACCGGCCCGGACGCAGCCTCGCAGGCTCGACAGCTGCTACAGAAAGCGTGTTTTACGAAACGAAAATGCCCGCACATTTGGCGGGCATTCGTTTTGTCGCCTGACTTATTTAGCGCTAAGCACCGAGTAACTGTTCATCAGGTTGCGGTAGTTGGGAATGCGCGGCGACAAGAGGTTCGCCAGGCCTTCCATGTCGTTGCGCCAGTCACCTTGCAGCTCGCATGCCACCGAGAACCAGTTGACCAGTTGCGCACCGGCTGCAGCCATGCGCGCCCATGCGGCTTGCTGCACGGTTTCGTTGAACGTGCCGGAAGCGTCGGTGACCACAAACACGTCAAAGCCTTCAGCCAGTGCCGACAGGGTCGGGAACGTCACGCAAACATCAGTCACCACACCGGCAATAATCAGTTGCTTGCGACCGGTGGCTTTCACTGCCTTGACGAAATCTTCGTTGTCCCAGGCATTGATCTGACCTGGACGCGGAATGTATGGCGCGTCCGGGAACTGCTCTTTCAGCTCAGGCACCATCGGGCCATTCGGGCCGCTTTCGAAACTGGTAGTGAGGATGGTCGGCAGTTTGAAAAATTTGGCCACGTCGCCCAGGGCCAGGACGTTGTTCTTGAATTCGTTGGGCGAGAAATCCTGAACCAGCGAGATCAGGCCGGTCTGGTGATCAACCAGCAGAACCACAGCGTCATCTTTGTTCAGGCGTTTGTACGGAACGTTGCTCATGTGAAACTCCTCGATGGATGGTTGTCGCTGAGAGCGCCGGCACGTTGGGCCGGCACTGTTGGGTGTGGGTCAGAACGCGAAGCACGAGCAGCCAAAGGCGCCCCAGAAACCGGCAAAGTCGCTGACCGGCGCATTCGACAAACGCGCGCGGTCATGGCTATGCGCATGCACGCCGCACGGTCCGCTGCAATGGTGGACCTGCGCCTGCATCGGCGAAGTCGGACGCCAGTGCCCCGGCACCTTGACCACTGGCGACCAGTCCGGCAGCACCGGCACACTCGGCGGGCCGAGCTTTTCGAAATCACCGGCGGCGTACACGACCTTGCCGCCGACTACGGTCAACAGCGACTCGATCCACTTGATCGCCTCTTCGTCGACACTGAAAAAGTCCGCGCTGAGCGCCGCGAGATCGGCCAGTTGGCCGACCTTGATCATGCCTTTCTTGCCCTGCTCGGAAGAGAACCAGGCGCTGCCATGGGTGAACAGCTCCAGCGCGGTCTGGCGCGACAGGCCTTCGCTATGCAGCTCGAGGCCGCCGACCGTACGGCCGCTGACCATCCAGTACAACGAGGTCCATGGATTGTAGCTCGACACCCGGGTCGCATCGGTGCCGGCGCCGACCGGTACGCCTTCGGCGAGCATGCGCTTGATCGGTGGCGTGGCTTCGGCGGCTTTGGCGCCGTACCGTTCGACGAAATACTCACCCTGAAACGCCATGCGATCCTGAATCGCGATGCCACCGCCCAGCGCCCTCACCCGCTCGATATTCTGCGGCGTGATTGTTTCGGCGTGGTCGAAAAACCATGGCAAGCCGTTGAAGGGAATGTCGCGGTTGACCTTCTCGAACACGTCGAGCATGCGCGTGATGGATTCGTTGTAGGTCGCGTGCAGGCGGAACGGCCAGCGCTGCTCGACGAGGTGGCGCACCACCGGTTCCAGTTCGTCTTCCATGGTTTGCGGCAGGTCCGGACGGGGTTCGAGGAAGTCCTCGAAATCCGCTGCGGAAAACACCAGCATTTCCCCGGCACCGTTGTGACGCAGGTAATCGTCACCCTGATGAAGGGTGACGCTGCTGGTCCAGTTCTTGAAGTCGGTCAGCTCTTCCTTGGGCTTCTGGGTGAACAGGTTGTACGCAATGCGCACGGTCAGTTGCTGGTCTTTGGCCAACTGCTCAATCACCTGATAATCGTCCGGGTAATTCTGAAAACCACCACCGGCATCGATCGCACTGGTCAGGCCCAGGCGATTGAGTTCGCGCATGAACTGGCGGGTCGAGTTGACCTGATATTCCAGCGGCAACTTTGGCCCCTTGGCCAGCGTCGAGTACAAAATCATCGCGTTCGGCCGCGCCACCAGCATGCCGGTCGGCTCACCATTGCTGTCGCGGACGATCTCGCCGCCCGGTGGATTGGGCGTGTTGCGCGTATAGCCGGCGACACGCAAAGCCGCGCGATTGAGCAAGGCACGGTCGTATAAATGCAGGACAAATACCGGAGTGTCCGGCGCAGCCTGGTTGAGTTCTTCGAGGGTCGGCATGCGTTTTTCGGCAAACTGGAATTCGTTCCAGCCACCGACCACGCGCACCCATTGCGGGGTCGGCGTGCGGTCGGCCTGATCCTTGAGCATGCGCAACGCATCGACCACCGACGGCACACCTTCCCAGCGCAATTCGAGGTTGTAGTTCAACCCGCCACGGATCAAATGCAGGTGCGAGTCGTTGAGGCCGGGGATGACGCAACGGCCCTTGAGGTCGATGACCTGGGTGCCGGAGCCGCGCAGGGCCATGGCTTCGGCATCGGTACCGACGGCGACAAAGCGACCTTCGCTGATCGCGACGGCGCTGGCGCGCGGATTTTCCCGGTCAACCGTATGAAATTGGCCATTGAATAAAATCAGGTCGGCGTTCATCGCGTTTCCTTAGGCTGAGTAGAAGGTGACAGCCAGCGCGCGAACAGACGCGTCGCCAATGGCATGAACAGGTACACCACCGAGACCACGATGGTCAGCGTGATCAAAAACGTTGCGACCACGTAGTGGGAAAGAAAGGCGTTGAGTTGCAGCAACGGTCCCCAGAGCAACGGCACCAGCAAGGTGTGCGGCAGGATCACCAACAGCGTCACCACTGCCTGCTTCCAGCGCGGCGGTGGCGGCGAGCCCGCTTCGGCCGGAGCGAACCAGAATTCGTTGACCGGGTTGACCTCGGTCTGGTCGCCATCGGCCAGCATCGGCGTGGCTTCATTGACGAGTGCCTGGCGCTGCGGTGAATCGAGCCAGCGCTGCATCGCCTCGGTTGAGCAAAAACGCAGCACGCAGGTGTACAGGTCGAGGCCGGCGTTTTTGCCGCGCATGACGTCAACACCCAGATGGCCGTCCTGCTGGCCGGCGATGCTGACAATGTTGCGTAACCACGCCTCGTAGGCCACTTCGAAACCGGCTTTGACCCGGTGTTTGATGACCAGGGTCACGACTTCATCAAAACTTCTTTTGGCAAGCTCGGGCTGATTGGAATCAGGCATAACGTAAAGCTCCGGCGAAACGCACATTAAGCGCCAGCCGTCCCGGCCCGGCGATGAAAACGCTGGTGAAGACAATCAGCAGCAACCAACCGAACTGCCCTTCAGCGAGGCTCCATTGCGGGTGCACCACCAGCATCGCTATCAACAGCACGGACAAAATCGGCAGACAGGCCAGACGTACCAATACCCCTGCGATGATCAGTAAAGGACAGAACACTTCGGCGAAAATCGCCAGCATCAGCGTGATGTGGGCCCCCAGGTTGAAAGGGTCTTCGATGCGCTGCAGTTCAGCGCTGTAGTTAAGCAGCTTCGGCAAACCGTGCACCCACAGCAGAAAAAGCCCACCGCTGACGCGCAGGAAGAGCAAGCCGAGGTCGGGGACGCGTTCATCCCATTGCGATGTGTTCATGGCCCGTCCGCCCAGAAAAAAACCGCCGGCGTGGGTGCGCCGGGAATGGTTTGATAGTGCCGGGGTTGGGGGGGTTGGAAATTGGATGTACGTGCTGTTTTTTTTGGGGAGGATGGTTTGCCGATGGCCGCCGGGTGGCGTTGTGTCGGCACTTGCCGCGCGGGATCAATTCATGCCGACGCGCCTGTAGCAGCTGGCGCAGCCTGCGTCCGGCTACGTCCGGCTGCGTCCGCCTGCGCAGCTTGACGATCTTGAGCATGCGGTCCGTCTACCAAACCGAGCTACCTGATTTTGCGACTGCTGCGCAGCCGGACGCGGCCGGACGCAGGCGGACGCAGGCGGACGCAGGCTGCGCCAGCTGCTACAGGGTTAGGTGTTGATGCGTGGATTTCGTGCAACACGCGCGAGCCAGGTCGGCCCAGAGACCGCCAAGACCTACCGCTAGGAAACCTGCAAAGGCGCCGACATGAACTGGCCGATCCGCCCGCGCAACCAGCGCTCTGCCGGATCATTGTCATGCACGCCACTCCAGGCCATCGACAACTGCGCCGCCTCGATCGGAAATGGCGGATCCTCCGCCCGCAACGCGCAACCCTCGACCAACGCACAGGCCGCGTAATCCGGCACCGTGGCGATCATCTCGGTCCCGGCGAGCAATGCCCGCAATCCGCTGAACTGCGGCACACCCAGCACCACACGACGACTGCGCCCGATCTTCGCCAGATCCAGATCAATGTTGCCGCTCAAATCCCCGGAAAAAGACACCATTGCATGGGGCCGCTCGCAGTATTCATCCAGCGTCAGCGGACCCGGCCGCTTGTCACCGCGCAGCACCTTGCAGGGAATATCGCGCAGCGTCTTGCGCTTGGCGTTCGCCGGCAAATCCGTGGTGTAGCTGACGCCCACGGAAATTTCTCCGGACGCCAGCAACGCCGGCATCAGCAGATAATTGGCTCGACGCACGACCACAATGATCCCCGGCGCTTCCTCGCGCAGTTGTGTCAGCAGCGGCGGAAACAAACCGAACTCGGCGTCGTCCGACAAACCAATGCGAAACACGTCGCAGCTGGTGGTCGGATCAAACTCCTTGGCCCGGCTGACCGCTCCGGAAATAACATCCATCGCCGGCTGCAGCTCCTTGAGAATCGCCAGCGCCCGGGCCGTCGGCTCCATCCCGCGACCATTGCGCAGCAACAACGGATCGTCGAACAAATCACGCAACCGCCCAAGCGCTGCGCTCACTGCCGGTTGGCCCATGAACAGCTTTTCGGCCACACGCGTCAGGTTCTTCTCGAACATCAACGCTTCAAAAATCACCAGCAGGTTCATGTCGACGCGACGCAGATCATTACGGTTCATAGGCACGATTCCATTGTGTGTCCAGGCAGGCAAAACCCTGGGATTTTATTCGATCAGCGGCACTTTGGCTGCACGTTTGTACGGGCCGTATTCCACCGGGACCCACTGGAAGTGCTTGCCCTGTGCAGCGATGTGGCCAATACCCGGGAACGGCAGATGCGCCGCCGTCACCCAGATCTTGCTGGCCGCAGCATCACTGAACACCCTGGCGCGACTCTTGATCGCCTGCTGACCATCGACGTCAAAACCGATCGACACCTCGGGATGCTCGAACTGCACCGCGAGGTTATGCACCAGATCCCCCATGAACAGGATGCTCTGGCCTTGCGAGTTGAAACGGTACGTCGTGCTGCCCGGCGTGTGGCCTTTTTCCAGCGTCGCCTCGACGACACCCGGCAGCGGCGATTGCCCGGTGTCGAAGGTTTTGAAGCGGCCCGCAGCGAGGTACGCCGCCGTCGAATCCTGAGCGATTTTGAAATAGCCTTTGGCGCCTTCAGGAGCGTTGGCGAGCGCTTCGGGATTCAGCCAGTAATCGGCCTCTGTTTTGGCGGCGTATACGGTAGCGTTGGCAAACAATGGTTTTTTCTGTGCGTCGACCAGGCCGCAGACGTGGTCCAGGTGAAGATGCGTCAGCAGAATCGTGTCGACCTGCGAAGGTTGGTAACCCGCCGCTTTCATGTTGTCCGAGAGCATGCCTGCAGTCGCGCCGATGCACTGGCCTGCACCGGTGTCGACCAGGATCAATTGTTTGCCGGTGTTGATCAGAAACGCGTTGAACGCGGTCTGCACGCCTGGTGTTTCGATCGAACGACGGGCCAGCAGCGCGCGGATCTGATTCTGCGTCAGACCTTTGAGCAGTTTTGGCGACAGGTCGTTGTAACCATCGAACAGTGCGGTCACTTCGTAGTCGCCCACCGCCAATCGGTAGTACCCGGGAACCTGGGTGCCCACCTGGGCCGGTGCCTGCGCCGCCGCCACCCCCGAAGACAGTGCCACCGCCAGGCCCACTGCGCGCATCAGATAACAATTCATGCCCTTTTCACCTTGTTCGAGTCAGAAAGCAGCCGGACCGCCCCGCCACATAACGTCGATCATGCCTGCCCGCGCCATCGGAAAATTGCAGTGATGTGCTGAGCTGAATCGGAATTAACAACGTTTAACTCGCCTGCCAAAGGTTCACAGCCAAAAATGGAGACCACTCACACGGACATTGCTCATGGCTTCTTTTCAGCAAAACACCGCGTGCGCGGTAACCACTGAAACGCGTAAAAAAACCCCGGGCGGCCTGAATTCGTGGCGTGAAAGTCTGGCCAAACAACTGATCCTTGAGCGCCTCAGCGAAACCATTGAGGTGGCCGAACTGGCGAGCGCCTGCGCCCTCTCGCGCAGCCATTTCTCGCGCGCTTTCAAATGCAGCACCGGCCTGTCGCCGCAAGACTGGATCCGGCATCAACGCATCGCCCGCGCCAAACACCTGATCCGCAGCACCGACCTCAGCCTCACGCAAATCAGCCTCGAATGCGGGTTCTGCGATCAGGCCCACTTTTGCCACATGTTTACCCGCAGCGAAGGCATCAACCCGTTTGCGTGGCGCTGCCGTGCCCTGCGGCCCCGACTGCGCCCCGCTCCAGCGACAACCCGCCAAGCCTTCAGCCTGCCTATCTGATTAAACTGACGTGCGCCACTCCTAGGAGCCGGCTGGCTGGCAACGGCGATTCCGAAGACGCCATCGCTGGCAAGCCAGGCTCCTGCAGAGGGCGTCAGCCTTGGAGAAACGCCAACAGATCGGCGTTGAGCTGGTCCTTGTGGGTATCGGTCAAACCATGGGGGGCGCCTGGGTAGACTTTCAACGTGGAACCCTTCACCAGTTTTGCCGAAGCGATGCCGGCGGCTTCGATCGGCACCACTTGATCGGCGTCACCGTGCACCACCAGCGTCGGCACATCGAACTTCTTCAAGTCTTCGGTGAAATCGGTTTCGGAGAAGGCCTTGATGCAGTCATAAGCGTTCTTGTGGCCGGAGGTCATGCCCTGCATCCAGAACCAGTCGATCATGCCTTGCGATGGCTTGGCATCGGGTTTGTTAAAGCCGAAAAAAGGTCCGCTGGCCAGGTCGATGTACAGCTGCGAACGGTCAGTCAGCGACGCCTCACGAATGCCGTCAAACACTTCAATCGGCAAACCGCCCGGGTTGGCTTCGGTCTTGAGCATCAGCGGCGGCACCGAGGAAATCAGCCCGGCCTTGGCCACGCGTGCAGTGCCGTGGCGCCCGATGTAGCGCGCTACTTCGCCGCCACCGGTGGAGAAGCCGAACAGCACGGCGTCCTTGAGATCGAGCAGTTCGATCAACTGCGCGAGGTCATCGGCGTATGTGTCCATGTCGTTGCCGGTCCACGGTTGGCTGGAGCGACCATGGCCACGACGGTCGTGGGCGATGACCCGATAACCTTTGGAGGCCAGGAAAATCATCTGTGATTCCCAGCTGTCGGCGTTTAATGGCCAGCCGTGGCTGAACACCACGGGCTGACCGCTGCCCCAATCCTTGTAGTAAATCTCGGTACCGTCGCGGGTGGTAAACGTGCTCATGCGGTGTCTCCCTTGAGAATGTGAGGCGCGGACCGCTACTGCGTGACATCGTGCGGCTTTCCACCCGGAGTGTCGGGCGTAGTCTCTTGGCAAGACGAGTTAAACGTTGTTAATTGTCGATTGCACTCACGGATAAACCTGCGGAATATGCCGGTAAACCGCGAATTAGACGGATGCAAGCAGGAGTAACGCGTTGACCCTTTCCCCCGCCCCGGCCATCCATTTTGGCCCCTACCGGATTTACCCGGCTCAACGCCTGGTGATGGAGGCCGACCAGCCGCTGCGCCTGGGCCGCCGCGCCATGGACATCCTGTTAATCCTGCTGGCTCAGGCCGGAAACGTGGTGAGTAAACAGGAACTGATTGCCGGAGTCTGGCCCAACAGTGTGGTCGAGGACATCAATCTGCGGGTGCACATGGCGGCACTGCGCAAAGCGCTCGGCGACGGTCAGGCTGGTCAGCGTTACATCGTCACCGTCGCACAACGCGGCTACAGCTTCGTCGCGCCCCATTCCGTCGAGCATCTTGCGCAACAGCCGCAAGACGGCCAAGTGGCAGCGTCCAGCCACAACCTGCCCGTGCGCCGGACCCGCATGATCGGCCGTGAAAGCCTGATCGACAGCCTCGTTACTCAGCTCCCCCGGCAGCGTTTCATCACCCTGGTCGGTCCCGGCGGCATCGGCAAAACGACCGTTGCGCTGCGGGTCGCCGAGCAGTTGATCGGCCACTATCGGGACGGCATTCGCCTGCTCGATCTGGCACCTGTCAGCGATCCGTCGATGATCGCCGCGCACCTCGCGACTCTGCTCAATCTGTCACTGCATGACGCGGAGCCGCTGAACAGCCTCGCGACAGCGCTGGGGGAGCGGCAGATTCTGCTGGTGATCGACAATTGCGAACACCTCATCGACGCCATCGCCTTGCTCTGTGAAAGCATCCTGCGCGGCGCGCCCCACGTGCATATTCTCGCCACCAGTCGCGAGAGCCTGCGGGCTGAAGGCGAATACGTGCAGCGTCTGGATTCACTTGACTGCCCACCGCCCGTTACGGTCCTCGACCGTTCCCAGGCGCTGACGTTTCCCGCCTTGCAGCTGTTCGTCGAACGCGCCATGGCCAGTCATGACAATTTCGAACTGACCGATGAGGCCTTGCCACTCGCGATCGAAATCTGCCGGCGGCTGGATGGCATTCCGTTGGCACTCGAGCTGGCGGCGGCGCAAGTCGGCAGCCTCGGCCTGAGCGGTGTAGTGGAGCGCCTGCAAGGCAGCTTCCGCCTGCACACCCAAGGTTGTCAGACTGCGCTGGGTCGGCATCAGACGCTACGTGCCACGCTGGACTGGAGTTTTGCGCTACTGACCGCGTGCGAGCAAACCTGCCTGCGCCGTTTGGGCGTATTCCGCGGCGGCTTCACCCTGGAGTCGGCGGCGGCGGTGATTGTCGGCGAGCATATCGAACCGGACGAAGTGCTGGGCTCAGTCACGCAACTCGTCGCAAAATCGCTGTTGAACGTCGAAGTGGGCGACGAGCAGGTGTTCTATCGTTTGCTCGACACAACACGCCGCTATGCCTTGGAAAAACTCGACGCAAGTGCCGAATTTGAGTCCACCCGCGCACGCCACGCCGAACGTTGCCTGAGCTTGATGCAGCAGGCCCAGCAAGACTGGGAGCGAGTGGCGACCCGTCAGTGGATCGAGCGTTACGCGCGCAGTCTCGAGGATATTCGCGCGGCGCTCGACTGGGGCTTGAGTGCCGACGGGCCGCAGACTCTGGCAATACGTCTGTGCGCGACGTCGGCGCCGCTGTGGCAAGAACTGTCGTTGCTCAAGGAGCACGGCGCTTATGTGCGCAAGGCCTTGGCGCTGCATGCCGCCACGTCCGCGCCGTGCCCTCGGTTGACGATCGCTTTGAAGCTCGCGCTAGGCAGTTCGTGTTATCACACCCAGGGCGGCACGGCGGAAACGGTCGAAGCGTTCGTCAGTGCGGGGTCTCTGGCCAGTCAATGCGAGGACCAGGCGGGGCAATTGCGCGCAGTGTCCGGGCACATGGCGGTCAGCCTCAGCTGCGCCAACTATCAAATGGCCCTGGAACAGAGCCAGCAATTCGACCGGCTGGGACTGAACGGCGATGACCTGTTGTCGCTCAGTACGCATCGGTTGCGCGTGCTGGCCTTGCATTTTTCCGGGGATCAGGCGCGTGCGCGGGAGAGCGCCGAACAAGTGCTCCAGCGCATGGCTCAAAGCGGCCATCTCAACCGCTTCACCCACGGCTTCGGCGTGCAATACGACCAGAGCGTGGCATCGTTGACGATACTGGCGCGTATCCTTTGGTTGCAAGGCCAACCGGAACAGGCCTGGCGCACCGCCCGGCAGGCGCTGGACATTGCGATCCAGATCGACCACGGCACGTCCATTTGCTACACGCTGGCACTCGCCGGATGCCTGATCGCGCACTACAACGGTGACAGGCAAACCGCTCGCGATCTGGTGCGCCTGCTGCTCGAACAGGCACAGAAACACTCAGTGCTGCTGTTCTACACCTGGGCTCGCCAATACGCGCAAGTGCTTGACCACGCAGGGGTGCATGCGCCGCTGAAACCTGGGATCGGCCTGATCAAGGACCTGATGATCACACTCGACACCGCGTTCATTGATGATGATTTGTTGCGACGGGCGGACGCCGGAACTGCCGGCTGGAGCACCGCGGAAATCCTCCGCGCCAAGGCCGACGCGCTGCTGGTGGATGACTGCCCGCACATCGCCAACGCCGCCGAAACCGTACTGATCAGGGCGTTGAACGTGGCCAGGCATCAGGGCGCATTGGCGTGGGAGTTGCGCAGCGCCACCTCGCTCGCGAAGCTGTGGCAACGCCAGGGCCGGCACTCACAGGCCCATGCATTGCTGGCACCGGTTTATGGCAGATTTACGGAAGGCTATGCGACGCCGGACCTATGTAAAGTCCGCGGCCTGCTCGACGAGTTGCAGTGCCATCTGTCCGTTTGAGATCCAGCGCGCCCTGCAGATGTAGCGCGCGTGACGGTTCTCGAAGTCACGCAATGCGCCGCTGCGCTCAAGCTTTTGCAGCGCATAAATGCGGGTGGTGTTGAGGAACCGGTAGCGACTCAGGCCACTGCCCTGCTCCAGCGACAGCAACGACTGGCGCGCCAGGCTTTCCACTGCTTCCACCAGTCGCCCGGGTGGCACAGCCGCGCAGCTGATCACGCCGATGGCTGCTTCAAGGGTGAAGGCCATTTTGAACACCGCCAAGCGCTGCAGCACGGTTTGCTCAAGCACACTTAGCTGTTCATAGCTCCAGTCCAATGCGGCTTTGAGCGTCTGGTGCCGAGGCACCGCCGTACGTCGACCAAGCGCCAGCAGCTGAAAGCAGTTGTCCAGTTGCGCTTGCAAGCCCACCAGCCCCAGCGCATCGATTTGCGATGCCGCCAGTTCGATGGCGAGCGGCAACCCATCAAGCCGTCGACAGATTTCGCGGACGCTGTTCAAGTCTTGTTCGCGCAGGGCAAACCCATGCTGATGGTTGCGCGCACGGCTGACGAACAACTGCACCGCCGAGTGGCCCATGGCCTCGGCGACACTGCGCATCGCTGACGCTGGCGGCACGGCCAACGCAGGCAAACGCAGCAGCGTCTCCCCGCGCGCCATCAGCGGCGTACGACTAGTGACCAGAATCGACAGGCGTGGCGCGGATTTGATCAGGTCGTCGACCAGAGCGCGGCAGCCATCAAGCAGGTGTTCGCAGTTGTCCAGCACCAGCAAGGCGTGCCGCTGGGCCAACGCTTGCAGGCCGCTGCCGATCTGCAGTTGCAGGGTTCGTTGCAGGTGATCACCGATACGCGCAGGGTCATCGATAGCGGCGAAATCAATCAGCCAGACGCCATCTTGATAGTGCTGCAATAGCAACTCCGCCACGCGCAGCGCGACGGTGGTTTTGCCGATGCCGGCGGGACCGGTCAGCGTCATCAGGCGCCGCAGCGGCAACTGCCGGACCAGACCGCCGACGGTGGAATCGCGCCCCGTCACCGGGGTCAGTCGCGCAGGCAGGTTGTGTTGAGGGATTTGCACGGTCGCCATTGAAGTCAGCAACCCCGCAGGCGCGGCCTGCACCATAGCGATGAAGCTGTAACCACGCTGTGGAATATTGACGATGTAACGCTGGCCGTTCTGCCCGTCACCCAAGGCGCGACGCAGCGCCGCGATGTGCACACGCAGGTTGATTTCTTCGACCACGGACGTCGGCCAGACCTCGGCGATCAGTTCGTCTTTGCTTACGACACTGCCGGCGCGCCGCACCAGCACCTGAAGAATATCCAGCGCCCGACCACCCATGCGCAACGGCCGATCGCCGTCGAGGATCAGCCGCTGCCGAGGGTGGTACACGTAGGGGCCAAACTGCAGCACCGCCGCGGTGTTCAAATCTGTGACGCTGTTCATGCGCGCTCATGTATGCAAACCCGGGCCGGTGCTGCTCGTGCCAGGCTCGCATAGCTCCATTGCAAAGAGTTCAACGCTATCTTGGCAGGCCAGGCTGACGGCACAACTGCCAAGGTGGGAGCGTCGCGGCCATCACGGTGCGCGAAACGGACAAAGCCGCCTTAGCTGAACTGTTCGCGATACTGAGTGGGGGTTAGACCGAGCTTATCACTGAACAGAAAGCGCATATGCCGGACACTGCCGAAGCCGCTTTTGAAGGCGACGGTCTTGAGGGGCAAGTCACTGGTTTCCAACAGATTTCTCGCGCAATCGATGCGCGCGCTCTGGAGAAATTCCATGGGTGTCATGTTCACTTCTCGAGCGAACATTCTGGCGAAATGCCGGGTACTCATGGTCGCCAGACCGGCCATGCGCTCGATCGTAAACGCTTCATCGAGGTGATCGAGGACATAATTCTGCACCCGTGTTACCGGGGTTTCGTGGGGTGCGACCGCGGCCATCAACGGACTGAACTGGGCCTGACCGCCCTGGCGCTTCATCACCACCAGCAAAACCTTGGCGACGTCCTGGGCGACTTTTTTTCCATGGTCCTGGGCAACAACGGAGAGTGCCAGATCGATGCCGGCAGTGACCCCGCCGGAAGTGATCAGGTTGCGGTCCTGCACGTAGATCTGGTCGGTTTCGACGCTGGCCTTGGGGAAGCCTTTGATCAGGCGCTCGGTGTAATGCCAGTGCGTGGTCACGCGGTAGCCGTCGAGCAAACCGGCATGCCCGAGCACGAAGGCGCCTGTGCAGATCGAGCCGTAGCAACCGGCGCGGGTGACGGCGTTCTGCAACCAGGCCAGCAACGGCGGGTGCCGTTCGTTGTAGGCGCCGGGACCGCCGGGCACCAGCAGCAAATCATAAGGCACCTTGGCTTGATCGATGTGCATATCGGCATAAACATTGACGCCGTTGGACGCCCGTAGCGGCCCTGGCGCGGTGCCGATGGTCGAGAGTTGGTAGTGCTCGCTCGGCGACAGATAACGATTGGCGATGGAAAACACCTCCATCGGCCCGGCCATGTCGAGCAGGAGAAAGTCGGGGAAAAGCACCATTGCCACGGTTTTCATGAATGCGTAATCACTGGAGTCAAAAAGGAGGTGAATGCTGAAACTGGAGGTGCAACTTCGGTAAAAACAAAGCGTTCAGTTGCGAAACAGAAAGCATTATGGCCGAGCGAGGCGCCTTTCGTTGCTCCAGTATCAACTGTCAACCAGATCAGGACAGTATTTCAATTTTCATCTACTTATTGCATCAGTTAGTAACCATTAACCTTCTCCTCACTCGGACGAATCAACGTCCCCACAGGAGATTTCATCATGCTGACTCTTCGCAAAGCTTCTGATCGCGGTGCGGCCAATCACGGTTGGTTGAAGTCGTTCCACACCTTTTCCTTCGCCAACTACCGCAACCCGAAAGAGCAGGGTTTTTCCGACCTGTTGGTGATCAACGACGACCGTGTTGCCGCCGGCAAAGGCTTCGGTCAGCACCCTCACCGCGACATGGAGATTTTCTCCTACGTACTGGAAGGTGCTCTGGAGCATAAAGACACGTTGGGCACCGGCTCGGTGATTCGTCCCGGCGATGTGCAGCTGATGAGCGCCGGCAGTGGCGTGGCCCACAGCGAGTACAACCATTCAGAAACGCGCCCGGTGCATTTCCTGCAGATCTGGATCGTGCCGCAAGTCAGCGGCGCCAAACCGCGTTATCAGCAAGAGCACTTCAGCACGCAGAAAAAACGTGGTCGCTTGCAGTTGATCATTTCCCCTGACGGCGACAAGGGCTCGCTGACAGTGCGCCAGGATGCACGGGTCTACGCGGCGTTGATCGACGGAAAGGAGAGCGCCACGCTCGAACTGGCGGCCGATCGATATGCCTACGTCCATGTGGCACGCGGCAGCGTTGAACTCAATGGCGTGCAGTTGCAGGAAGGCGATGGCGTGCGCTTACGGCAAGAGCAGGTGTTGACCTTGAGCAATGGCGTCGATGCCGAAGTACTGGTGTTTGACTTGCGCCCGCAGGAGTTGCCGGAAATGCCGTAACGGCGAAGATCGGAAGATCGCAGCCTCGCTTCGCTCGACAGCTCCTACGTGGATGTGTGGTGGTACGCACAACAATGCTCACCACAAAACCTGTAGGAGCTGTCGAGTGAAACGAGGCTGCGATCTTTTGCATGATCTCAATCCCCCGTCCCTGAAAACCCCGCAACGATTTCATCGATGACCGCCCGCACTCGCGCCGTATGCCGCAAGTCCGCATGGGTCACCAGCCACACGTCGTAGGGCACCGGTCGCGTACGCTCCGGCCACAGCCTCACCAACCCGTCACGCTCGCCCATGTCCACCGGAATCTCGCCGATGCCGATGCCGGCGGCAATCGACCGACGCACCAGCAAACCCGAACTCAGGCTCGAAACGATGCGCCCGCGAGTGAGTGGTTCAGAGACCAGCGTCATGTCCTTGTTGCCCTGCAGATAAGGCTGGTAAACCACCAGGTCATGCCCTTCAAACGCCGAGCCCGGCACCGGTACTCCGTAGGCGTCGACGTAATCCTGCGAGGCAAACAGCCCGACCGGCCAGCGCGCGATGCGCCGGGCGATCAGGTCCGGGTTGTCCGGCCGGGTATTGCGTACGGCGATGTCGGCCTCGCGTTTGGCCAGGCTGAGAATTTGCGTCGATGCGTCCAGTTGCACCCGCACATCCGGGTGCCGCGCATGCAAGCACGCAATTGCCGGTATCAGGAAATCGATCGCCAGCGAATCCGTGGTGCTGACCCGCACGGTGCCGGTCAATCGGTTGTCCAGGCCTTCGATCTGTCGCTGCAGTTCCAGCGCCGAATGCTCCATCTTTTCCACGGCCTTCAGCGCGGCTTCACCGACTGCGGTCAGCGCGTAACCCTCAGAGGTGCGCAGAAACAACGTCGCACTCAGAGCCTTTTCCAGCGCGGTGATACGGCGGCCGACGGTGGCCTGATCCACGCCCAATACCCGTGCCGCGCCACGTAACGTCGATTCGCGGCATACCGCCAGGAATACCCGAGCATCATCCCAATTCATAAAGCCTCCAGCGATGCATTTACGCATCACGATAACGCAAACTCGCTGCGTAAGTGCATCAATGGACAGGGTTAAGCTGGGCGCAGGAAAAACACTGACAGGATACTTACCATGCTCAGCTCATCTACACCTCAACGAAGCGCGATCTGGCTGCCGATCTTCGCCGGCCTCTGCGCCAGCCTGGTCAGCATCGGCCTGGCGCGTTTTGCTTATACGCCATTGATTCCCTCTCTGATCGGGGCACACTGGTTCTCCGCCAGCGATGTGGTTTACCTGGGCGCGGCAAACCTCGTCGGTTATCTGCTCGGCGCTTTGATCGGCCACCCACTGGCGCGTCGCACGTCCAACAGAACCGCACTGCGACTGATGATGCTGGCGGTGACGTTGTCGTTTTTCGCCTGCGGTTTTCCGCTGTCGGTGAGCTGGTTCTTTGGCTGGCGCCTGCTGTCGGGCGTGGCCGGTGGCGCAATCATGGTGCTGGTGGCGGCGACCGTGCTGCCGCATGTACCAGCGGCGCGCAGAGGGTTGGCCAGCGGCGCGATATTTCTCGGCATCGGATTGGGCATTGCCGGTTCGGGGACCATCGTGCCGCCGCTGCTGAGCCTTGGCTTGCAGCAAACCTGGTTCGGCCTTGGCCTGCTGGCGCTGGTGCTGACCGGAGCAAGCTGGTTCGGCTGGCCGTCCACCCCGCACGCTGTGCCTGACACTGCATCGGCAGGCGCTGCGAAGGTGCCGACCGACCCGGCGGTCTACCTGCTGTTCGCCCAGTACGCATTCATGGCCGCCGGCCTTGTTCCAGCGATGGTATTCCTGGTGGATTACGTGGCCCGCGGGCTCGGTGCCGGGGCGCATGTCGGTGCGCTGATCTGGGTGATGTATGGGGTAGGCGCGATCATCGGGCCGGTCAGTTATGGCTTTCTTGCAGACCGGCTCGGCGCCCGATTGAGTATCCGATGGGTCCTTGCGGCGCAGATGGTAGCCGTCAGTTTGCTCGCGGTGACCAGCTCCTTCGCTGCATTGGCGCTGCTCGCGGTCATCCTTGGGTCATTTCCACCGGGCATCGTGCCGCTGGCATTGGCGCGGGTGCACGAACTGATTCCGAATCATCACCAGCAGCAGATTGCCTGGAGCCGCGCCACCGTGTCGTTCGCCACGTTTCAGGCAATTGCCGGATTTGCCTATTCGGCCTTGTTCAATGCCAGCGGAGGTCATCATGAATTATTGTTCGTCATCGCGGCCGGGGCGATCATGGTGGCATTGTTGCTGGAACTGGTGATGCGCTTGGTGAATCATCGTCACCGGCCGGTTCTGGTCAATTGCCCTTGAAGGCCTGAAGATCGCAGGTTGCGATCTTTTGATCGACCGCGACATTGCGCGGTCCCATTAAATGAATGCCACACAACAGGACTGCGAAATGACTCTGCCGCAAACCATGACCCTGATTGAAATCACCGAACCCGGCGGGCCCGAGGTACTGAAGCCGCGTCAGGAACCGGTGCCCGTCGCCGATGCCGGCGAGGTGCTGATTCGCGTGCACGCCGCCGGGGTCAATCGCCCCGACGTGATTCAGCGCAGCGGCAAGTACCCGATGAAACCGGGCATGAGCCCGATTCCCGGCCTGGAAGTGGCCGGCGAAGTGGTGGCCATCGGTAAAGGCGTCAGCGAATTCATCGTCGGCGATCGCGTCTGCGCCCTGACCAATGGCGGCGGCTATGCGCAATATAGCGTCGCGCCGGCCAGTCAGACCCTGCCGATTCCGGACGGCATGGAGTGGGTGCAAGCAGCGGCCGTCCCGGAAACGTTCTTCACCGTGTGGGCGAATCTGTTCGATATCGGCGGCGCCAGCAAAGGCCAGCGTGCACTTGTACACGGGGGCACCAGTGGCATCGGCACCACCGCGTTGATGCTGTGCCGCGAATTCGGCGTCAAGGCGTTTGCCACGGCAGGCAGCGAGGAAAAATGCGCTGCCATCCGCCAGCTGGGCGCCGAGGCGATCAACTACCGCGATAAAAACTTTGTCGAGGTGTTGCAGGAAAAAACCGGCGGCAAGGGCGTCAATGTCATTCTCGACATCATGGGCGGCTCGTACCTGAATCAGAACATCGCGGCACTGGGCATGGACGGCCGTCTGGTGATGCTGGGGTTTCTCGGCGGCGCGCATGCCAAGGACATCGACCTGATGGCGATTCTGGGCAAACGCGCAACGATCACCGGTTCGTTGATGCGCTCGCGCACCCGCGAAGAGAAAGCCTCGATTGCCGAGCAATTGCGCGAATATGTCTGGCCGGTGCTCGCCGCCGGTCGTTGTCTGCCGATCATCGACAAGGTCTACCCGCTGGTCGAGGCCGCGCAGGCCCATGCGCGGATGGAGGCCGGTGATCATATTGGCAAGATTGTGTTGCAAGTGGATTGACTGTTTTCCCTGGCGCAGAGAGCCTGGCTGCGGGACCACCCTGAGGGCCGCTTCGCGGCCCAACGGGTCGGTTCGGCGGTCCGAAAAAGCAGGCCGTCGCAATTTTTCCCGCCCCTGTCATGCATCTGTTAAAAACCGCACTTCAGTCATTAAACGGTAATCCGCCCTATGCTCCGTCCCCTCCTCACCCGCCTGCGCCGACGCTGGTTGACGTTGACGTGCATGGCCGCGCTGATTGTCGGCCTGCCCGTGGGTTGCGGCGTGCTGGAGCAGACAGAACGCGAGTTGCTGTTTCGCATCGAGCCGGGTACGGCCCGTTGGTATCGCGGGTTACCCGACGACGTGCAAGAACTCAACATCCAACCGGCCGATTTCAAAGCCGGAGAAAACCTGCATGCCTGGTGGTGGCCGGCTGCGCGCCGTGATGCGCCGTCGATCCTCTACCTGCACGGAGTGCGCTGGAACCTCACGGGTCAGGCGTTCCGTATCGAGCAGCTGCGCGCCATGGGCTATTCGGTGCTGGCCATCGACTACCGCGGTTTTGGCCAGAGCAAAGGCGATCTGCCGTCGGAAGCCAGTGTCTATGAGGACGCGCGCGTTGCCTGGGAGCGTTTCACGCAGATGCAACCTGACGCCAGCAAACGTTTGATCTATGGACATTCACTGGGCGGCGCGGTCGCCGTCGATCTGGCAGCGGATCTCGCCGCACAGGCCAAGAAAGACAACGTTGCAGTGCCGGCGCGGGGCCTGGTGATCGAGTCCTCGTTCACCACGCTGGGTGACGCGGTGGCGCAAGTGGCGGAAAGCAAATTGCCCGTGAAGTGGCTGCCGGTGCGTTGGTTACTGTCGCAAAAATTCGATTCGATCGACAAGATCGTCGACATCGACATGCCACTGCTGGTGGTGCACGGTCTGGCCGATCAGTTCATGCCATCACGCTTCAGCCAGCAATTGTTCAATGCCGCCAACGAACCCAAACGGCTGTTGCTGGTGCCCGGAGGGACGCACAACAACAGCATGAGCCTTGGCAACAGCCAGTATCGCCAGGCCCTTGAAGGCTTGATGAGAGCCAGACCGCCGCAGATGGCCGGGCCGTTAGTGGTCCCGCCCTCGCCGCAATCCTGAGCGCTATCGGTAACCTTTGGCCTGCAAACCGAATAGCTGCGCGTAACGCCCGCCAGCAGCGACCAGACTGTCATGATCGCCGCGCTCCAGGATCGAGCCCTGATCCAGCACGATGATGTGATCGGCGTTGCGCACACTTGAAAACCGGTGGGAAATCAGCAGCGTCATGCGGCCCTCGGTGTGTTGACTGAAATGCTCGAACACCGCGGCTTCGGCTGCTGGGTCCAGTGCAGAGGTGGGCTCATCGAGAATCAGGATATCGGCGTCACGGCGCATGTACGCGCGAGACAACGCAACCTTCTGCCACTGCCCACCCGACAATTCCTGGCCTCCGGCAAACCAGCGCCCCAGTTGCGTTGCATAGCCACGGTCAAGCCGTTCAATGAACGGCGCGGCCATGCCTTCGGTGGCGGCTTCCTGCCAGCGCTGTTGATCGTCGAATGCCAACGTGTCACCCACGCCGATGTTTTCGCCGACGGTAAACTGGTAGCGAATGTAATCCTGGAAAATCACCCCGATACGCCGGCGCAGAGCGTCTTCTTCCCACGATTGCAAATCGCTGCCGTCGAGCAGGATGCGGCCGTGATCGGGACGGTACAACCTCGTGAGCAATTTGATCAGCGTGGTCTTGCCTGAGCCGTTCTCGCCCACCAGCGCCACACTGTGCCCCGGCACCAGATGCAGATCGATATTCTCCAGCGCCGCGCGACTCGCTCCCGGGTAGCGGAACCCCACGTGCTCGAAGCGCAAACCATCCCCCGGCAGCGCGCCCACCGTCAGCTGGCCAGTGTCCGCGATCACTGGTTCGGCGAGGTATTCATACAGGCTCGACAGGTACAGACCGTCCTCGTAAAGACCGCTGATGGCCGTAAGACTGTTGCTCACCGCGGTCTGCCCCTGCTTGAACAACACCAGGTACATGGTCATCTGCCCGAGGGTGATACTACCGTGAATGGTGTCGACTACCACCCAGGCATAGGCCAGATAGAAAGCACCTGTGCCCAGCAACCCCAGCACAAAGCCCCAGCCATCGCGGCGCAAGGTCAGCTGCCGGTCTTCGGCGTACAGCCGCGCAAACGTCTCGCGATAGCGTTGCAACAGCAACGGCGCGAAGCCGAACAGTTTCACTTCTTTTATATAGCCCTCATGGGAGAGCAGCGTCTCGATATAGTTCTGCTGGCGGCTTTCCGGTGCACGTCGAGTGAACAATCTGAAGGCATCGCCGGAGAAATGCGCCTCGGCGAAAAACACTGGCAACGCACCGACCACCAACAGCACCAGCGCCCACGGCGAAAAGTGCACCAGCAATACGCCGAAGCTGATCAGCACGATGAGGTTCTGGATCAATCCCAGCGATTTCATTACCAGCGCCAAGGGCCGGGTCGATGCCTCGCGCCGCACCCGAACCAGCTTGTCGTAAAATTCGGAATTTTCGAATTGCACCAGCGATAGCGTCTGGGCTTTCTCCAGAATCATCGTGTTGACCTTCTGCCCCAGCTGCACGCGCAATAATGATTGCTGGACAGACAAGGCGCGCTGGGTAGCGGACAGCGATGCCAGCACCCCGGCTTCGAACAACACGTAACGCACCACCGGCCACAACGGCGCACTGCCTTGCTGCGCGTGTAATTGCATCGCCGCGACCACGGCATCGACGATGCGCTGCCCGAGCCAGGCGGCCAGGGCCGGGAGTATGCCGGCGATCAGCGTCGCCACCACCAGCCCCAAAAACAATCCGCGGGAGGTGCCCCACACCAGCAGCAAGGCACGCCGGGCCTGGTCGAGCAACGAAGTAAAACGGTTCAAGGCAAGTGGCATGAGGCGTGAGACCCGGCTAGGCGTTAACGGCAATCCGCCATGTTACTTCAGCCAGACACCGCTGCGGGGGCTGCTGCGGACGCCGTTTTGTTTTTTTCGGGGCAGACGTCAAGGCCGATCAGACTGGCTCGCGGTACAAATTGCAGCGCTTTGGAATCGCTTGTCCTCGGGCGCACAAAGTAAATACCGTCAACTTCGGCAACGACGCGTAGCGGGCGACTGAAGCCAGGCGTATCGGAATCGAGGAGCGCGTCGAATCCCTTGCTCTCGGGCATGAAGTTCATGATTGTGCAATTGCGCGCCCCGGAGGCGGAAAACTGCAGCGCGAATCCTCCCAGCTTGGCGCCCGATGGCGGAAACAGGCCGAAGAAAATAACGATAATCACGGCGGCAGAGGCCAGTAAGGCAACGGGTTGGCGATGGCTGCGCACCCGGTCCAGAAACAAGGCGCCTAACACTTGAATCATCCACAGGGCTAACACCACCAGCAGCATTAGCGGCAAGAGCCACCACAGGCTTTCGATGTATTTCCCGGCGATGCCGATGGCCACTATGGTGAAGTTGAGGATGACCATGATCTGGACAAAAGCAGCGCCCACACACGCCAGACGAAAATCGTTCGATACCGGGCGCGCTACACCCAGAGTTATTATCCAGCAGTAGCTCGCCAATGCCAGAATCGTTCCCAGCACTGCTGCGGTTATCCACCAGACACTAGCGGACACCTGTGAGCCAATGACGGTGAGCAACCCGCAGAAAAGGCCGAGGCTCAACAAACTGGCCCCCCATCGCACCATCAGTCTTCTATGCCGTGAGCGCTGTTCCGGGCTGCCCGGGCCAAAATGAAAATCGTCACTCAGGCGCCTGGCGGTATCATCCAATCGATGAAACAAAACGAAAATCGGCATCAGCACGAACGCCACCAAAATCGTAACGACCCACACCAATATGGCCGACATGGCTGGCAGCGCAGTGAGTACGGCTGACGAGGTGATGCTCAGCGGTATCTTTTCTTCCTGAATATATTGATACAAATACAGCCCGGCAGTGACCAGAATCAAGATGCTGAGCGGCCATGCGCGCTCGTTCAACCACAGCAAACCTGCGCTCAACCGGGCATAAAACCCGAGCGCCGGTTGAGTCGTTTGTGCTTCGATATTTTCAGGGTCAGTCACGTGTTGGAACTCCATTTGAGAAGTACAGCTTCCTTTTAGCAGCCAAGCTGCGTCGAACAACGGCGGGGGACTGTACAGCTAAAATACCTTTGAAACAGTTGGCTGAGGTTGAATCAGCGAAGGCGTACACGCGATTGGGTCAATCACCTCGCTGGCACCGGGCAATGCTTTGCGCGAGTGAAGCCATAAACCTCATGCTCACAAGAACAAAAACATCTAATCCAAAGTTGCTAAATACCGCCCCTGGCGCTTTGCTGATTAATCCAGCCAATGCAGCGTCTAAGACGATCGGCCTCAGGCCTGCTCAGAAACGGGAGGACACCATGAGGATCAATCCCTACCTCATTTTCAATGGCGACTGCAAAGCCGCCTTCACGTTCTACGCGCAAGCCTTGCAGGGGCGAATCGAGGTGATGATGACCTTCGGTGAAAGCCCTGCCCGCGAACATTTTCCGGCCGACCTGCACAATCTGATCATCCACACTTCGCTGTCGGTGGACGACCAGGCAATCATGGGGTCGGACACAACACCCGACCGCCCCACGGATGACATGGCCGGTTGTTCGATTTCGCTCAACGTCGACAGCATCGCGGAGGCGGAGCGGGTGTTTGCCGCGTTATCGGAGTACGGCAGCGTGCAGATGCCACTGGAAGCGACATTCTGGGCCGCACGTTTTGGCATGCTGGTCGACCGGTTTGGTGTGTCGTGGATGATCAATTGCGAAAAGGATCAGTAGCACACCACCAAACCTTGTAGCAGCTGGCGCAGCCTGCGTCCGGTGCGTCAGGCTGTGAAGCACTCGTAATCCAGCCCAATGCGGAGTGTCTGAGGGACCGGATCACGCTGATTTTACGGCTGCTTCGCAGCCGGACGCAGGCTGCGCCAGCTGCTACAGGTGTGTGGGGTCGGCATCAGCCCTTCACGCACAAAACCTGACGGATTGTGTGCAGCACTTCCACAAGATCGTGCTGGGCATAAGCCAATCAGCCATGAAACGCGAGTGAAAACAGGCGCAAAATACCGTTCGTCGCCCTATGGAACCGATGCAGAAAATGACCGGTCTGACTGGCTTAACGATTGCACAGGCCGTCCATAGCAGCCATGGAACGTCGAAATTCTGACGCGGCAGCCACATTAATCAATGCATAGCGACTCCAGCGAAATGCTTGGCCAGTCACCGGGGGATGTAACGTGTCAACTCTTAGCGAAATCGCAGCCAACCACGCGAGAATGGCGAAAGCCCAGGCAGAGGAGTCGATTGAGGTGTCCATGCGCACGATCCAGGTGGTGGGTGGCTTTGAAGTGCATACGCCCGATGAAAAATCCGGCGCGACACTGCATTACATCGATATCCCGCAGGAAGAACATGCGCATTTGCTGGTTGCGAAATTGCCAGCCCAACGCTGCGTAATCAGCCATCAGCAACAGGCAGTCTGACGGTCGTCGAAAGCTCAGGACGAGACAACACCCATTAAAAAGCCCGGCATGAAGACCGGGCTTTTTAATGGAAGTGGAACGCCTAGGTGCCTGGCTGTCACAGGCCACTCAAGACTTGTCCCAAAAATCCGCCAATGATTGCTAAGACCATGATGACTGGTCAAGAATTGCCCGGTTCACTTCACTCAATGGCAGCACCATGAACCAACAGGTAGTAATCGTTGATGACCGTCCTTTAATCCGCTTGACCGTACGTCTATTGCTGGAAAAGGAAGGTTACGACATTGTGGGTGAAGCGGAAAATCGGGACCAGGCAATGAAGCTCACTCAGCCCCTTGCGCCAGGAACTGTGATTCTCGACTTGGGACTACCCAAGGTTGACGATCTGACTGTACTCAAGTGCCTGACAGCGCTATGCCTGCCAGTGAAGACGATCGTGCTGACCGCCAACCTGTCCAATCGCCTGGCATTCCACGGCATGCCGGCCAACGCTCGTGGCTTCATCGATAAATATAAGCTGTGCCAACTGGTGAACTCTAGTCAGGCGAAAGCCAATGGGGACGATCACATACCTGACAGATCTTTTTGCCTTACCCGCCATCAGGACGATAACAGTCACGATGCCGAACTGTTGAGGACGCTCTCGGCCTGCGAATTGGGAATACTGCAGCAACTGGCGCAAGGCCTGAGCAACAAGCAGATCGCTGAACGGATGTTACTGAGCAGCAGAACTATCAGCGCCCACAAAACCAGGATTTCTCTCAAGTTGAAAACAAGCAGCTTGCTTAACCTGTGCGGTTTGAAAAAGCGCAACACTTCAACCAGGCATTAGACGCCGGAGCGTTTCAGCCAGGATTCAAACTTGCTCTCAAATGTCCTGGAGATGCAAATGCAGCTTGAACAGTTCGGTGTCCGTGCGCACATTTAACTTACGCATCGCGGCCTGCTTTTGCCCGCTGATGGTTTTGCGACTACGCATGAATTTGTCGGCAATTTGAGAAACCGACATGCCCTCCAGACAGCACCGCAACACTTCACGTTCCTTCGGTGACAAGGCTGGGTATTCAACAAGCGTATCTGCACCTTCAACGTGTCCCTGCGGGTCGGGGGTCCCAGAAGGCGTTCGCGGGGTTGAGTCCAGTTCAGCAGCCATGGCCGGTGACAGGTACAGGCGGTCCAACGCGACTACCCGAATCGCACGAATCAGCTCATCCGTCGGCTGAGACTTGCCGAAAAAACCATTAGCACCGGCGCGAATGGCCATATTGACCGTTGCCGGTCGCTCAATTGACGAAAAAATCAAAATTCGCAATGTCGGGTAATGACTGCGTAACAGCTGAATCAATCGCAAACCATCCAGCTCACCTTCGCTCAGTTGATAGTCAAGAATCAGCAGTTCGGCCGGTTGAATGCGCAATCCTTCAAGGAGCTCAGGGCTGCTTGAATAGACCCCGGCAACCGTGAAATCCGACTCCAGGGAAAGGCGAATTTTCAGCGCGTCACGAATCAAGGCGTGATCGTCAAGAAGAGCTACTCGCAAGGGTGAAACTACCGACCACTTCATTCAAGAACTCCATACCACCAGCGAAAAGTGTCAGACCATTCCTACAAGATGTAACAGGAATGTACCTTAACTCAGGTGCGAGATGAAATTGTAGGCAGTTCTAGCTATCCCCCCCATTACGACAAACTATTCGCTCAAGGCCAGGGTATAGAGGCACGGGCAGGGGCAGGAGACAGTATATGGACGGGACTACTCCGCTCAAACTGCGCGGGGCAACCAACACCTTCCTTGCGCAGCTCGAACCTTGTCGGGAAAGGCGCAATTCCTGGCGGAACACCCCGATGCCAGCATTTATCAATTCGAGAACGCGGGACAGGGCAGCACGGGCTTGCTAGATTCATAACCATAAGACCACGGGCCACTCGGAATCCTCTTTGTGAGCGGCGCTTTCAACGGAACTAAACATTTTTGAATATTTCTCGTTTTTCATGGATCTGGCCATTGGCTGTGCTGCTGGCAACGCTGCTGGCAACTAATGTGCAGGCTCAGGCGCCCAAGTCGACTGAGCTGTTGGTCAACGCCCCAATCAAACCTCCACACATTATCTTCGATACGCAGACACTTGCCTGGCTCAATACGCACCCGGAAGTCTCTGTGGCCATCTGGAGCGGTGCCCTTCCGCCGCTGCACATGGGTTTCGAGCAGAGCAAGTTCGAAGGTGTCGCCGCCGACTACTTGGGTGCACTGCGAGAAACGACCGGGTTAAAGCTGAAAATTTTGCGTTTCGCAACCCGTGCCGAAGCCCGCGATGCACTCGAAAAAGGTCAAGTCGACATGCTGGCGCTGCACGATGTCAGCGAAGGCCAGGACGGCGCGATCACCCAGTCCCGACCTTATCTGCACAACCAAAAGGTTATTGTGCGGCGCATTGGTGAGAGCCTGCCCGCCTCAGCAAACCTGAAAGATCAGCGTTTGGCCTACGTCGGTGACGATGCAGTCGGAGCCCAGTTGCACAAACAGTACCCAGACGCAAAACTAATCCAGCATTCCAACCACTTGATTGCCCTGGCGTCGCTGATGTACGACCAGGCTGATGCCTTTTGGACTGACTCCATCACGGCCGAATTTCTGATCCGCCTGTTGTACAGCAATGACGTCTACATTTCCGGTACTGCTCTCTCAACCTCTGCGGACATCAACTTCGCCGTCAGCGATCGCAAACCACAGTTGCTGGCAGCGATCAACAGCACGCTGGATGCGATTCCGCCCGGTGACATGACACGGATCACCATGCGCTGGGGGCTGAGTGATGATTTTGTGATAGATAAACCACCTTTGGATCTCAACCCGACCGAGACTGCATGGTTGGCGGCTCACCCCAAGATCAGGGTACTGGTGGCCGGGTCTTACGCGCCATTGACTTTTTTTGATGACCGCGACCAGCTGCAGGGGTTGAGTGCAGACTTGTTGAAAATCGTCCAGCAACGCACCCACCTGAAAGTTGAAATTGTCCGCAGCAGCAGTGTGCCAGACATGCTTGAAATGCTTCAGAACCAACAAGCCGATCTGATCGCCGCGCTGAGCATCGGTGACTTCCGACTCAAGGCCAGACAATACACCCGCCCTTATCTCATCAGCCCATTTGTCGTAGTCACCCGGCGCTCGGGTACGCCCATAAACGATCTTGAGGAGCTCAAGGGCGAGCGCCTGGCCATTCCCACCGGAAACCCGCTTTCAAACTGGATACTCCAGCAACACCCCGAGATCATTCAGGTTCCGGTCCCCACGGCTACACGTGGCATTGAACTGCTCTCCGAGGGGGATGTGGTCGCCAGCGTGCATACGCAATACGGTGCCGACTACTTCATCAAACATCATTTCCAGCAGGACCTGAGAATTGCTGCGGTCATTGGCCCTAATCCAGGTCGGATCGCCATGGTCGTCGGCACCGATAACATGATCCTGAAAAGCATCATCAATAAGGTACTGTTAGACATTCCTCCCGAGGAGCTCAAGACGTTGAATGACCGTTGGCGCAACCACGCCGCGCCCGCCGTTGCCAGCTCCTGGAGTACCTACAAGGACAGCATTTATCAAATCATTAGCGTGGCCGTCGCCTTTGTTCTGGCGTTTCTGATCTGGAACTACTATTTGCAAGTTCAAATCAAGAAACGACGCAAAGCCGAGCTCGCCCTGGGCGATCAGTTGGCGTTTAGTAAAACGCTTATCGACGGTTCACCCATTGCGCTTTATGTGCGAGATAGAGACGGCAAGCTGGCGCATTGCAATCGTGCTTATCTGGAATTCCTGCAAACCACTGCGGAGGAAGTCATCGGTAAGACCCTTCCAAACGCCGGCGTCATTCCCTCGGCACTGAGCACTCAGTATCACCAGATTTACAGGGACACCGAGCATCATGGCGAGCCGACCTTCGCCGACCTCGAAGTTGAAATAAAAGGCTTGTCACGCCAGATCTATCACTGGACTCTGCCTTTCCAGAGCAGCACTGGAACGTTCTCCGGGGTCATCGGTGGCTGGCTGGACATCAGTGAACGTGAACAACTGGTCGAGCAACTGCGTCTGGCCAAGGAGGTCGCTGATGAGGCTAACGAATCCAAATCGATTTTCCTCGCCAGCATGAGCCACGAAATACGTACCCCCATCAGCGCCCTGATCGGACTGATCGAAATGCTTCGGCTGCGTGGCGGCAGCGCTGAGGAAATCGAACAGAATCTGGCCGTGGCACATCAGTCAGCACAATCATTGTTGTCCTTGATCGGTGACATACTTGACCTGTCGAAGATAGAAGCAGGGGCCATGGTCAGTTCGCCAAGACCCACCCATCTTGGCGAAGCTCTTCACTCCATTCACAAACTGTTTGAAGTCAATGCAAAAACCAAAGGCTTGACGTTCGACCTGATGATTGAGGCCAGCGACCAACATGTCATCATCGATTCACTGATGGTGAACCAAATCGTCGCCAACCTGACCAGCAATGCCATCAAGTTCACGAACGAAGGCTTTGTCGAGCTGTCGTTGATACAACTGCCTGATGATGCCAAAACAGGCTTCGGATGCTATGCGATCGAAGTTCGCGACTCCGGCATCGGGCTTGATGAGTCCCAGCAAAGAGCCATCTTCGAGCCCTTCGTGCAAGTGTCGCCCGCCGTCAGCAGCCAACGAAGTACCGGACTGGGGCTGAGCATTTGCACACGCCTGGCGACGTTGCTCAACGCCCAATTAAGCGTGCATAGCCAAACCGGGAAAGGTTCCTGCTTCAAGCTGCAATTCATTGCCGAACGCACGCCGGAGGACATCAGCCAAGCCCCGGTTCAAGCCTCCATTCCGGCAAACCATCGCCTGAACATCCTGGTGGTTGAAGACCATGCCCCCAACCGCCTGCTGCTGTGTCAGCAACTCGAATACCTTGGCCACCGTGCGGTGCCATGCGATGACGGTGAGACCGCGCTGGCCGCATGGACGCACGCCGATCCACCGTTTGACCTGACCATTACCGACTGCAATATGCCGCACATGGACGGCTATGAAATGACACGGCAAATGCGCGCTATTGAACGGAGCCGGGCCGCAGCTGCCCACCCGATTTTTGGCCTGACCGCTAACGCCCAATCCCAGATCGTGCAGGAATGCCTGGATGCCGGCATGAACCAGTGCCTGTTCAAACCGATTGGTATCGAAGCATTGACTGAACAGATCAACGCGGTCTCGGCCTTGGTCGAGCGCCGGGCCCACGCCAGTCAAGCCGTCGGCGGTGAGCTGCAGAAATTGCGCCTGCTGTCTCCTGATACCTATGCGCCGCTGGTTAACGCGCTGGTATCCGCCAACCGGGAAGACAGCGCAAGACTTGATGAATTGCTACACGATCACGACTTCGAAAAAATGGCGGCATTGGCCCACAAAATCAAAGGTGGCGCGCAAATGGCCGACGCTCGGGAGCTGATTGATGCCTGCGTGCAGCTGGAGTCAGTGGCGCGTCAAGGCGATATTGCCGGCTGCGAAATGCAGGTCAAAGAGCTGTTAGGTGCCTTGCAGTTGCTTGAGCGCTCTCTACTGGATGACCTGTAGTTCTCACCGCGCTGAACCTTCCAGCCACCCCGTCAATGCACCGGCACCCGCGTACTGGCGAAGGATCGCCTGGTAACCGTCAAAGCGGTTGGTGATTTCGCTCACTCGATTGCCATAATGGTCACTTTCAGCCGACAGAACATCCAGCAACGTGCGCTTACCGAGGTGATACCACTGCTGATAAAACGCATCGCGGATACCGTCAGATTCCACCGTCAGGTTGCGGTAGAGCTCTGCCCGCTCCAGAAAAGTCTTCGCCTCGTGGTTAGCAGTGCGGATGCGGTACTCGAGGTCCAGGCGCTGTTGGCCCACCTCGTGCCGACTGGCTTCAGCGCGTTGCAATGCAGCACGTTCCGAAGCCCGGGCCGAGCCGCCGCGAAAGGCGCCCCATGTCACGGCCAGATGGGTTTCCCAAGGTTGTTCACGGCCCAGGGAATCTTCGGCGGTGGATTTACTGACTACCCAGCTCAACTGCGGTAGCGACGAGGAGCGTGCGACCTTGGCCTGCAACTCAGCGGACTCAGTCTGAGCCTTGGCCTGATGGATCACCGGGTGGTCTTCAGTCTTGGCCAACAAGTGATCAAGATTGACCAGGCGAATGTTCCATTCCTTGGTACGCGGGATCAGGATCGGCCGATCCCCGACCAATTTACGTAAGCTGATCTCGGCATCCCTGGCGCGCGTGTCGGCAGAATCGCGTGCAGCCTGGGCCTGCAGCTGGCGCGCCTTGGCCTGAGTCAGTTCGCTGGAACGTCCCTTGTCCACGGCCACAATGCCGGCGAGCATTTTCACCAGCTCGTTCATCCGGTCCACGTATTGCTGGCTGAGGTCAACAATAATGCGCTGCTTGCCCAGTTCCACCAGCGTAGTGGTCACCTCGAACGCCGAGCTTTCAAGTTCTGCATCAATCGCCGCCGTGGCCGCCGAGGACAAATGACGACGGCTGTCGATGGTGTTGCGAATCCGGCCCCAGTCATACACGGGCGTGACAATGTTGAGGTTGATACCGCCACTGCTTCCATCACTGTCCCCTGACCCCGAACCGAATTTTTTCGAACCGGCTGTGGTGCCCAGGTCCACCTGAGGGTAGCGCTGACCCTTGGCTTCATCGATGTCGGCATCGGCAGCGGCGAGCTCTGCGTGGGCCCGTTGCACCGTAGGGCTGCGCTCGGCAGCGGCCTGGACGGCGCGGTGGAAAATCTCCTTGAGCTCCTGCTCCGAAGGGCCCGCCGAGGCGCCCTGACGGCTGGCCAATTGAGCCGGCAAACCGCTCGTGGCCAGTGCAGAGACGCCGGGCAGCGTGTTCGGGCGAATCGCCGAGGCAGGTGTCGTGGCGGGTTTGAATGTCGCCACCGTGTCTCTTGGCGCCGCCGGATTTGTCGCGGGCCTTGAGCTCGGCCGCGCCGGGGCAAAGGTCACCGTGGCCGGGTCAATCACCTTGGAAAACTGCAGCCCGCTGTCATTCGATCGTGGCACCCGGGCCACGGTGTTCACCGGTCGAGAACAGCTCGCAGCCGATGTCGACGGTTTGACGGCTACAGGCGCAACGGGCCTGGACGCCGTCACCGGTTTGAATTCCACCGGCGTGGCAGGCTTGGTCGTTGCCACCGCTTTGAGCTCCACCGGCGCGCCGGACTTGGCCGGCGCCATCACGGGAGCAGCATTGAACGTCAGCAATTCATCGCCGACGACACTCGACGAGGCGCATGCCGACAGACACAAAAACAACGAACGCAACAGGTAAAAGCGGTTACGCGGCGCAAACAGGTCCCGAGCCCGCAATTCACACTGCGGGATATTTTTAGTCGTCATGATCATCGCTCCCGGAAGGCTTCGCGCGCCTTGAGCACGGGCTTGAGCAAGTAATGAAGAATGGTTTTTTCGCCGGTACGGATCTCAACCGACGCCACCATCCCCGGAATGATCGGCAGTGAATTGCCGCCCGCCGTCAGCTCGCTGCTATCGGTGAGCACCAGGACGCGGTAATAGGTGTCGTCGGGGCGCCCGGCCGCGGCTTTCTGATCATCTTTCAAGGTGTCCGGGCTGATGTGCTCGACCGTGCCTTTCAAGCCGCCATAAATGGCGTAGTCATAGGCGGTGATCTTCACCGTGGCCGGCAGACCAGGGCGCAAAAAAGCCACGTCGGAGGGACGAATCTTGCCCTCTACCAGCAGTTGCTCCTCCAGTGGGACAATCTCCAGGATGTGCTCGCCCGGCTGAATCACCCCGCCGATGGTGCTGACCCGCACATTCTTAACGGTGCCGCGCACCGGGGCAGTGATAGTGGTGCGGTCGCGGATGTCGGCGCGCCCGATCAGGTTTTCGCTGATCTGCGACAGCTCCAGTTCAAACTTCGCCAATTCGGAACTGGCGTCAGCCTGAAACTTGTTATTGCGCTCGACGATCTGCGACTTGATGTCGTTGGCCGAACGCTTGATACGCAACAACTCGACTTCCGACATCAAACCCTTCGCCGCCAAGGGTTCGGCCAGGCGAATCTCCCGGGAAGAGAGCGCGTAACTGCGCTCCAGGGCACTGACGCTGTCATTGAGTGCGCGCTTGCGTGATTCATACGCCCGGGTTTCCTGGGCGACGACTACCGGGTCTTGCTTGACCATGTCTTCGAACTCCAGCGGTTGCTGGTAAGCCTCGGAGCGCAGGCGGGTAATGGCCGCTTTCAGGCCAATGACCTTCGACAGCGCTTCGCGATAGCTGGACTCGGCGCGCGTGGCGTCGATTTTCAACAGCACTTCGCCCTTCTCCACTATCGCGCCTTCGCGCACGTTCATTTCAGAGAGAATCCCGCCTTCCAGGCTCTGGATCACCTGCTCACGGCTCAAGGAAATGATCTTGGCTTCGCCCAGGGTGATTTCTTCGACCCGGGCGTAGTTGGCCCACACCACACCAATGATCAGTACCGCCGCGATCAGATAGATCACCAGCTTTGAGCCCGGCGTGGTTTGTGACAGCAAGGACTCCTGCACGTCGTTCATGAACGCGGCATCGCCAGGTTCCAGAGTGGCTTGGGCGTTACGGCCCCAAAATTTACGGATCACGATGCTACCTCTGCCGGCGCGGCTGCTGTGGCAGGCGTCACGGGTTGCTGGTTGGAGACGTTGGTTTTTTTACCCACCGTGAAAGCCGGCTGGGGTTTTGCTTCGGTTGCTTCGGTTGCAGGCGTCGCCGTTGGGACCTGGGTATTGGCAACGACGGGTTGTCTCTGCCGACGGGTCGGTTGTGGGGCCTGCGCCGCAGCGGGTTTACCGGCTAACTTCGCAAGGATTTCATCCTTGGGCCCATCGGCGACAACCTTGCCGTCATCCACCACCACGATGCGATCCACCAGCGCCAGCAGCGATGGTCGATGAGTCACCACCACCAAGGCCTGGCCTTCGGTGGCGCGCTTGAGGTGCTCGAGAAACTGCGTTTCGGTTTGCGTGTCCATGGCACTGGTGGGTTCGTCCAGCAGCAGCAATTTAGGGCGCGCTAGCAGGCTGCGGGCCAGCGACACCAATTGCCGCTGCCCTCCCGACAAGCCTTCGCCGGACTCACCGATCGGCAAGTTGATGCCCTTGGGGTGCTTGGCCGCGATATGGTCCAGACCGGTCAGGCGCAGTACCCGCAGAAACTCCTCGGCAGTGGATTCGGGGCGGCCGATCATCACGTTCTCGCGCAGCGAGCCATAAAACAGACGGGCGTCCTGGCCCACATAACCCACCGCTTTGCGCCAGTCCGCCGGGTCGATCTGGTTTACATCCAGGCCATCGGTGAACATCTGCCCTTCGGTGGGCGAATACAGCCGCGCCATGACCCGCAGCAGTGTGGATTTACCGCTGCCGATACGCCCCAGAATCGCCACACGTTCGCCGGCGGCCACGGTCAGATTGACCCCTTGCAGGACGACCGGGTTGGGTTGCATTGGCGGTGCGGGGTAGGAAAAACCGACATTTTTGACGGTGATCTGTCCCGACAACGACGGTTTGGGCAGGTACTCGCGGGTCGAATCCCGATCCACCGGCATCGCCATCAAACCGTTCAGCGAACCCAGGGCGGCCTTGGCCTGCTGGAAGCGCACCGCCAGGCCAATCACTTGGCCCAAGGGCCCCGTGGCGCGACCGGCCAGCATCACGGTGGCGATCAAGGCGCCCATGGTCAGGTCGCCGGCGTCGATCAGGTACACGCCGATGATGATCAGCACCACCGTTTGCAGTTGCTGCAAAAACGCCACCACGCCGGTCGCCACGCTGGACAGCGAACGCGACTTCATGGAGGTGGCGGCTGACAGCGCACTGAAGGTTTCCCAACGGCGCTGCATGTAGGGCTCACCACCGACCGCCTTGAGGGTTTCCAGGCCTTCTACGGATTCCACCAGCACGCCTTGTTTAAGTGACGCCTCGCGCATGTTTTCTTTCATGGTGCGTGCCAGCGGCCACTGAATAATGATGCTGATGATCAGAATCAGCGGGATCAGCAACAAAGGCACCCAGCCCAGCGGGCCGCCGATCACGAAGATCACCCCGACAAACATCAGCACGAACGGCAAATCAGAAATCGTCGCCAAAGTGGCCGAGGTGGCGAAGTCACGCACCGATTCGAACTCGCGCAACTGGTTGGCGAACGAGCCGGACGAGGCCGGTTTGTGTTCCATCTGAATCGACAGCGCCTGGCGAAACAGAATTGTGCCGAGCACCAGGTCGGCCTTCTTGCCGGCCAGGTCCAGCAAGTGCGCCCGGACATAACGCGACACCGCTTCGAAGATCATGGCAATTGCTACGCCGATGCCCAGCGACCACAAGGTCACAAACGCCTGGTTCGGCACCACGCGGTCGTACACGTTCATGGTGAAGAAAATACTCGCCAGGCCCAATACGTTGATCAACACCGCGGCAATGGCCGCGCTGCGGTAGTAACTGCGATAACGCCACAGGGTACTGAGCAACCAATGCCCGGCCGGTTGCGGGGTTTCGTCACCGGCGCGGGTGTCGACCTTGGCGCGCGGCTTGACCAGAATGGCGTGGCCGGCGTACATCTCGTCCATGGTGGCCTGGTCCAACTCCACCGGCTCGGCACCGATTTCCGGCAGAATCACCTGATAACGCCAGGCTTTCTTGCCCTCCTCATTGGTGCCGATAAAACGCCCGAGCAAAATGCAACCGCCCTGCTCCTTGCGCAACAACACCATCGGCACCAATTGCTTGGGCAGCGCTTGCACGCGGCGCTCCACCAACCCCGCCGACAAGCCGGCTGCCGACAGCGCCGCCAATGCCAGAGAAGGCGCCAGCAGGCCACCCTTGGGTAAGCCGGCGGTCAAGGCTTCGGGGCTTTTCCCGACACCATAATGGTCACAAATCCAGGACACACTTTGCAGCAGAGTGTCCTGGATCGTCGTTGGGGGGGTGGGTAAAACCGCAGCCTCCGCGCTTGAGCCAGCAGGCACGTCAATCGTCATCAGAATAATCCCTGGGTTCGGACCGCCAGCAGCGATCTCGATGGAAAATGAGCGTTTCCTGGCCTGCTCCGCCTGGGGCGGTGTGGCTTTGGAACCAGTAAGATAATTCTGACTAATCGATCAGTTGGTTTGAATGAGACCTGTCCCAAAACAGCTGGCAGAGGGCGCTGGTGGTCGCAGCTGCAGTGCCTCGCGTGAGGGCGTTGGCCGTTCAGGGCTGCGATTTTTGAAACCTACAAATCCACCGGCTTGCCCAGTTCCACCGTTACCACCACCCGCCGGTTGGGCGCATAACAGGCAATCTGCTGAGCCCGCTTGCCGTAGCAGCTGAACACCACCGGCTCGCGATTCCCCGCACTGGCGGCGCTGATGACCGAATCGGGAATCCCCCCGGCAATCAGAAGATCGCGCAAGGTATTGGCCCGCAGTTGCCCCAGTAGCTGGTTCTTCGCCTCGTCACCAATCGGGTCGGTATGCCCCACCACTTGTATATGGCGGATCTGCGCGTCGTCGCGTTGAAGCTCATCGATCAAGCCGCGAACAGCCTTGCGCCCGGCCGCCGAGATGTCCTCGCTGGCGGATTTGCCAAAAGCAAACAACACATCGCTGGACAGCTCGTAGCGCTTGAAGCGCGACTCATCCACCAGATAACCGTAATGCCGACAGGCCTCGACGGACGCCGCCCGAGGCAATGCATGCGCCTGCAGCCGCGAAGTCACCAATTCGCGCTCGGCGTCTTCACGCTTGATGAGCTGCGGGAAGGTGTTGCCATCCTCTCGCACCCGCAGGTAATAGGTTTTGCCGCCCTGCAACGTCGCCTGATACAGATCGCTGCGCTTGCCTTTGTAGCCCGGCGCGTCGTCCAGGTAGGCACCCAGGGTGTGGGAACCCGGCGCCAGACAAAAGGTGGCATAACCGCCCGGCAACAGCCCGGTTTGAAACTCGCGGTCGACATAAACGTGGGCTGCGCTTTTACGCTGCACGCCTGCCTGAGTGCGGTAGTACACCACCTGTGCCTGGTCTTCTCCGATCGGCGGGACAGGGACGTAGGCGGCATCGAACACTTTGCCCGGCACCGTGCCGGACGGTATAGCCAGTACGGGGCTGGCGAGCAATGCCACGCCTAACAGCGCGGCGGTTTGTTTCCTGCTTGGTAAAAACATGGGCGCGACTCCGCCGTAGGCACCGATAAACCGGCGCTGATCAAATATTTGGCAAAAAAAACCGCAACTGCATGACAGCTGCGGCAAAGGTAGGGAAGCCCGAAAGCTCCCCTGGAGCGGAAGGTTGCCCCGGCGTTACTGGCCGCTGACGTCCACACGTACTACAACCCGACGATTCGGCGCGTTGCACGCCGCTTGCTCGGACTTGCTGCCGTAGCATCCGTCGGTGACCGGCTCGCTGCTGCCGGCGCTGCGAGCGCTGACTACAGTCGGTGGCAAGCCACCGTCGACCAGCAAACGACGCACGGTTTGCGCGCGCTTGAGGCCCAGGGCCTGGTTAGCCGAGTAAGAACCGACCGGGTCGGTGTGGCCGATTACTTGAATGCGCTCAAGCTTGGCGTGTTCACGCTGCAGCTGGGCGATCAGGTCACTGATCGCGATAAGGCCCTTCGAGCTGATGTCCTGATACCCGGACTTGCCAAAAGCGAACAACACGTCACCCGACAAAGCGTAATCCTTGAACGCTTGCACCGGCGCCATTGGCAGGTTGTTGCACATCTGCACCTTGGACGCGCGCGACAGCGGCTGCATCTGGGCGCGACTGCCGACCAGCTCGCGTTCGGCTTCTTCGCGGGTCACGGCTTGCGGCGCGCCGCTGCCGTCTTCACGTACTTTCAGAAAGTAGGTTTTGCCGCCTTCCAGATTGGCCGAGTACAGGTCGAGGTTTTTGCCTTTGTAGCCTGGCGCATCGTTGATGTAAGCACCCAGGGTGCGGCTGCCCGGCACCACGCAGAAGGTGCTGTAACCGCCCGGCAACAGGCCGGTATGAAACTCTCTGTCGACATAGACATGAGCGGCGCCCTTTTGTTGGCCTACCCCTTTGGTGCGGTAGTAGACCACCTTGGCCTGACCATCGGAGACCGGAGCCACGGCGCTGTAGGCGTTGCCGAATACCTGGCCGGCAGCGCTGCCGGCCATGCTGTCCGCCGAGGCGAAAGACGCGGCGCCAAGGGCGGCGGCAAACACCGCGGCACAGAGTAAGTTATTACGTTTGAACATGATCAAAACTCCACCGCAAACACCTTCAGGTGCCCGCAGTTATTCAATTGGATTGAGGCTGGCACGAACCAACCGATTGGCCGCGCGAGCCGTGCACAGGCAAAGCCTGCGCACGGCCTTCGCGTTTACACCAGGTTGGTGGTGACCCCGTCCTGAACCAGCAACTGAGCATCGAGGGACGAGTGTTGGAACACGTTGTACGTCACACCCTCGACCGTGACCTGACCCTGGCCTGCCCAGTCACCCGGGTCGGTGCCGTCGGCCAGCAAGTCGTCCAGGTTGACCACGTCGCCGGCGTCGCCCTTGACGATCATCTGCACGGTCTCGTCTTCGGTGAACAGCGAGCCTTCGCCCTGCTCCAGCACGTCGCCCAGGGACAGGTTCAAGGTGTTGTTGCCAGTGCCGGTGATGTCGATGATCTCGATGGATTCCAGCTTGCCGGCGATGGCGCTCAGGTCGAAAATTTGGTCAGTGCCGGTCAGACGCAAAGTATCAATCCCCTCACCTCCTGAAATTCCTGTGTTTGCGTCGTCAAGTACGTTCACACTTCCCACATTGAACGTATTATCAGCGTGGTCACCATAGTAATTACCAGCACTGCCAACTTCCTGATTATCTGGCGGAGTATAAACGCCTCCGTTACCGCTATAATTAACGTTATCAACGAACCCGCCCTGGCCCTCCTCATTGACCAAAACTACGCGAAAGCCAGCTATATCGACACCGCTAGGAGCGCTATAACTAATTGTCGACCCAATATTGCTGGCAATAGGCGTCGTATCAATAACAACTCCATTACGATCATAATACTCAATAAAGTTTTCCGAACCACCAAATGCAGCCACATTAAAGCTAACCGTTGTTACCGGCTGATCAAATTCGAATTGCATCGCGCCAGATGCTCCAGTTGAACCAGCGCCAAAATAGACACGATTCCCTGTGATAAAACCCGGGGATGGATTCAGCCCTACCCCATTGTGAACGGAGGCTGAAAGCGAACTTAAGTTTGTGACCGTCATGCCGCCTATCTTATGGTCTATATTGCTCCCTAAATCCATCGCTGGGAGGTTGAAATTTTCCACTAACGAAAATACTGGAACCACGATCAAAGAACTATTGCCTACTGTATCAACTAACGACGCCGCGATGATATTTGCCCCACTCCCCGGCACCATTACGCTGATATTGCCGGAAGCAATATCCGCAGCCGTTAATGAAAACTGGAACCTTTCATCGCCCACCGCAATATTAACAAACCCACCGCTTGACATATCTGCGCTATCAAACTCAACAACGATGGTATCACCAGACTGGGTTACTGCGGACGGAGGCTCTGGTGCTGTGTTATCCAATGTTATCGATTGACTTGTCGTGTTGGCATTTCCCGCCGCATCCACTACGCGAGTTTGTATTGCCCAGTCCCCGGTGTGACTGTTCTGATCAAGGAAGTTCCAAGTGTCGTCAGCATTCATCACCGCATCGAGCCAGGTCGCGCCACCGTCGGTGGAAACCTGCACTTTCTCGCCAGCCACCAACGCGGCCGTCAACGAACCCTGAATCAAACGCCCGGCGCTGCCGTCGTTGGTGACAAAATCACCGCTATCGCCGCCGCTGTCCTTGCCCATGCTCTCGACTGTGGCCGAGGTGGTCGGGGCATCGGTATCAATGTTGATGGTCCAAGGCGCAGACGGTGCACTCTGGTTGCCGGCCGGGTCTTGAGCAATAACGTCGAACTCGTTGGTCGAGCCATTGTTCAGCGGCGGGTTCGGCGTGAAGCTCCAGCTGCCGTCCGGTTGAACGGTTTCGCGGCCGATTTCAGTACCGTTGTTGCGAATGATGATGATGTCACCCGCCACGCCGGTACCTGCCAGTGTCGGCGTTGTATCGTCGGTGGTGGCACCGTCAACCAGTGGGTCCTGAATAGCGCCCACATCGTCGCGGATCTCATCGATCGTCGGTGCAGCCGACGCCGTCAGATCGACTTCCAGATTGAAGTCGCCCGTCAGCGGGCTTTCACCACCGGCCGGCGTCACGACGCTGGCGTTGAATACATGGTTGCCTTCGGCCAACGCCGGGGCAAAGGTGTACTCCCACTGCCCAGCGGCATTGACCGGCACGCCGGCCTGGTGCAATACACCATTGAGGTAGATGTTGACCGTCGAGCCTGGAGTGGCCTGGCCGGTCAGGGTCGGCGTGGAGTCGTCGGTAACCCCCCCGCTGGCCAGCGGAGCCTGGTTCGGCCCTACGTCGTCCAGCACTTGCTCGATACTGATGGCCACGGCACTGGTATCGACGGTGAAATCGATCGGCGTGCTTTGCGGGCTGCGGTTACCCGCTGCGTCGACCACTTCGGAGCTGAGGCTGTGGGCACCATCGGCCAACGGCGGTGCCGGTGTGAAGCTCCAGTCACCATTGCCATCCACCGGCACACGACCGATCTCGACACCGTTGTCATAAATGATCAGCGTGGTGTTGGGCTCAGCCGTACCGCTGAAGGTCGGGGTGTTGTCATCGGTGGTGTCACCGCTGGTAATCGGTCCGGTGATCGCGCCGACGTTGTCTTCAAGTTCGCTGGCATCGGCCGCCGCTGGCGGGGTGATGTCGACATTGATCGGATATTCGCCGGTCGGGGCACTTTCGTTGCCGGCCGCGTTGGTGGCGGTGGCGGTCAGGTTGGTCAGGCCCTCAGGCAGCGGCGGGTTCGGAGTAATGCTCCAGGCACCCGAGGCATCCGTGGTGGTGGCGGTACCTACCGCAACACCATTGGCGTAGAGCGTGACGGTTGAAGGATGCGCTGCGGTACCGGTAACTTCAGGTGTGGTGTCGTTGGTGCTGCCACCCGGCATGATGTTGCCGATACCATCAGCTACGTCATCGGTAACACCGGTGATGCTCGGTGCAGGTGGCAAACCACCCGCCGCCAGATCGAAGTCGACGTTGTTCGACGGATCACTGATATTGCCTGCGGAGTCTTCGGCCCTCGCGGTGAGGTCATGCGGACCATTGAGCAGTGGCGGGACAGGCATGTAGTTCCAGCTACCGTCCGGGTTGGCAATTGTGCGGCCGATTTCGATGCCATTGTCGTAGATGATGACGGTGCTACCGGCCTCGGCGGTACCGCTAATGACTGGCTGGGCATCGTCCGTGGTATCGCCAGGATTGATCGGGCCAGTAACTCCGCCCTGGTCATCGATCACGCTGCCGATGGTTGGCGCTACTGGCGCAAGCGTGTCGACAATGATGATGTAAGGGTCGGACGGCTCGCTCGCGTTACCCGCCGGGTCAGTCACGATCACGGTGATCGGGTGCGAGCCCTCGGCCAGAGCCGGATCCGGTGTGAATTCCCAGCTGCCATCGTCCTTGACGATGGTTTCGCCGATGACGACGCCGCCATCGATGATGGTGACTTTGTCACCAGGCACCAGGCCAACGCCGCCGATGGTCGGCGTGCCGTCATCGGTGGTGCCGCCATTGCCGATGTCACCGGTGATAGGGCCCACGTTGTCGATGGCTTCTTCAATACCGCCAGTGCCAGCGCCGGGCTTGGCCGGGGGGGTCTTGTCAACGATCACGATGTACGGGTCGGACGGTTCGCTGACGCGATCCAGCGGGTCGGTAACAATGACGGTAATCGGGTGCGGACCTTCAGACAGCGCCGGGTCCGGAGTGAACTCCCAACGACCGTCGTCGCCCACAACGACTTCGCCGATGACAACACCATTATCAATGATGCTGACCTTGTCGCCCGGGTTCAGGCCGCCGCCACTGAAGGTCGGGGTGTCGTCATCGGTCACGCCGCCGTTGCCGATGTCGCCAATGATGGTCCCGACGTTGTCCACTGCTTCTTCAATACCGCCGGTGCCAATGCCTGGTTTGCCCGGGCCGTCGGTGTCAACGATGATGATGTACGGGTCCGATGGCAGGCCGACATTACCGGCTGCATCCGTGGCGACGGTGGTGAACTCGTAAGTGCCATCGGCCAGGGCCGGCGACGGGGTGTAGGACCAGGTGCCATCAGGGTTGACGGTGGTCTCACCGATTTTTACGCCGTTGGCGTAAATCTCGAGTGTGGAGCCGGCCTCGGCCTTACCGCTGAGGGTCGGGGTGTTGTCATCGGTCAGGCCATTTCGCGCAATCTCACCGTGCTGAGGACCGAAGTCGTCGGTGATCGCGTCAATCGAGGACTGGCCCGGTGCGGTGATGTCGACGATGAAATCGAACTCGTCGGACGGCTTGCTGACGTTGCCGTCCTTGTCCTTCTCGACAACGATGATCGAATGCTCGCCTTCAGGCAGCGGCGTCGTCGGGGTGAAGGTCCACTTGCCATCGTCACCGATGGTGACTTCGCCAATCGGCTTGTCGTTGTCTTTGATAATGATGATGTTGCCGGGGGTACCCGTACCACTGAAGGTCGGGGTGGTGTCATCGGTAGAACCGCCCTTGGAGATCGGACCCTGGTCAGCACCGACGTTATCGGTAGCACCGCCCACGAAAGGCGTGTTGGGAGCGGGAGCAACCACGCCAGGGTTGTTATCTTTGTCATCGTCACGGGTAGCGGCGTAGATACCGCCCAGCAAACCCAGCGCGCCCAGACCCAGCAGCGCCGGCCAGAACCAACCGATGCCACTGCCGGCCACCAGGCCATTGCCGAAGCCGGTCAGCTCCTGGGAGCCCAGTACTTGCGGTGCGTCAACGCCGTCGATCAGGAAGGCAGCAGAGCGATCCTGTTCGGCATCGGAGGAGATGTAGGGGTAGTAAGAGCCGTCTTCGCCGATACCTACCAGCTGGCCGCCGCTGCCTTCGAAGTCTTCGATGATCAGCTGTGGTTGATCCGGATCGCTGCCTTCGAGGGCGACGTGCAGGTCTTTGCCCACACGTTTGATGGTGATGTTTTCCGGCGCAATGCCTTTTTCACCTTCACCCAGAATGTATTGGCCGCCTTGCACCGCTTTGATGCGCACCGGCTGGCCGTTTTTGACAGTGGAAAGTTCCACCGTTTGGGTAATTGTTTTGCCGTCTACTACGGCAACATTGACTGCGTTAGCGTTCACGTGGTCTGCCTTTTCAATTAGTCAGGTTGGTCGTTACACCGGTTTGTCCGGCTTGCTGGTTAATCCACCAAGTCACTCCTGGTGCAGGAACTCTTGGGATGTAGGAATTCTCCTAAAAACCTCTGCGGCGCACTATAAGAACGGTCTCAAAACGCTGCGCTGTGCCATCGTGAATATTTCTTCCATTCAGTTGACCGGATTCAAAAAAAAGCCCGCACAAGGCGGGCGAAGACAGCACTGGAATTAAAGTCGGACTTCCCCTGACGGAGAAAGAGCAGACTTCTTACACTTGAAACACACAGTAGACGCCCCATCCGTGGGGCACATTAATCATGGACTTAAGACTTCGACGAGTCCTTGAGACTTGTCCCAAAAAATGGCCCGTAGCATTTATTTCACGAATATAATCTTGTTCGACTTTGAGAAAGATTCTGCGGCACACCCCTCTCGCACTGTCTATGGCGAGAGCGTTATTCCCCTTCATAGACGCTGGTTATTTCTTACAAGGTTGTAGAAGGCCCATCCAGCTCGTACCGCGACAATCTTCTGAACAGATCGATATCATTTTTCAACCCCAGCTTGCGGTGAGCCGCCAGTTTCTGAGTGCTCACCGTTTTCAAGCTTCGGTGGGACATTTCAGCAATCCGGGTCACGGTCAGACCGGTAATGTACAGGCGCAGCACCTCTCTTTCGCGCTGAGACAACGCGGGATGGGAGAGTAATGCAGGTTCGAAATCGCTTGTATCAACCGCTGTCCCCGGCATCCCGGCGTCTTCAACCATCGTGATGCTGGCAGACAGATAACGCTGTCCAGCCGCCAGCGTACGAATGGCAGATGCACACACCTCAAGCGGTTCACGCTTGCAGACAATACCGTGACCCCCCATGCCGAGCAGCAACGTTGCCGTCGCCGGGCACGGCTCGGCCAGGAAGACCAGTGTGCGAATTTCCGGATAATGGGCTGTCAGGGTTTTGATAACATGCTGGCCATTAATATCTTGAAGCGCATAGCCAACCAATAAAAGATCTATGCCGCCCTGCCCGGCCGCAGACAATGCATCGCTCGCCCGCCTGTAAGTACCCGCCACTGCGATACCTGGCTGACCCGCCAGGTGTAGATGCAGGCCACCAGGCATCATTTCATGTTCATCGAGCACTCCGACTCTGATCAAGCTCGACATTTAACACCTCTTCATCCCGTGGAATTAATTATTCCTTTATGGGCAAGCATAGGCCGCTCAGGCACCCGAAAGAAACGACCTGTAAATTTTCAAGACAAATCCCATACCTTCGCCAACTGCAATAACAACGGGTTGTAACGTTCAGGATTAAATCGATGCCTCGTTGAGAGCTGTCGAGGGTAACCATGCCCACATCGTTAAGCTTTAAGATCCGTCTTAAATGCCTGCACAATAACGACGATTAAATCCCCTACTCATTTTGAGACGGTTCTTACATAAACTGCCCACCGTTCTGGCAAATGCTGGAGAACGTACTTGGCGAAAAATCGTTCCGCCATTGTTCCCCGGTGAAACTTCCTCGGGTCAACGAATGTTCTTCCTTAACCCATCCAATGCTGGAGCTTTTTATGTCGGTCAACCACCGTCTGAACTTATCGTCCCGTTCGCGATTACTCTGCCTGGTCACTACCAGTGCCCTGCCCTTTGCTGTTCACGCTGCCAACCTGACGGGAGACAACGGTGCAGCTGTCGGGGACAATCAGAACTCGCAAACCGCCGGTCCCAACGGCCCGGTGTTGCTACAAGATGTGCACTTGATCCAGAAACTCCAACGCTTCGACCGCGAACGCATCCCGGAGCGCGTAGTGCACGCACGGGGCACGGGTGCCCACGGCGTGTTCACCGCCACTGACACCTTGAGCGACCTGACCAAAGCCAGGCTTTTCACCTCGGGCACGGTCACTCCAGTATTCGTTCGCTTCTCATCGGTGGTCCATGGTAATCACTCGCCAGAGACCCTGCGGGATCCTCGCGGCTTCGCCACCAAGTTTTACACCGCCGACGGCAACTGGGACTTGGTGGGCAATAACTTCCCGACTTTTTTCATCCGCGACGCAATCAAATTCCCGGACATGGTTCACGCATTCAAACCGGACCCGCGCACCAACCTGGACGACGACTCCCGCCGATTTGATTTCTTCTCCCATACGCCCGAGGCCACCCGCACCTTGACCGAGCTGTACTCCAACGCCGGCATTCCAGCCAGCTACCGCGAGATGAATGGCAACGGTGTACATGCCTACAAGTTTGTTAATGCCAAGAACGACGTGCATTACGTCAAGTTTCACTGGAAGAGCCAGCAAGGCATTCGCAACCTGTCACCCAAGGATGTCGCCAGCGTGCAAGGCGCCAATTACAGCCACATGACTCAGGATCTGGTTACAAATATCAATAAAGGCAATTTCCCCAAGTGGGACCTGTATGTGCAAGTGCTGAAGCCTGAGGCACTCACCACTTACCTTTTCGACCCGCTGGACGCCACAAAGGTATGGCCTGACGTGCCCATGCGCAAAGTCGGACAGATGGTGCTCAACCGCAACCCGGCCAACGTCTTCCTGGAAACCGAACAGGTCGCCATGGCCCCTTCCAATCTGATTCCGGGCATCGAACCGTCAGAAGACAAATTGCTGCAAGGGCGACTGTTTTCCTACGCCGATACCCGGATGTACCGCTTAGGCGCCAATGCCCTGCAACTGCCGATCAATGCCTCGAAAGCTGCCGTCAACAACGGTAATCAGGATGGCGCGATGAATTCGGCCAGCACCAGCGCCGGCACCAACTACCAGCCCAGCCGATTACTGCCGCGTGAAGAAACTCCTGGTGCACGCTACAGCTCGCTCTCGCTGTCCGGCAGCACTCAACAGGTAAAAATCCAGCGAGAGCAAAACTTCAAGCAAGCGGGAGACTTGTATCGCTCGTTCAGCAGCAGAGAGCGCCAGGATTTGATCAACAGTTTCGGCGCTTCGCTGGCCAGTGCAGACGATGTGAGTAAACACCGCATCCTGTCATTCCTCTACAAGGCAGACCCGGAATACGGCAGCGGCGTGACCAAGGCAGCCAAGGGCGACCTGCTCCGCGTCCAGGCACTGGCAACTCATCTGGTCGACTGAATGACCTCGTCGCTGCATCCGCAAGGGTGCAGCGGCGCGGCAGGCGGTTAATGAAACCGCTTAGCGGTTAAATAGCTTTTATTCCAATATTTATTTGACAACGAATCAATGCGAATGCTTTTCCCTGTTCTGGGAGAGTGAATAAATTTATCATTCCCAATATAGATGCCGACATGCTTCATGCGACCGCGCCCGTTGTGTTTGAAAAACACCGCGTCGCCGCTTTTAAGATTATGTCGAAGAACAGTTTTGGCATTCGAATTCAACATAGCGGTCGTGGTCCGCGGAATGTTAATCCCCGCTTCACTGCGAAACAGATAGAACAACAGCCCACTGCAATCGAAACCTTTGCTGACAGAGGCGCCGCCCCAGCGGTACGGCGTTCCAATGAGTTCATGAGCACGGCCAATGACTTTATCCACGCGCTTTGTGTTATCTCTGTTGAGACTTGAAACCTGACTCATGTAGGCGATATTTATACCGGCCTCCTGTTCATTCGACGCGAAAAGGTTGCCCGAAAACAGATGAGTGATCAATAAGATCAATGTTAGCTTTGCCATGATGCATACCAGTAAGAGAATCTAAACAACTGGAGCACATGGTATTTATCAAGGCCTATTCACCACATAGGATTTGTCCTAATCAAAATCCACAATAGTGCTGGGCCGACGTACGGAAAATTATGAATTTGAATAGATCCGCCAAGCGTTCATCCAAAGCACCGTAATATGAATAGTTGAGCCGCTTCGATTGAAGATAGCGAGATCTACCAAGTAATCACCGTACTGTTCCTTATTTGCTGAACCGTGGTTGCACAAAAGCCCCCACGCCTTGTTCAAGCGAGGGGGCCAATGGTGGTCAGTGATAGAAGCGCCCTTCCCTTCGGACGCTGCGAAGTTATCCCGTCAAGTTGACTGTTTAGCCTTGGGCGACCCCAAACCTGCCGTGGTGCGTAGACGCCCTTCCAGCCGACGCTTGACGCCTCGCGCGTCCATCACCAAGGTTGAACCGTTGGCCGCATTGGCCCGCCCCCACTCCTGCAGATACTCGAGGCACGAATGGTCGATGTAGCGCAGGTTATTGAGCGGCACATGCACCGTACTACCTGCCGGTACGGACGACAAAATCCGGGTCAGCGCCGGGACTTTCAGGAATGTAGCTGCACCGGTCAAGCGCAATTCCAACTCACCATGCTCGGGGCGATGGACCAGGGTGATCTTCAAACGCGACCCCTTCCAGGCCAAGTTGAGCAAGGTCAGGGCGAAGCCGATCAGCACGCCGGTGAGCAAGTCAGTGAAGATAATCGCCAGGGCCGTGGCGGCATACGTCAGCATCGGTATGCGCCCATAACGGCCAAGGGCACGAAAGGCTTTGATGTCTACCAGTTTGATTCCGGTATAGACCAGCACACCCGCCAGGCTGGCTACCGGGATACTTTGCAATACGCTTGACAGCAGCAGTACAAAGGCCAGGAGCCATAGACCATGAAACATGGCCGAAAGTCGGGTGGTAGCCCCGGCCTGAACGTTGGCCGAGCTGCGCACGATCACACCGGTCATCGGCAAAGCGCCGACCAGACCGCAGAGCATATTGCCAACGCCCTGAGACACCAATTCCTGGTCAAAGTCCGAGCGCTGTCCGTTGTGCATGCGGTCCACGGCAGCTGCAGATAACAGGGTTTCGGCACTGGCAATAAACGCCAGGGCGAATGCCGCGATCAACAGGTTGGGATCGGCAAGATTCAGCAGATCAGAAAAACGCAGCCAGTCGATGGCGTCCGCCAGGTTCTCTGGCACATCTACACGCTTGACCTGCAACGCCAAGGCCAAACTGGCTAACGTCGCCAGACCTACACCCAACAGTGCCCCAGGAACAAAGCGGAGTGATTTCGGGCGCCACTTGTCCCACAGCCACATCACCATGATCGTCGACAAGCCCAACAATCCGGCCTCCCAGCCGATGCCGGCGCCCAGGGTCGGCAGCGCCTGGAACAGCGCGGTCGGGAATCCGGCCAGATTATTTAGCCCCGAGGGCATCGGCACTCCGTCAAGCATCACATGCAGTTGGGACAGCACGATCAGCACGCCGATGCCTGCCAACATTCCGTACACCACCGAAGGGGCTGTCACACGAAACCAGCAGCCCAGCTGAAAGCGTCCCGCCAGCAATTGCAGCAAACCTGCCAGCAGCACAATCGGCCCCAACATGGCCAGGCCATGCTGACGCACGATTTCGAAAACCAATACCACCAAACCCGCTGCCGGACCACTCACCTGCAACGGCGATCCGGCACACCAGCCCACCACCAACCCGCCGATGATACCGGTAATCAAGCCCTTGGCCGGCGGCATGCCCGAAGCGATCGCAATACCCATGCACAAAGGCAAGGCGACCAGAAATACAACCACGGAAGCCAAGAGCTCCCGCGGTAAAAGCGCTTTTAACTGCGCAGCAGGCATCATGAGTGCTCTCCCGATATTTTCTAAAGACATAGCAATGCCGGGCTGTCAGCTCGACAGCCATGGCCTTAACGGTCAGGACTGGTTAGAAGCGCGTTTTAGGCGTCGCCATGGGGACTGAATGAACGCTGTCCAGCGGCAGGAAGCACGCTTGGTCCACGTCGTACGCTCTGATTTCGCTGGTTTGAATGTTATAGACCCAGCCGTGAATGAATAACTGGCCGTTGGCAATGCGTGAAGCCACGCAAGGGTGTGTCTGCAGGTGCTGCAACTGGGCGATCACATTCTCTTCGGTGAGCACGGGCATGCTTTCGCTTTCAGTGGCGCAGCAGCCGTTCTCCTGAAGCATGGTCCTGGCGACCTCGGCATGACGCAACCAGGCTTTGACCGTGGGCATTTTTTCCAGCGACTGTGGGTTAAGCACAGCACGCATGGCACCACAATCGGAATGCCCGCAAATAATGATGTGTTGAACACCCAACACCAGGACTGCATATTCGATGGCCGTGGAAACGCCGCCGTTGATCTGCCCGTAAGCCGGCACCAGATTGCCCACATTACGTGTGACAAACAGGTCGCCGGGGGCGCTCTGGGTGATCAACTCGGGAACAATCCTTGAATCCGCACACGCAATAAACATCACTTTGGGTCGCTGGGCCGTGGCGAGCTTTTTGAACAGTTCTTCCTGTTGCGGAAACACCTCATGATGAAAATGGAGAAATCCTTCCACGACGTTTTGCAGGGCCTGATCGGGTGAAACTGACCCAGGCAGTAGCAGGGCCTTATGGTGAATCATGATTTATTATCCTCGAAACTTATAAAATAATTGCCCAGCCTTATGACCTGAAGAGTGGAACAGCCGCATTAGAAAATAACCCGCAGAGCGCTTGATAAAAAAGTTAAACAGAGAGACATCAACCTCTATACGATTTTTGATCACCACCACTGGGTAGTGCCCGCAACTTACTTTCAATCAGGTTGTTTTAGCATCGGTGTTATTTGGCTTTACGGCCATGGGACTTGTCCTAAAAGCACAATAAACATGTCTTTCACAACGCCAAAGAGCCTCTTCCAATCGCCCCATGGAACAACGGCGAGTGAAATGTGGAAGCAACCCCACCCCAGTCCACCTCCCCATATTTCCCTTTCCTTGAAAAAACAAGACAAGTCTTACATCGGGCAGACACTCCACCGAGAGACTCTAGAAGCACGTGGCCCGGCTAGATACTCGGGAATCCAGTCACGGGGTCGTATTGCTTTATCTATTTGATTCGAGCACACCCGATGACTTTTAAACTAAACCAATGAAGCAGGCGCAACATGGATTTTGATGTTAATCAACTCATAAAACATACCGAGACGTGGCTGCCGGTGGTTCTGGAATATGGCGCTAATCTCACCTTGGCGTTTGCAACACTGGCCATTGGTTGGTGGCTCATCAGCACGATCACGGGAAGAGTCGGCGTGTTGCTGGGAAAACGCAGTGTCGATAAAACCCTGCAAAAGTTTGTGGGCAACCTGGTCAGCACTGCACTGAAGATCATGCTGGTCATCAGTGTGGCCTCGATGATCGGTATTCAGACCACCAGCTTTGTCGCCGCATTGGGCGCCGCAGGCCTGGCTATCGGTTTGGCGCTCCAGGGCAGTTTATCGAACTTTGCTGGCGGCGTTCTGATCCTGCTTTTCCGTCCCTTTAAAGTGGGCGATACAGTGGAAGTCCAGGGAGTTTATGGCACCGTGGAATCCATTCTCATTTTCCACACCGTGATACTTAGCACCGATAACAAACGCATCGTTGTGCCCAATGGCAGTATCTCCAACGGCATCATTACCAACTACTCCAGCGAGGCTTTACGTAAAGTCGTCTTTGATGTCGGCGTGGACTACACCGCCAACCTGGGCATCGCACGCCAGGTGCTGCTGGAATTGAGTAAAGACCCAAGAGTACTGAAAGACCCGGCCCCAGTGGTGGTCGTCAGTACGTTGGGCGATAGCGCGATTACCGTCTCACTGCGCATATGGGCGTTGAATACCGACTACTGGGATTTGATGTTCATGTTTAACGAAAAAGCCCGTGACGCCTTGGGCCAGCAAGGGATCGGCATTCCGTTCCCGCAACGCGTTATTACCGTAATCAACACGCCGCCTCTTCCTTGACGCAGTGATTGGCGATACCCACGAAACGAGAAACATCATGAACAAAACACTCAAAATATTGATTGCGGATACAAACTTCTCCAGCCGACTTCATATCGAAAAAGCACTTAACAGACTGGGCTATTTCTGCATCCTTCCCGTCGATTCGTTTGCGCAGCTGTGCGTTCTAAGCACCGATTCCGCACCGGATTTTGATGTATTGATCGCCGATGAACATTTGATCATAGACTCCGGCATAGAGCTGAAAACATTCTGCAAAAAAATTAAGAACATCGCTTACAAATTGTTTTACGACCATAGGCATATGAGCAGCATTACCAACCCTTTTCAGCCGGGCCAGACTTACATGTCCGGGTCAAACATACCGTCAGAGGGAGAACTCAATGACTTCATTTCCCTTATAACCCAAGACAACGCACGGTTGATGAACAAAAAAGCTTCTGTTGCGCGGTCGCAACCCAGCGAGCGCTAGTCGTCATGAGCCTCAATAAGGGTAAATATCTGGCGACGGCGACCACTGTTTTGTTTTGCATGCTTCTTTCAGGATGTGCGTCGCCGCCGGAGCACCCGCAATTGGTGGAGGCAGACCTTCTATTTGCTGCGCTACAAAGCAAATCGGAGTCAATCACGCTGGTACCTCAAGAAACCCAGGCAGCGTTTGTCCCGCTGGCCCAAGCCTACATTCTATCCAACCGCAACCGTAGCGACCCGAGAATTGAAGAGCTTTCGATACTCGCCAAGAAAAGAATCGCTCTGGCGGAACAGCTCATTTCTGAAAAGTTGGCGTTGGGCTGTAACGGATCGTGTTAACCGGTCTCTAGAGCAGTAAGCAAGCGCAATCGCTTGCTGATCGAACCTCAAAAAAAACCGGAGTAACATCATGACTGCAACGACCCGCACCCTGTCCACTACTGCCCTGGTTCTGGCCCTCGGTTCTGCCCTGAACATAGCCGCGGTCTCCACCGTTCACGCCGCCGCCGACATGGAAAAATGCTTCGGCGTGTCGTTGAAAGGGCAAAACGATTGCGCCGCTGGTGCTGGCACCACTTGCGCCGGTACCGCGAAAACCGACTTCCAGAGCAATGCCTGGAAGCTGGTCCCGAAAGGCACCTGCATGACCACCGAAAGCAAGACCTCCCCGACCGGTTTCGGTCAGATGCAAGCGTTCAAAGCCAAAGCCTGACCCGTCCCCAGCCTGAGTGTCGAGTATGGATCCTGTATCATTCGGACTCCCGCCCCGCGCCGGGCTGGGGCTCAAGACCGAGCATTTCCTTGAAGTGCTCGAGTCAAAACCGGACATCGGTTTCTTCGAAATCCACGCCGAAAACTACATGGTGGACGGCGGCCCGTTTCATTACTACCTGGGTTTGATTCGCGAACGGTACCCGCTGTCGTTGCATGGCGTTGGCTTATCGATCGGGGCTGAAGGTCTGCTGGACGCCGACCACCTCAAACGCCTCGCCGTACTCATTGACCGCTATCAACCTCACTCTTTTTCCGAACACCTGGCCTGGTCCAGCCATGGCCCGGTGTTCCTCAATGATTTGTTGCCTCTGGTTTACGACACCTCTGTACTGGCCCGCATCTGCGAACACATTGACCAGGTACAGAGCCAGCTAAAACTCCCGATGTTGCTGGAGAACCCCGCCACATATCTGGCGTTCCATGGCTCTACCCTCGACGAAGCCGACTTCATCAGTGAAGTCGTTCGCCGCACCGGGTGCGGGTTGCTGCTGGACGTGAATAACGTCTACGTATCGTGCATCAACCATCGCCGTGACCCGCAGGCCTACATTGACGCCCTGCCCTTGCAGGCTGTGGGCGAGATTCATCTGGCGGGGTTTGCCGAAGACACTGACAGTCTCGGTGACCGCTTGTTGATTGACGATCACGGTGCAGCTATCGATCACGCGGTCTGGTCGTTGTATCGGCAAGTGCTGGCACGCACCGGGCCGGTAGCGACGCTGATCGAGCGCGACAATCAGTTGCCGGCGTTCAGCGTGCTGCATGCCGAGGCGCGCCATGCCGATGAGTTGCTGCTAAACGTCAAGGGCCGGCCATGAGCACTCAAGAGGGTTTTTACGCCGCGCTGCTCGATCCGCAACGGAGTTGTCCCGAGGGCTTGTTCAGCAGCAACGGCGCCGATCCCGCCAGCCGGTTCGACGTGTATCGCAACAATGTGCAGAGCTCGCTGATCAATGCCTTGGCGAGCAGTTACCCCGTGGTGGAACAACTGGTCGGTGAAGAATTTTTCCGGGCCATGGCCCGGATCTATGTGCTGGGCAACGCGCCCCACAGTCCGCTGATGAAGGATTACGGCCACGACCTGGCGGACTTCATTGACGGCTTCGGGCCCGCGGCCAGCGTGGCGTACCTGAGTGATGTCGCGCGTCTGGAGCGGTTGCGCACAGTCGCCTATCACTCAGCCGATGCGCTGCCGCTGAGCCATGAACAGATCGGCGCCGTCCTCGCCGATCCACATACCTTGAACCAGTTGAGTGTCGAACTGCACCCTTCGGTGAAGTTGCTGACTTCGGCCTTCCCCGTCGTCGCAATCCGGGCCTCGCACCAGCAAAACGCAACGCTGGCGGGGATCGACTTGAGCCACGGACAGAATGCGCTGGTTCTGCGTGATGGCCTGGAGGTTCACGTGTTAGCCATCGAGCCCGGGGCCTGTGCCTTCATCCACAATCTGCAAAACGGCCAGACCTTGAGCCAGGCATTGGAGTCCGCCCCCGCGTTCGACCTCTGCCACATCTTGTCGCTGTTGATTCGCCACAACGCCATTACTCATTTCCACCACAACAAGGTATTGCCATGAGCACTCTATGTCCCATCAGTCATGCGATCGCGCTTCTGGAAAAAATCCCGCATAACCTGGTCGCTTTACTGGGGCGTTTTTCCATCGCGGCAGTTTTCTGGAAGTCCGGGCAAACCAAGATTGAAGGCGTTGCCATCGACCTGATCGACGGCACGTTCGAACTCGGTTGGCCGCGCTTGGCCGATTCGACTGTTCCCTTGTTCAACAGCGAGTACAACCTGCCGTTGTTGTCACCGGAGATTGCCGCGCACTTGGCGGCCTTCGCGGAGCACTTTTTCCCGATTTTGATTCTTCTCGGTTTTGCAACGCGGTTTTCGGCGCTGGCGTTGCTGGGCATGACCCTGATCATTCAGCTGTTTGTGTATCCGGATGCGTATCCGACCCATGGTACGTGGGCCGTAGTGCTTCTTTACCTGATGGCGACGGGGCCAGGCAAAGTATCGATCGATCACCTGATCGCCCTGCGCCAGGCCCGTAACAAGTCCGCATCCGGGCTTTTTTGAGACCTGTCCTAAGGAGGCGACGCCGGCAACCGCCGTAAGATCCGGCTTTTCGTCCTACTCTACAGGCGGTGTTCTTTGCCCACATGTTTGAAAGAAGCAGATGCCGCTCCAACGGAGCGACAGACCCATGAATGACGACGCAAGATTGGTCAAGCGACTGCTGGCAGGCGAGACACGGGCTTTTGAGGAGGCCGTCAATACATACCAGAGCGCTATGCACGCTGTGGCCTACGCCATCGTTGGTTCGAGGGGAAGTGAAGATGTGGTCCAGGAAGCGTGGCTCTCAGTCGTCCGTAGTCTGTCCGGTTTCCAGTTCCGTTCGAGCCTGAAAACCTGGCTATTGACCATCACGGCCAACCTGGCGAAGAGTCACTACAAACGCAATCGTCGGGAAGTGCTGCTCGATGATGTTCCATCGCCTCATGGCACTTTTGATGATGATCGTTTTTCGCCCGACGATGGTCATTGGCTGTTGGCCCCGTACATGTGGCATGAGGACACGCCTGAAGCGCTGCTGACCGAAAACGAACTACGTCAGTGCCTGGAGCACACGCTGCAACATTTGCCGCAACTGCAAAGTGGCGTGTTATTACTGCGCGATCGCCAAGGGTTGAGTCTGGAAGAGATTTGTATTCTTCTGGACATATCGCTCTCTAACGTTCGTGTGCTGTTACACAGGGCGAGGTTAAAGGTCTTCGCTACCGTGGAACATTTTGAGGAAACCGGCGAATGCTGACGTGCAAGGAACAAGTGGCGAGGTCGAGCGATTATCTCGACGGCCAATTGAGCTTTCGGCAAACCTTGAGGGTGCGACATCATTTGATGTTTTGCGCTAATTGCCGACGGTTTATCAGTCAGCTGCGCCTGATCCAGGCAACCCTGCGCACCATGAAGTCTGACACCGCTGCCGCCGACCCTTCGTTCGCCGAGCGTCTCGCCACAAGACGCCGTCGAGAACTGTAGAGGTGCGGCGAGCAGGAGGCGGATTAACTCCACCGTCACCTCAACTCACCCAAGGTGCATTTCCGAATCCAGCCAACCAGTTTGCGTCATGCACCTGCGGCTATTTAAAACGTGCGGACATGGTGCCGGACGCTGGTTATAGGATCATTTATCAAGTGGCCGGATGCTCAGGGGCGACGCCATCGGCGGCATCCACATCCGTCATATCTTCTTCAAGGTCTGCATCATCACCAGCAGGGGGCTGTTTATCGAGGTCATGAGTGTTGGAATCATGGCCCGTTTCGTTGTCAGTACCGACGGTTACGTGCTGCTGCGACACATTGCCTGGGGCCTTCTCATCAATGTCCATGTTGACTCTCCGATCTGATGCGCGGGACTTCCTTGCTTACACATGAGAGAGAACGGTGTATGGCAAGTGCCCGGGAATGGACGAACGGTGTACGGGAGCTTTTTATCAGCAAGATCCCGGAGGAATGCCACCTTTGTTGAAGTCCTTCAAACGCTCGCGCTCTTGCTCGGTGGCATGCGCCGGAGTGTCGGCATCTTTGGGTTGTTCTTTCTTCTTTTCATCAGTCATGGCAATAACCTCGTGTTTATGGCTCATGCAATCAAGCGACTTTGAGCGTCTCGGTGCGCGCGCGACCATCTGCCATTTTGTGCAAATATTCTCGCCACTTGCGGAACGCCTGGTGTTGCCGACAAGCGGCCGCCTGCCACGCTTCGCTGCCAATCAATTCGACCGGTATGGACATCATCTGCTCAGTCGCGCGGTCAAGCTCGTCAACGAGCTCACGGCCATTGGGCATATCAATAACTAGGGATCGCATAGGAACCTTCTATTTGGGCTACTAGATCGACTCTCCAAGTGACTGATGGTGCACGGATTCCGACGAACGGCAGTGATCAATTGCGCCTCTTCACATTTGCCGTCCGGTCGGTCCATCGGCCGGCCACTGCAGCGGAAGCTTCAGCCTTCCCTGTCGTTGTCCTTGTCCGCTTCACCGCCTTCTCGTCCACCGGGATAACCGGGCAAACCGCGGGTGTCGGCGGGTGTCATCTGGCTATCGTTGTCCGGGTGATCCCAGTCGGTTGTGGCGTTCGGGTCTTCATCACGACCGGCAGTGCCGATAACACAGCCGTCATCATTCGGGTCGAGATCGGTCTCAAGCGGTTTATCAGCGCTGGATGGATGGGTCATGGCTGCCTCCAAATGAGTTAATCGAAATTTTTTCGGGCGATTCGTCAATCATGAACATTGCTCCTCTGAGCAAGCGCTCTGTCCCGGTGTTGCCCGGCGACGCACGGTCAATCCAGCGGGCCAATGTTGATCGTGCGATCAGAACCCAGCCCCTCGACCTTGGCCAGGATTTCGGTCGGCGTGCGTTCGGAAAAATGCACCACGTAGCCCATACCACTGCCGTCCTCCTCGACCGAACTGACCCACATCTCAACCTCGTCGGCCGCAAGCCCGACGGCTTTGCCGATCTGGTGGTGGCGGCGGCGCGGGTCATCATCATCCACTGGATAGAATTCCATCAGCAAACCTCCTCGTGCCCTCTAACATGACTGGGTGCAGGAACCGACCCTGGCTGCGCGAGCAGTATCACAGGTCGGTTGACGCTCATCTTTCTCCCCGAGTACTGCCATTGCTGTGCTGCCCACCGACCCGCGCTTTCTCGGCGCGATCAGTTGTCACGTTGGCCTCAGATTGACTTTTGCGCCCCGCTTCTTTGACCTTTTGAGGATCATCGGCAAACCCGTGATGCGGTTCTTGTCGTTTGGTCATGATTCATCTCCTTCTTACAAGAAATAGTCACCTTGGTTCGACGCGGTACTACAGCCATCGTCCCGTTGAATCGACCAACGGGTTTGATTTCAATCGTTAAGTAATCCCGGGCGCTCCTCGACAACGAGGCCATTCGCGCCCCTGCGTTGGTTCGGCTATCGATGCGGCCGTACAGCGCGTCGCCCTCTTCCTTGTTATTGAAATAGCGCAAATCGGATTTCAGAGCGTAACCGCCGCCCAGGTCTGCCAGGTAGGTTGCACCCAGATAATGCTGGCGATAAATGTCTTCCAACTGACCAAAGAAGTAGGTCCCGGTCAGCTTCGGCGTGAACGCGTAGCTGGCACCGCCGAAGTTCAGACCGTCGCTGCGGCGCTGCACGTCAGGCCCGTTGAACAAGTACATTTTTTCGCTGTTGGATGATTCGCGACCGCTGATTTCGGTGAAGCGCCCGCCCGTCAGCGTCAGCTTGTCCACCTCTTTGGACTCGATCAGGGTGCCGTGATACGTGGTGACCAGTTGCCGTGAATCGTCGGTGTACGCCACCGGCAGCGTTGGCCGATGCTCACCGTATTTCAACTCGGTTTTGGAATAGCGCACCTTCGCGGTGTAGCCGCCACGGCCGTAGTCGGTCGCTTGCTCTTGCTTGCTGACGCTATAGGGAATGATGCTGTCAGGCCCCCTGCCACCACCGCCGTCGAGCCGGTAGGCGTATTGCATCGAAGCATCCAGACCAAACTGCAGCGGCCCCTCGGTGTAGCCCGAGATGAAGCGCAGGTCGAAGCCCTGGGTCCAGCTGCCGACGCGGGAGTTCTTCGGGTTTTCGCCCTTGAAGTCGCGATCGATATAAAAGTTGCGCAAGCCCAGCGCCAAATGGCTGTCCTCAACGAAATCCGCCTGAGCCATCATGGGTGTAATCATTCCGGCCAGACTGGCCGTCTGCACACAACGGGTGAACCAACTCGCTTGAAACATAACTTATCCCCTTTTATTCAATGTGCGAACACATCAAGTAGTGGCGCGATCAAGGTGATCGCTCCAATAGTTGGCAGTTGTTTCTTTATTAAAATAGTGAGCATGAGTCGTTATGGTTGATGTCGGTCCGGCTAGACAGCCAGCACGCATCGGGAATGATTAGGCAGCATTGTCGCCAGAGTCTCTATCCTGTTATTTCGAAACTCATATCCGTTTACTTAAAGTTATTAACGTCCCCGCAACCGCCGCGCCGGTCCTGGCCAGGCATGTCTGAGCCAAGGACCGCCGGCCAATTTTATGGACTGTGTTTGCCGACAAAGCGGATAGACCCCGACGCGGGCAACTTATTTAATGCAGACACGAGCAACTTGTTGAATGCACGAATTAGCCCGATGCAACGAGGTAACGATTAATGAGCAGTGCAAAAAGCGTAGAACAATGGAAAAGCTTCATTGAGGGTTGCCTGGACTTCCGTCCGGCAGAAGGTATTTTCCGAATTGCCCGGGTTATGTTTACCGAGCCGGATTTGTTTGATCTGGAAATGGCACTGATCTTCGAGAAAAACTGGATCTACGCCTGCCATGAAAGCGAAATCGCCAATAAGCATGATTTCATGACTATGCGCGCCGGCCGCCAGCCGATGATCATCACCCGCGACGGCGACGGCCAGCTCAATGCACTGATCAACGCCTGCCAACACCGTGGCACCACCCTGACGCGTGTCGGCAAGGGCAACCAGTCGACCTTCACCTGCCCGTTCCACGCATGGTGCTACAAAAGCGATGGTCGCCTGGTCAAGGTCAAGGCGCCCGGTGAATACCCGGAAGGTTTCGACAAGGCCACCCGTGGTCTGAAAAAAGCCCGCATCGAAAGCTACAAGGGTTTCGTCTTCATCAGTCTCGACGTCGATGGCAGCGACAGCCTTGAGGACTTCCTCGGCGACGCCAAGGTGTTCTTCGACATGATGGTCGCGCAGTCGCCCACCGGACAACTCGAAGTGCTGCCGGGCAAGTCCGCCTACACCTACGACGGCAACTGGAAACTGCAGAATGAAAACGGGCTGGACGGTTATCACGTCAGCACCGTGCACTACAACTACGTGGCCACCGTGCAACACCGCCAGCAGGTCAACAGCGAAAAAGGCCTGGCCGGCGCCGACACGCTGGACTACAGCAAGCTCGGCGCGGGCGACAAGGAAACCGACGACGGCTGGTTTGCTTTCCACAACGGTCACAGTCTGTTGTTCAGCGACATGCCCAACCCGGCGGTGCGTCCCGGTTACGCGACGATCATGCCGCGCCTGCTCGAAGAGCACGGCCAGGGCAAGGCCGAGTGGATGATGCACCGGCTGCGCAACCTGAACATCTACCCAAGCATGTTTTTCCTCGACCAGATCAGTTCGCAGTTGCGCATTATCCGCCCGATCGCCTGGAACAAAACCGAGATCAACAGCTTCTGCCTCGGCGTGGTGGGCGAATCGGATGCCGATCGGGAAAACCGCATTCGCCAGTTTGAAGACTTCTTCAACGTCTCCGGCATGGGCACCCCCGATGACCTGGTGGAATTTCGCGAAGCTCAGCGCGGTTTCCAGGCACGCCTGGAGCGCTGGAGCGACATTTCCCGCGGCACTGGCAAATGGGTCGAGGGCGCAACGCCTAACAGCGAAACCATCGGCATCTCACCGGCGTTGACCGGCACCGAGTTCACCCATGAGGGCCTCTACGTCAACCAGCATGGCAACTGGCAGCGCTTCATGCTCGAAGGCCTGGCGCGCATGGCCGCCGAAGAGCAACCGTTGAAACTGCGTGAGGTGTGATCATGAATTCGCAACTGCAATACCGCATCGAGCAATTTCTCTACCGCAACGCTGAAGCCTGCGACGCCCAGGATTGGGATACGTACGTGTCGATGTTCAGCGACGACAGCGAATTTCATTTGCCGCAATGGGACTCGGAGCACGTCTACACCACCGACCCGAAAAAAAGCATGTCGCTGATCTACTACCCCAACCGTGGCGGCCTCGAAGACCGGGTGTTCCGCATCCGCACCGGCAAGGCCGCATCGACCATCCCGATGCCGCGCACCCTGCACCTGATCAGCAATGTGCGCATCGCGCCGCTGGACAACGACCAGCTGGAGGTGCGGGTCAACTGGCACACCCTCTACTACCGCCTGCAAACCGCCGAATCATTTTTCGGGCGGGCCACCTACCGCCTACGGCCCGACGGCGACAGCTGGAAGATCACCCGCAAACATGCGCTGCTGCTCAACGACACCATCAATTCGGTGCTCGATTTCTATCATCTCTGACGGCGGAAATCTGGATCATGAGTCACAAGGTCGCGTTCAGTTTCGCCGACGGGAAAACCCTGTTTTTCCCGATTCAGAACAATGAAATCCTGCTCGATGCGGCGCTGCGCAACGGCATCAATATTCCGCTCGATTGCCGTGAAGGCGTGTGCGGCACTTGCCAGGGTCGCTGCGAGTCGGGCCAGTACAGCCAGGACTACGTCGACGATGAAGCACTGTCGGCCGATGACATGCGCCAACGCAAAATGCTCACCTGCCAGACCCGGGTGCAGTCCGACGCGGCGTTCTACTTCGACTTCGCCTCGACCCTGTGCAATGCCGCCGGGCCGGAGCGGCTCAAGGGCATTGTGCGGGCAGTCGAGCAGGTGTCGCCGAACACCGCGATCCTGCACCTGGATGCCGGTGCCGATGGCCAGCAGCTGGACTTTCTGCCCGGCCAGTACGCCAGGTTGCAAGTGCCGGGCACTGACGGCAAGCGCTCCTATTCGTTCGCCAACCGCCCCAATAGCAGCAACCAGTTGCAGTTCCTGATCCGTCTGCTGCCTGACGGGCTGATGAGCAATTACATTCGCGAGCGCAGCCTGATCGGCGACGAGATCATGCTCGAAGCGCCCCTCGGCGCCTTTTATCTGCGCCACGTCGACAAGCCGCTGGTGTTTGTGGCTGGCGGCACCGGGCTCTCGGCGTTCCTGGGCATGCTCGATGAGCTCGCGGAACGTGGCGGATGCGGGCATGCGGTGCAGCTGTACTACGGCGTGCGCAACGCTGCGGACCTTTGCGAAACCACGCGCATCGCCGCCTACGCCGAGCGCATTCCCGGTTTTCGCTTCATCCCGGTCATCAGCGATCCGGCCCCGGACTGGAGCGGCAAGTGCGGTTACATCACCGAGCACTTCAACCCTGCCGATTTTCGCCAACAGGACATGGACATGTACCTGTGCGGGCCGCCGCCGATGGTTGAGTCGATCAAGCAATGGCTGGCTGACCAGAGCCTGGACCAGACGCGCCTGTACTACGAGAAATTTACCGAGAGCAACACCTGACACTGGAACCCACAGCCAAACAATTTCCAGGCACCCGGCTCTTTTTTACTGCCCTCCACTAACAACTACGTCTCGCGCGATGCGGACTTCACTAAAGGCGGCATTATGAAAAAACTACTCGTGGGTACATTGCTGGCGGCCAGCTGCGTGGCCAGTCTGCTGGCTCAAGCCCAGGACCCGGTGCGCATCGGTTTTATCACCACCCTCTCGACGCCCGCCGGTTATCTGGGCGAAGACTCACGCGATGGCTTCCAGCTGGCCATCGATCAGGAGGACGGCAAGCTCGGCGGTGTGCCCGTCAGCCTGCTGGTCGAGGACGATGGGCTGCAACCGGCCCGCGCCAAGCAGATCATCGACCGCATGAGCCTGGACGGTATTTCGCTGTACACCGGGGTGATCTTTTCCAATGTGCTGGCGGCGGTGGTCAACACTGCGACCAAGGACGGCTTCTACATCAGCAACAACACCGGCCCGTCGAGCCTGGCCGGCAAACAGTGCAAACCCAACTACTTCGTCGCCTCGTACCAGAACGACACGATCCATGAAATGGCCGGTGTCGCGGCCAACGACCTGGGCTACAAAAAGATGGTCATCCTCGCCCCCAACTACCAGGGCGGACGCGATGCGCTGGAAGGCTTCAAGCGCACGTACAAAGGTGAGGTCACCGAGATCTACACCAAGCTCAACCAGCTGGATTTCTCGGTCGAACTGGCCCGGGTACGTTCGCTGGCGCCGGATGCGATTTTCGAGTTCCATCCCGGCGGAGCAGGCATCAACTTCGCCAAGCAATACGGCAGCTCGGGCTTGAGCAAAACCATTCCGATGGTGGTGCCTGTGTTCTCCATGGACGAACGCATGCTCGCCGCCACCGGCGATGTCGCCAAAGGCATGAACATCGTGACCTTGTGGAACCCTGGATCGAACAACCCGGCCAACCAGGCGTTCGTCAAAGCCTTCAGCGAAAAATACAACCGCGTGCCAACGGTGTATGCCGCTCAGACCTATGACACGGCGCGTCTGATTGGTGCAGCACTGAAGAGTGTGGGCGGCAACATGAAAGATCCTGAAGCCTTTCGAAACGCTATGCGTAACGTCAAGTTCGACTCGATCCGTGCCGATTACCATAAAAGTGGCAAGACTGACTACCTAGCCTAAGCCAAAGCTGTCTTCGCCCCGGCGTGGAACTCGTCCAGAGCCTCGATCGAATTGGTCACGTGTGGATGTTCCACCCACCGATAAATTGCGTTACCCAGAAGGCCTGCCTTAGCACGATTCAGAATCGCGTCGGTGTCAACGCCTGCCTTTAGCGCCTCAGCCATGAAAGCGATGCATGCCTGCCTGTAAGCAATTTCTTCATTTGTCATTTTGAGCTCCTTGATCCGGCTCCATGCCGGTGACTCGTAATACCCCAACCCAAACCAAATTGCCACCACCGCTCACGAATGGCGGGCCTGATTCACGATCAAAACCAACCAAGGCAGTTACGCCTGGATAGCTCGATCAACGAAGCCTGGAGCTTTTCAGCCTTTGTGCGCGCCTCCCTTACGTATTCATGCGCATCATGCGTCGATGAGTCTTCAATAAGAGAGAAGAGTTTTTTTTGCAATCCTGTCCAGCGCTTCGAGGTTTCGTCGAACTCTTCTTCAGTAAAAAGCATTTCCAACATAATGATGTCTGTCGCGAGCTTGTACCTGGCCATGGGCCAGTTGGCATCCAGCTCTTGCTTTTCATGCTTAGTAAGGCCGTGAATTTGGTGCTCACCATTAACTTCACTATCTAGAAAACGGTGGATTAGATCTGTTTTTTCAAGAGCCGAGCCGATCCTCTCATAGCGCTCAGTCCATAGTTTCTCTCGTTTTGTTCTTACGATTGCAAAGTAAGCGCCGACTGCTGCGCCAGCGATCGCCAATATAAGCGGCACCCAAAAAGTAACCATTCAGCATACGTCCTCGAAAATATTATTCGACGAACAAATACCCCACTTCAACGAATCACGCCAGCCGGCGAGGATCCCGTCATGCCTACAGAAAAAGCATCACGCCCGCGCGACGAGCGCTTGGTCACCGTTCCGATGTGGATCATCGAAGCCGTGCGCGCAGAGGTCCGGCTTGAGATTCACGTCTGGTCGGAGATGGCGCGACACGTTGAAGAATCGCTGGCCCGCGGCGAGCAGGTGCTTCCCTGTGACGTGAAGCTGCCGCCGGCCACGGTTTTCCTCAAAGGCACCAAGGTCAGCACGCTGATGCTTGGCATCCAGCAGCGACTCGACTTCCCGGCGCACGCTCGAACATTCGAAAACCTCTGACCCACTCCACCGCCCGGGCATGACCCGGCATAGGACGCCCCATGCCCACAGAAAAACGAATCCTGAAGAAAACAAAGGCCCAGCTGTTCGTCGACGCCATGATCCGGTGCCGCGGCATCGAGTTCGCCAAGCTGGGCATGATGGTTGAGGTGGATGGAGACCTCGGGACGATTGTCGGGATGAACGGCTCCGCCAATCTCGACGTTCAGTTTGCCAACCAGTTGCAGTACGGGAAGCACACGCACAACTGCCATCCAACCTGGAACGTGAAGTACTTCGATGCCGCTGGCAAAATCATCGCTCAGTTTGATGATTGCAAATGCGTGTTCAGGCCAGCTGCGGAGGCCGCATGAAGCGCATCTACCTCAGCGGGCCAATGACCGGCCTGCCCGGCCTTAACTTCCCAGCTTTCGCCGCAATGACCGCCAACCTGCGCGCAGACGGCCACACCGTCACCAACCCCGCCGAGCTGAACCCGGACGGCGGTTCGTGGAACGACTGCATGCGCCGCGATATTGCCGCCCTGATGAACTGCGACACCGTGGCCACGCTCCCGGGCTGGGAGCATTCAAAGGGCGCCCGCCTCGAAGTGCTGATCGCTGAACGCCTCGGCATGACAGTTGTGAATGCCCATGATCTGGTATCGATGGAGATTGCATGATGAACAATCAGTGGAAGCTGGTGCCGGTCGAGCCAACCGAAACCATGGTGATCAACGGTTTTGAATCGGAGCCGGATGCGTGCTTTACCGATGAGGAAGTGTGGGAACAGTACCAAGAGATGAGCGGCTGCCAGCAAGCGGCGTTCCGCGCGAAACTCTGCTGGGCTGCAATGATCGGCGCGGCGCCTGCAGCGCCGGAAGAGCATACGCAGCCTGTGATGAAGCTGGAAGCTGAAAAGCTTTGGGGTGGGCAGGGCGAGTACGCACTGTCCTTCGTCCGCGCCGGATGGCTGGATGAATGTCGGGCGAGCGGCGGCGAATTCTTGCTCTACACCCATCCTGATGCGGGCAAGGTTGCGAGACTCACCGCCGAGCGTGATGCCCTGCAGCTGCGCCTGAACGCAGCGGATCAGCGGATTGATGAGCTGTCGCAAGACAAGGCCCGTCTCGATGCCCTCGAATCTAATTGCTGGGATGTTCGCTTCGACAGCAGCCCCAACGGAGATGCCGGCGACAGCAACATCAACATCGAGATAGTCGGCCACTGGATGGATAAGCCGACTGAGCGTGTGATCGGTGAGGACTACAGGGAGAACCTTCGCGCCGCCATTGACCAGGCGATGACAGCTCCGGCTTACCCACCGGCCCGACCAGGGTACCCGGAGCTGGATGAAATGCTTGAGCGCGAACATCAGATCCAGTAGGAGCACATCTGTACTCTTCCACAGAAAATCTTCACTCCCCCCAGATAATCCTGATTCCCGCCCCTCCCCCTCACTTTTCATTAACTCAAAGTTAGCCGCTATAGCGGCAAAGGATTCCCATGTCTGAAGAAATGCACAGGCCATGGTTTGGCGATGGGCTTCCGCCTCCTGGAACCATTTGCGAAATAGCTGCCAGCACCCAGTATCTGATTAACCGTTACCCAGAAGGCGCCAAAGTGAAGGTCTACTCGAACTTCACGGATGACCGCGGTATTGAGCTGGCCGCATTTATTGATGCTGCTGGCCAAGTGGGTGGCGTGGCAATCGCCAAATGCTTTCGGCCCACGAAGGAGCAGATCGCCGAGGCAGAACGCGACCGGGCAATCAGTGAATTGAAGAAGGTATTCGATTCACGCTCGCATGAACTAATGCCAACGTCCAACAAATACCTCGACACCTTGTTCGGCGCGATACATGACGCCGGCTACCGCAAGCAGGTGACGCCATGATGCTCAAAGCCGCAGCCATGAGCGCCTGCCTCTGGGGCGCTCTCTTCCTCTCTGTTGCAGCGGTGTACTCATGAGCGACCATTTATTGCTGAAGCAGATGGCTGAGTTAGCGACACCAGGGCCGTGGGAAGTCGCGAACAAACGCTACGGTGGCGTCATCCGTGGCGGGCCCTTGCAGGACTTTATCAACGGCAGCGCGCAGAGCCAGATCGTGATGTGCTGTGGCGCGGAATGGATGGAGCCTGGCCAGCTCGAGAGGAATGCCGAATTTATCGCCGCCGCGAATCCTGCGGTTGTCCTCGATTTGATTGCCGAAAACGAGGCGCTGCGCAGCCTGGCCGTGATGGTCGCGAAGAAACTTCGGAGCGCCGAAATCTGCAACCCTCGCGCAGTGGAATTCCTTTTGAATGAAGCCCGCGAAGCCGTTGCTCACTATCTGCCAAAGGGCTGGCCCCTGGAGCTGAACCCATGAACCTCGTCGACTGCTACGTCACCGCCGTACTCAGCAAGCCCTATCGCAAGTTCGGCAATTGGTGGGTCGACGTCTCGTACGAAAGCTGGGGCGCTCCCGGCAAGACTCAGCTGATGTTCTCCACCGAAGCCGGCGCCGCGCTGGTTTCTGTCGGCTACCAGTTCCAAGCCTAACCCCTCTTCCACCACCAGCCTGCCGGTGAACGGCGGGCGGAGCTATGCCATGAACAAAACTGACGCAAAGCGCATCGCAGAAACCATAACCACTGATCAGCTGGAGACCATGTTCGAGGGTGCAAAAGCCGGGATCACCAACTGGGAGCAAGTCAGTGCCGTAAATCCCGGGATGACCAAAGGTACGGCGTGGAACATTTTGAGCTCCGGGCTCAAGTCAGTCGGCGGTCCTCGCGCAAGAGCACTCGCCATAACCAACATGATTTGGGAGTTTGGTGACTTCCTCGACGACTCATTAAAGCCAGCCAAGAAGAAACTCCAGCCATCCCCGCCGCCATACCACCAGCAGCCGAATTTCTAACAACCACCTTCTGCCGCCACGCGCGGCATGGAGTACCCCATGTCAAATCGAAGCGCGGCCCAGGTCGCGCCCATCCTCCCGCGCTTCATTCGCGCCGGCGAAGCCTATGGCTACCTCGGCATGTGCCGGGATGAATTCAACAAGACAGTCAGACCAAATGTTCGGGAATTCCCGATCGGGAAACAGGGCATCGGCTTCGACCGGATCGAGCTGGACCAGTGGGCAGACGCCTATGTCGAGTCCATGGCAATTGAAAAAGCGGCCAATCAGGACAACAATCAGCCCCGCAGTGGGCGCCAAGGAGTCAATAAATGGCGCGAAAAACAATCTCCGGCCTCTACGAGAGGAACGGGATTTGGCACATCGACAAAGTCGTCCGAGGTCAGCGACTTCAAGAAAGCACTGGATCAAGCGAGAGGGAAGAAGCCGAGCAGTACTTGATCCACCGTCTGGAAAAGCTCAGGCAGGAGAAAGTCTACGGAGTGCGCCAGGTTCGCACCTGGCGCGAGGCAGCGACTCGGTTCTTGGTGGAATTCAAGGATCAGGCATCTATCAGCTTGTCCGCATCGCACATTGAACAGCTGGACCCGTATATCGGTGATCTGCCGATAACTCATATAGACGACGGGACCTTGGCTGCATTTAAGCGAGACCGGCAGCAACCTACAACGACAAAGAGCGGGAAGGTGAAGCCAGGCGTATCGAACCGGACGGTAAACATCGCCTTGCAGCGTGTCGTTCGGATCTTGAACCTGTGCCACAGGAAGTGGCGAGATGCAGAGAAGCGGCCGTGGCTGGATAGCGTGCCGATGATCTCGATGCTGGAGGAAAGGAAGTCGAGCAGAAAGCCCTACCCAATGTCGTGGGCAGAGCAGTCGACGCTGTTCTCTGAGATCCCTGATCACCTTTTGAGGATGTCGCTTTACAAGGTGAATACAGGTTCGCGGGAACAGGAAGTTTGCAAGCTGCAATGGGATTGGGAGATCCGGGTTCCGGAGCTGGAAGCGAGTGTGTTCCTGATTCCCGCTGACTTCGGCGGGAGGAATGAAAAGTCCGGCGTGAAGAATGGTGACGAGAGGCTGGTGGTGCTGAACAAGGTGGCGATGTCGGTCATCGACGGACAGCGCGGTCTGCATCCGACCTACGTCTTCCCGTACGGGCAGACGGACGAGCGCGGACCAACCGCGATGCACCGGATGAATGACACAGCGTGGAAGAAGGCCAGGGTGAGAGCGGCGGCGAAATGGGAAGCGGAACACAAATCACCGGCTCACCCCGGATTCAGATCGATCAGAGTTCACGACCTTAAGCACACCTTTGGCAGAAGGCTTCGTGCGGCGGGCGTGACACTGGAAGATCGGAAGGCGCTCTTGGGGCACAAGAATGGTAGCGTTACGAGCCACTATTCTACAGCAGAGCTCGAGCAGCTGATTACAGAGGCGAACAAAGTGTCAGCAACCGATTCTCGCGGACCGGCACTGACCATCCTGAGGAGGAAAACTGCATGAACCCCCGCAAAAGTCCCTACGCATGAAAAAGGCCAATGCGCGAACATTGGCCTAAGTCATTGAAAAATATGGTCGGGACGGAGTGATTCGAACACTCGACCCCTAGCACCCCATTCAGTTATGCATTATGCATCCCTGGTTCGCGCTGCGCCCCTATAGAATCCTCAAACCCAGTAAAACAAGGCCTTTGAGCGCTTCACTCTTCCAACGACCTCTATCCTGATCTACCCTTAGCTGACGAATTAGTGGGAGTAAATGTGGGAGTAAACTTATCAGGAGGTTGATTATGGCCAAGCTCACTGCCAAGGAATTGGAAGCACTGACCGAGCAGGATGTCGGCATCATCATACGCGACGAAGGCAGCCTCGCGGGCAGGGTTTCACTCCGCAAAAAAGGTATCGCCATCCCCTTTTACTTCCAGTTTCGCTGGGAAAGGATTTACACCCGCTTCTCGTGTGGTACCTGGCCAAACAAGTCGTTGACCGAAATCCGCAAGGAGCGCAACGAAGCACGAGACCTTTTAGCAAAAGGGATCAATCCTAATGAGAACAAGCGCGCAGGGAAGGTCAGACTGAAAGCGGAGCTGGCTGCACAACTCGCAGAAGCCGATCAGCAAAAATCTATGGAGCTAACGCTGCTAGACCTAGCGGGAGAATGGCTTCGCGATGGTGTGGCACGAAAGGATGGTAATGCCGAGCTACGGAGAAAATTCGCGAAAGATCTTTACCCCGCCGTTGGCTCAAAAGTCATCAGTACAGTCAGTGAGCATGACCTGCGGGGTCTGGTGCGTTCCGTCATGGCTCGCGGCGCTACTCGCCAAGCCATTAGTCTTTTTTCGGATATCGTTCAGATGTTTGGATGGGCCCAGAAACGACAGCCATGGCGAACACTGCTGATCGACGGAAATCCAGCAGACTTGGTCGAAATCGATAAGCTTGTACCCAGTGACTACCAAGAGGAACGTACTCGGACCCTCTCCTCCACCGAACTTCAAGAATTACACCAACGCTTTCAGAAAATGACTACCGACTATGCAGCGCTACCTGCCGGCGAGAAGTACGGTGGAATTCGCCCCCTGAAACCAGAGTCCCAACTTGCGCTTTGGATCTGTTTGGGAACGTTATGCCGGATCGGTGAACTGCTTCAGGCCGAATGGAAGAATGTCGATCTGGAGAACCATACCTGGTTCATCCCGAGCGGGAACGTCAAAGGCAGCCGGCGCAAAAAACAAGACCATTATGTTTTCCTCTCACCCTTTGCCCTGCACTTCTTTCAGGAACTCAAGACCATGACGGGCGATACTCAATGGTGCTTTCCGAACAAGCAGGATGATGGGCATGTGGACGTGAAAGTGGTGAGTAAGCAGGTGGGTGACCGCCAGGCCCGATTCAAAAACCGCAAAGCCCTCTCCAGACGTCGCCATGACGATACACTGGTGCTTGCCGACGGCCAGAATGGCGACTGGACACCGCATGACCTACGCCGCACAGGCGCGACCATGATGCAGGCCTTGGGGGTCAGCCTGGACGTCATTGATCGATGTCAGAACCATGTGCTTGCCGGCTCCCGGGTGAGGCGACACTATCTGCATCACGATTATGCCGAAGAGAAGAAACGCGCCTGGAATCTGTTGGGTGATCGACTCGGTGCCGTGTTGTCCTCAACCTACGAACACCCACCGACCGAGTCGATGATGTCTTTTCCAGCGTACGCGGCTACAGAGACATGGTCACCTTCATAGGTCTACCGTTAATCAGCGATTCCACTGGTAACCACGGTGAATTTCCGGCTGAACTCGAAGACCTCGCAGACCCCCGTGTGCCCAGCCGGAATCGATACGGCATCCCCCGCAACCATTTCGAACCTCTCACCAGTGTCCATAGTGATTGCGATACGACCTTCGATCAGCACAAAAGCCTCATCGTTTTCGAAGCGCCAATGAAACTTCGCAGGACGAGAGGTGAAGAACGCCACGGACTTGTGCGGGGTTTTCACGCCAACGGTTCGCAAGAGCTTCATCCGAGTGTCCGGATTGCCCTCGATCACATCATTGCCCAGCGGGTACTCAAGCCATCCATCGGGAGTGTCCAACGATGCCAGAACTACAGAATCGATCGGATTGGGGAGCTTAGGACGAGCAGTCATCTTTTCGGTGCCTCGTAGCGGAATAGGTGGATGTACGACTATGACAAGTGGCATAGTCGAGCCTGAGGCTACACCATAATATGACAGATGGCATAATTTATTAAGATGACTACTTCCACTCGTGACCGAATGATCGTCGGCGCTGCGGATCTACTGCGCCGCAAGGGGATGACTGCAACCAGCATGCGCGAGGTCGTGCGCCACTCGAACACGCCACGCGGCTCCATCACCCACCACTTCCCTGGCGGTAAGCGCCAACTGCTCGAAGCAGCCGTGGAGCACGCCGGCCGGGAAGTCAGCGAGCCGCTGGCACAGCTGCTGAGCAAACATGGCCCTGTGAAAGGCATGGAGCTCTTCGTTGCCTTGTGGCGAAAAACGCTTGAAGAGACAGCCTTCCAAGCCGGCTGTGCAGTGCTGGCCGTGGCGGTTGAGCAGTACTCTTCCGACCAGCGCGGCGAGCCTGAACCGGAGCTCGAAGCTCAGATCCAGCTGCAGTTACTGGATCAAGCCAACGCTATCTTTGGTGAGTGGCAGGAGATTGTCGGCCGGTCGCTGCAGGAGGCCGGAGTGACCGACGTTCGCTCACGCAGCCTGGCGCTGCTGGCCATTGCCTCTATCGAGGGCTCTGTTGCCCTGTGCCGAGCCGCGCGCAGCGCGGCACCGCTCGACCTTATCTGGCAGGAAGTGAAACGGAGTTTTGCACGGGAACTGGCCTAGCCACCAGCACCCGCGGGCTCCAGCTGCCGCAGTCCACGCTCAGTGACCGCATCTATGTATCTCGGATCGCCATAGATACGAGCCAGCAGAATAGCCCCTTCGAAATCAGCCACCAGCTGTCGCGCCAGATTCTGCGCGTCCTCCTGGCTGTGCCCGACGCTGTAGAGCTTGAAGAATGCGGCGGCCCAGTCATCCATGAAGTGCCGAATCGGCTTCATGAGATCGACCTTCCCATAAGCGGCATCGACTGCCACAACACCCATCAAGCATCCAATCGAGTCGTCCTGGAAGAGTTTCTTTGCCTTGCGCCCCATGCTTGTGAGTCGCTCCTGAGGAGTCAGGCTTTCATCGAAAGCGATGGAGAACAGCGATTGCTTCAAGCGCCCATGGGTCCACTCCAGCACATCCCTCAGAAGCGACTCCTTGTTGGGATAGTGATGGTAGAAGGACGCCTTGGTCAGCCCGCAAGCAACCGACAAGGCATCCATGGTGGTGCCGTGGTAGCCGAGACGCTTAAAAGTGTTGGCGCAGCGCTGCAGCAGTTCATCGCGGGATACTTTCAATGGGCGCACGGGGTAAACCTGCTCTCGATAATCCTCGCTGATTCTACGTCATAAGCCTTGCTGCAACAATTTGACGGTTACCGAATGTTTGTTTAGTTTCAGCTAACCGAACATTCGGTAAGTATCTTCAGCTTGGAAAAAACCAGGCAGCCCCTCATAAAGTCAGGAGAAGCTCTCATGAGCGAAGCAAACAGCGGTCCGGGTCGCGTCACTCGAGAGCAGCGTGGTCATCTGTTCCTTATCGGCCTCGACCGGGCCGGCAAACGCAATGCTTTCGACAGCGCCATGCTCAATGACTTGGCCCTGGCCATGGGTGAATTCGAGCGCAACGATGAAATGCGCTGCGCCGTCGTGTTCGCCCACGGCGACCATTTCACGGCAGGCCTTGATCTAATGGAGCTGACGCCGAAGCTGGCTTCGGGCGGCTTCAAGTACCCGGACGAGGGTATCGACCCGTGGGGTGTCTCGAAGCCGCGCCGCACCAAACCAGTGGTCCTCGCCGTGCAAGGCACCTGCTGGACCGCGGGCATCGAGCTGGTGCTCAACGCCGACATCGCAATCGCCGCCAGCAACACCCGCTTCGCTCACCTGGAAGTACTGCGCGGCATTCCGCCATCTGGCGGTTCCACCGTGCGCTTTACCCAAGCTGCCGGCTGGACCGATGCCATGCGCTACATGCTGACCGGTGAAGAGTTCGGTGCTGACGATGCTCTGCGTATGCGTCTGCTGACAGAGGTCGTTGAGTCCGGCCAAGAGCTGGTGCGCGCCATCGAGTACGCCGAGCGCATCGCCAAAGCCGCACCGCTGGCCATCAAGGCCACCCTGCAGTCTGCCTTCCAGGCGCGCGACGAGGGTGACGATGCTGCGCTCTCCAAGCTCAACGAACTGCTGTTCACGCTGATCAAGAGCGAAGACGTGCGTGAAGGCGTCATGGCGATGATGCAGAAGCGCGAACCGGTGTTCAAAGGTCGTTAACCAATAAGGCAGGGGCAAGAGATGCTGCAGTACCAAGCACCACTGGAGGAGTTCAACTTCCTCGCTCACAAGGTTCTTCGACTTTCAGAGCTGTTGCCTCTGCTGCCAGAGCACCACCATATCGACGCCGACCTGTTCAGGGCCACTCTGGAGGTCGGTGCCGAGCTCACCCAAGAGCAACTGCTGCCCTTGAACGGCAGCGGCGATGCCGAGGGTTGCAGGCTTGAACAGGGTGGGGTCAAAACCCCACAGGGCTTCAAGTCAGCTTACCGCCTGTTTCAGGAGAACGGCTGGCCTGCTCTGACGGTCCCACTGTCCATTGGGGGGCAAGGTTTCCCAGGAACGGCAGGTGTCTTTTTTGACGAGATGCTCGCCTCCACCAACCTGTCTTTCAGCATTTTCGCCAACGTGCGCGAAGGTGTTCTCCGTTGTGTCGACCGATTCGGCGATGAGCGGGTTCGATCCCTGTTTTCCGACAAGCTAGCCAGTGGCGAATGGCTTGGCACCATGTGCCTTACCGAGCCTCAGGCTGGCAGCGATCTTGGTTTGATTCGCACGACTGCAGTCACACAGTCGGACGGCTCCTACCTCCTGAGTGGAACCAAGATATTCATCTCGAACGGCGATCACGACCTGACCGAGAACATCGTTCACCTGGTGCTCGCCAGAACGGAAGGGGCCCCGGCAGGTACTGGCGGCCTCAGCCTATTCGTCGTGCCGAAATACCAATTGGAGGTTCCTGCCTCAGCCAACGGGGTGTCGGTCATCGCGCTTGAGCACAAGCATGGCATTCGTGCCAACGCCACATGCGCCCTGGCATTCGAGAATGCCAGGGGCTACCGCGTCGGCGAATTGAACCGTGGCCTTGCCTGCATGTTCCTGCTGATGAACAGCGCACGGCTCGCCGTCGGTGTCCAAACCGTAGGTTTGACCGAGGTCGCTTACCAGAACGCGCTGCGCTACACCCAGGAGCGCTTGCAAGGCCGCGCGCTGAATGGTGCCACGCACCCCGATCAACCCGCTGACCCTCTGTTAAGTCATATTGGCGTCAAGTCGAGCCTTGTTCAGCAGCGGCTGTTTATTGAGCCAGCACGCTTGCTCTGCGCCTGGGTCGGCACCCTGCTTGATGAAGCGCGTTGCCACCCGGATGACGCGCGACGTAAGCAGGCCTCACAGCTGGCAGAGTTGTTGACCCCCATCGTCAAGGGCTACCTGTCTCAGCACGCGGGTACACATATCTCGTCCGCTCTCCAGCTGTTCGGTGGGCACGGTTACATCGTCGAAACCGGCATGGAGCAGCTGCTGCGCGATGCGGCCATCTGTCCGATCTATGAAGGCACAAACTACATCCAGTCTCTGGACTTGCTGGGGCGCAAGACCCTGAGCGATCAGGGACAGCGCTTGGGGATCTTCCTCAGCCACATCCCCGCGCTAGCCGAGCGTCTGCGCCAGCGTCCAGGACTGGAAGGGGTCGTCACGACCTTGGCGTCATGGGGGGCCGAGTTCGAACCATTGGTTCAGCAACTATCGGTCGATACGGTTTTCAACCGGGACGTTGTGGGTTTGGTTGCGCCGGACTTCCTTGAACTGCTGGGTACCGTTGTTTTTGGCTATTTGTGGGCATGGATCGCGGATGCCGCCGCGCCGTCAACTTCTGATGAAAAATTCCTCAGAAGCAAACCTGCCCTGGCCCGTCTGTATTTTTCCGAAGCCGAAGTACGTGTTCCTTCACTTATCGAAAAGCTGAAGCGCAATGCATCGCGTCTTGGGCTGCTCGAACAGATCCAACTCTGCTAGGGCGGACCACAGATGAATCGTTCAAATAAAAAAGATAATGAGAAACTGAAGTTAGTCAGTACCCGGCAGAGTGGCAGCGAGCTTGCTGACCTTGGGGTTTGCACCATAGAAGAGCTGCTGCAGCGTAGCGCTATGAAAACGCCTAAAGCCCCGGCCGTGTCGGCAATGGGTGCCAACATAAGCTACGAGCGATTACAGAATCTGAGTGCTGCGGTAGCGACCTGGTTGATCAACCAGGGGCTGCAACCGGGAGCTCGGGTTGCAGTCGCTTTGCCGAACATGCTCGCCCATCCGGTGGCGTGCCTGGGAATAATCCGGGCGGGTTTGATCGCCGTCTGTGTGAACCCTTTGTATACGCCGCAGGAGCTGGCGCAGGTTTTCAAGGACAGTGAAGTCAAAGCTGTATTTCTCTTCGAACCCATGGGCCAGGGTGTCCAGCAGGCCATGCTCAAGGCCGGTGTAAGTATTGCTGTGCAAGTCGCCCCAGGTGATCAACTAGGCTGGCGACGGACATTGGTTAATTGGGTAGCTCATCGACGCTTGGGTAGTAAGTTCACCCGCATAGAAGGAGCCGTCGACTGGCGCAAGGTCGTAGCGACTCGTGCGACCAAACTAAGTCAACGCGCGCCCATTACAGCCGAGCAGACGGCCTTCATAATCTATAGCGGTGGCACTACAGGGCAGCCCAAAGGAGTGCCCATCAGTCATCGGGCTTTGCTGTTCAACGTTGGCCAACAGCATTCGGCTCTGCGTCCGCATCTTTTAGGCAGGGCCGAGCCGGATTACGTGTTGCTGCTCGCGGTGCCGCTCTACCACATTCTCGGCCTGGGCAATCTGCTCTTCACCCTGACCAAAGGCGGTAAAGCGGTATTGGTGATGAATCCACGCGATACCACGGCGTTTGTCAAAGAGTGGTCCCGGCACCGCATAAGCAGTTTCCCCGGCGTCAACACCCTCTACAACTCGCTCCTGGAGAACGAAGAATTTCACTCGCAGGACTTCACGGACCTCGCTCTCTGCCTCGGTGCGGGCATGCCGGTCAGCGAGTCCACGGCCAAGTTCTGGCACCGGATCACTGGCTGCCATATCACCGAAGCCTACGGTATGACTGAAACCGGACTGATTTCCTGCAACCCGGCCGGACGCTCCCGCCCCGGCTCGGTAGGTTTGCCAGTAGCGGGAATTGAAATTTCCCTACGAAGCGAGAATGACGACGAGGTCACCGTCGGTGCCGGCGAGATATGTGTGCGCAGCCCCGCCATCATGGCCGGTTACTGGCGACGGCCCGAAGAAAACGCGTCTGCATTCACCAGCGATGGCTTCTTCCGCACGGGGGACATCGGTCTCTTCGACCCGGACGGCTATCTGCGCCTGGTCGACCGCAAAAAGGAAATGATCATTTCCTCGGGATTCAAAGTCTTCCCTTCGGAGATCGAGCGAGTTCTGAATGCTCACCCCGGGGTGATGGAGTCGGCGGTCGTGCCGGCTCCTGACGAGAAGGCCGGAGAAATACCCATCGCCTACGTCGTTCGTCGCCAACCCTATCTGGATGAGGCCCACGTGATCGCACACTGCGAAAAGTATCTAGTCAGCTACAAGCGTCCCCGCCGCATCATCTTCCGAGACGACTTGCCCAAGAGCAATGTGGGCAAGATTCTCCGAAAAGAACTGGTTGGCGCAGAACAGCAGGAGTGCTCTGAATGACTCTGCCTAATTCAGCCGCCACCTTCTCGGTGATTGATCAACTGACGCTAGTGGCCGACGACGGCTACCGCCTCGCCGCCACCCGCTATTCAGCACAGGGCAATCTGAAGGGCAACCTGATCATGGCCGGTGCGACCGGTGTGCAACAGCGTTTCTACCGCCGCTTCGCCGAGCATGCCAGTAAACAAGGCTTCAACGTCCTGACTGTCGATTACCGAGGTATCGGAGAGTCCAGGCCCACATCCCTGAAAGGTTTCGAGATGTCCTACCTGGACTGGGGCTTTCGCGATCTGGCAGCAGCCGTTGAGCACATGGACGATGGCAGGACTCCGCTGTTCTGGGTCGGCCACTCCTTTGGTGGGCATGCTCTGGGCTTGCTGCCCAATCATCACAAGATCACTTCTGCCTATTGCTTCGGTACTGGCGCCGGATGGGCCGGGTGGATGCCCAGGCTTGAAGCCTTCAAGGTTCGCCTGCTGTGGTCTTGTGTTCTGCCGCTGATCGTCGCGTACAAGGGCTACATGGCCTGGAGCATGCTGGGGATGGGCGATGACCTGCCGCTGGGTGTCTACAAAGACTGGCGGCGCTGGTGTGCCCACCCCCATTACTTCTTCGACGATCCCTCAATGGCTCCGGTCGCCAGCCTTTATGCAGAAGTCCGCATGCCCTGCGTCTTCGCCAATGCGGTGGATGACCCATGGGCGCCTCCTGCCTCGCGAGACGCCTTCCTCAAGGGTTATCGCAATGCTCCGTTGCTGACGCGTGATCTCCATCCCGAGACGAAAAAGCACCCCATCGGTCACATGGGGTATTTCCGGGCTTCAGCTACGGATGCCTGGGACGAGGTGCTCAACTGGTTTGCGGCGCAGAGCAACAGTACAACGACGCAAAGTCGCGCTGGCACGGGATGCCGCTGATGAGCACCACCGCGCCACGCACAGAGTTTTCTGCATCCGCCAAGGTATTCCGCTCACTGGTCGAAAGTCGGCGCGCAGTGCGACGTTTCACGGCCGAAGCGGTGCCCAAGGCGGTTATCCAGGAGTGCCTGGAGCTGGCAATGCTGGCACCTAGCTCATGCAATCTGCAGCCTTGGTCTTTTCATGTCGTACGCAATCCCGATCTCCTGCAACAACTGCAGCCTGTGTGTTTGGGCCAGAGCGCTGCGAAAGCACCGCTGATCATTGCCGTGTTCGCACATTCGAACACCTGGGAACAGGCATGTGCCGATGTACTCAGGCTTTGGCCAGAACCCGCTGTGCCCAAGGCGATTGAGCATTTCTACAAGAACAGCGCCCCATTCCAGTACAACCAGGGCTGGTTGGGTTGGCGCGGTTTGCTCAAACGACAGATGGTCAGGCTGATGGGCTTCAGGCGCCCCGTCATGCGCACGCCCAATAGCCTGGAACAGATGCGACTCTGGGCCGTGAAGTCGACAGCGCTGGCGGCGCAGAACCTGATGCTGGCGTTCCAGAGCCACGGCTACAGCACCTGCCCCATGGAGGGCTTCGATGAGAAGCGTCTGAAGCAGGTGCTGCCCGTTCCGAAAGGCGCAATCCCAGTCATGCTGCTGGCGGTCGGGATGCCGGGAGAACGCGCGGTCTACAACCCACGGTTGCGCTTCCCGCTCAATCAGCGCGTGGCGTGGCATTGATCATCCGCACAGAACAATAACAAGAGGGCTAGCTGCTATGGCTTTTACCCAAATCGACTACGAGACACACGGCCCTATCAGGGTCATCCGTTTCAATCGCCCAGACAAGCGCAACTGCATTGGGCCAACCACCCACTTGGAGCTGGTGGAGGCCTGGACACGTTTCCGGGATGACCAGAGTGCTCTGGTTGCGATCATCACTGGTGCCGGCGACAAAGCTTTCTGTACCGGTGGAGACCTTGAGGCAGGATTTGACCTGGTGCCTTCCACCGCGGACGAGATTGCTGCGCACGACCGCGGCGAGCGCCCGGGTATTCTCGGACCCAGCCGTTGGACGGACATCTACAAGCCCGTGATCGCTGCTGTGAATGGCGCTGCCTACGCCGGCGGCCTGGAATGGGCCTGCTTCGCAGACATGCGCATCGCCGAGGAGCACGCCTCCTTCGGTGTGACCTGTCGCCGCTGGAACATTGGCCTGGCCGATGGCGGCAGCCAACGCCTGCCGCGCATCGTGGGGTTGGGCAGGGCAATGGAGCTGATCCTGACAGGCAAGGTCATCTCGGCCTCTGAAGCCCTCACCATCGGCTTGGCCAATGAAGTGGTCCCCAAAGGGCGCTCACTGGAGCGTGCGATGGAACTGGCCAAATTCCTCTGTGCCCTCCCTCAACCCGCCATGTGCGCGGACAAGGAGGCCGCGATCCGCGGCTATGGTCAACCCCTGGCTGAGGGCTTGCGCATCGAGGCGGAGTGCTTCAACCGTTCCATCCATCAACCCGAGACCCGCGAGGGGCTGCGTCGCTTTCTTGAGCGCGATCATCCCGACAGACGCTCCGATGCACCAACTAAGACGCCAGGTTTGATCAGGGACTGAGGAGAACACCATGCGATTTAACCTTTTGCTTCAACTACATCTTTTCGCCGTGGCCTTCTGGCTGGGCGTCGTAGCGGTCGAGTACCTGCTTGAACGCACCCGAGCACAGAGTCGGAGTCAGGGCTTCACAGTCGCCAGGCTGCACAGCCAGATCGATCTGTTCTTCGAGATGCCCGCCTTCAGCGTGGTGCTGGTGACCGGATTGCTGCTCATCGAGCCTGCGCGCTTCGACGGCATTTATGCCCTAAAAGTTGTGGCAGGAGGCATCGCTGTTCTCGGCAATGCACTGTGCCTTGTGCCCGTACTGAAGCGACGTGCATCCGCAGAGACAGACGACCTCGCCGATGTCATTTATCAGTCCAAGCTGATCGACCGGATCTCCTTGCTGGCCATCCCGGCTGGGCTAATGGCACTCGCCTGCGGTGTCTATTTGATGGTACTTCGCTGACCCTTTGATAGGTCACGTGGGCTGCGGAGGGTTGGTCACCGACCTCTGATAGACGAGTGACATCTGCACCAGCAGAGCCATGATGGGCTATTCGCGCGTCGGTTCCCAATTGCTATTACGTACTTTACGCACCTGGTCATTCGAGGGTTTTGCCGACGCCGGTTCGACCGGTTTACTATTGTTCGGGTTGCTTCGCAATCGCGGTATGAGGGTGCTTCTTTCGGGATGAATGGGTCAGGCAGTTGCCCGATCCGGTTGATTATCAGTGCCGTTGCGTAGCATCGCCTACCAGCTTCACCGCGACGTTACCTGAGCCATTCCGGCCGGAGTCAAACGGCTACATGTTGTCAATCCGGCATCACCTCCCTTGCAATCAATGCCCCCGGATACTGAATCACCCGCCCGGCCAGCCTATGGCCTTCGGCAGCTGCATGTTGTGGAGTGCCGCCGTCCAGCCTGCTGGCGAGATAACCCGCGTTGAACGAATCGCCAGCGGCCGTGGTATCAACCAAGCTCAGTCACACGAGCAGAGAACCCCTGCTGGTCCTTGTTAAGCAATACTGCCTTGAAACTCATGAGCAATCCCCACGGATAATGATTTGATGCCTCACCACGCCGGCTTATGCTGACATGACGAAGTCAGGTAGAACGAACTGACCGAGTTCCTCAATGACCTCACCTGCGGGGCGTTGGCCGTATTTCAAATTGATGATCACATGGTTAACGCCGATCTCCTGCAAGCTGTGCAGCAGCGGGATCAGGTGATGTCGCCCCAGTTGATAGCCCAGGTGGATCGGCCGAGGTGGTGTCTGCGGGTTATCTGTCAGGTCGATGTATAGCGACTGGGTGAAGGGTTTGAACAGTTCACCACATTCGGCACGAACCGCCTTGCGCCAGTCCTCGACAATCAGCTGCTGAGTCTTCGGTGCACGCGGATAGCTGATCCAGCCATGACTGCAGCGGGCGATCCACTCCAGCGTCTGGCGGCTATGGCCGGTGACGAAGAAAGGAATTTCCGCCGTCGTCGGCTTGGGAATCAGATCGGCCCCCTCAAGCGTGCCGCCGGACCAGGTCAAAGGCACGAAACTGCTGCGCTGAACCTCGCGAAATACCTTGAGGTATTCGCGGAACAGGCTGTCGCGTTGCTCCGGGTCGACACCGAATGCCGGAAACTCTACTGGACGGTCACCGGAAGCCACGCCGAGTAACAGGCGGCCACCGCTGAGCTGATCGACACTAGTTGCGGCCTTGGCGGTGTGTAGGGGATTGCGGATTGGCAGGATGACCGACGCGGTGCCCAGCGCAATCGAGCGAGTGTGTGCCGCCATAAAACCCAGGTAGACCCAGGGATCGAAGACCTGGCCCGAATCACCGAAGCTGGGGTCGCGTAACGGCACGTCGCGAAACCAGAGGGCAGAGAAACCCAGCTTCTCGGCGCGTTGGGCCAGGTTCACTTGGTCGAGCATACTCGGCGTATCGCCGGTAAAGGCTTCGAGGGGGAAGAAAAGACCTAGGCTCAGGCGGCCTTGGCGGTAGGTGTGCTGAAAGCCAGGTTGTTGCTGATAGGGAATGGAATTCGGAGTTAACATCTTCTCTCCTACATATTTCAAAATATAGATTTTGAAGGGCTGAAAAAACGCCTGCGAGCAGGCATCAAATCAGCGCTTTCAAGGCCACCTGGAACGCCGCGATGTTCTGCTCATGGCGTTTGTAATAAGTCCAGGGACCGATGCGTTGTGAGGTCACCAGTTGCGCCCGCTGCAAGGCAGCGAGATACAGCGAGACGGTCGACTGCGACAGGCCTACCCGATCCTGGATGATGCTCACGCAGACACCGACCTGCTCAGGATCCACCTCCTGCTCGGGGAAATGATGACGCGGATCCTTCAGCCAACTGAGGATGTTCAGGCGTGTTGGGTTGTCTAGCGCCTTCAGCGCTTCGCTTACGTCGATACTCATAGGTCACGCACGATAACTATTTTTTGCTATATTACGATATGCCCGCTCAACCGACAATGCGCCGGCCCCCGAACCGTATCGCTCGGGGGCCGGCACCTCGAGCGGACTATCCGCCATAGGTCGGATAGTCGGTGTAGCCGACAGCGGTTCCGCCGTACATGCTGGCCGGATCGACCGGGTTCAGCGGCCAGCCATTGGCAATCCGCTTGGGCAGGTCCGGGTTGGCGATGAACGGACGGCCGAAGGCGACCAGATCGCCCCAGCCCGCCTCGAGCACACGCTTGCCTCGCTCGGCGGTGTATTTGCCGGCATAGAGGATGCGCCCGCTGAAGACCTCGCGCACCGCGCTGCGGAAGCTTTCCGGCAGCTCCGGTGCGTTTTCCCAATCCGCCTCGGCCAGCGACAGGTAAGCGATGCCGACTTCTTCCAGCACCTTGACCGCTTCGACATAGGTCTCGTGTGGGTTTTCTTCGACCAGGCCGAGATATACGCGGGCCTCGTCGGTGCTGGCGAACAACGGGGCGAAACGCACGCCGAGCCGGTCTTTACCGACCACCGCGGCCACCGCCTGGGTCACCTCACGGAGGAAGCGCAGGCGATTTTGCAACGAGCTGCCGTACTCGTCGTCGCGCTGATTGCTGTGCGCGGAAATGAACTGGTTGATCAGATAACCGTTGGCGGAGTGGATTTCCACGCCGTCGAAACCGGCGTCGAGGGCGTTGCGAGCGGCCTGTGCATAGAGCTGTACCAGCTCCTTGACCTCGGCGGTGGTCAGTGCACGTGGCATCGAAGGCGGCGCCAGGGCGCCGGTGCCGGGACCTGTCTCGATGAATACGCTGACGCCCTCGGCCGGGATCGCCGATGGCGCCACCGGGGCTTCGCCATTGGGTTGCAACGAGGTGTGCGAGACCCGGCCGACATGCCAGAGCTGAGCGAAGATGGTGCCGCCCTCGGCGTGTACCGCATCGGTCACTTTGCGCCAGCCGAGGATCTGTTCGGCACTGTGGATGCCCGGGGTCCAGGCGTAGCCCTGGCCGCGCGGCTCGATCTGGGTGCCCTCGGTGACCATGAAGCCGGCACCGGTACGCTGGCGGTAGTAGGTCGCCATCAGGTCATTGGGAATGTTGCCTGGCTGCGAGCTACGCGAACGGGTCAGCGGCGGCAGGACGATGCGGTTTTTCAGGCTGTAGGGGCCCAGCGTGGTGCTTTCGAAAAGAATGGAATCTTTCATGTGTAACTACCTATATATTTGCGTTTGTAGATAAATAGATGCTAGTGCCTGGACAGGCACCTCTCGAGCGCTCCGTTTAGAACAGGCCGGTGGACGTCCAAGCCCAGTCGCGTCCCTGCCGCCGCAAAGCGGCAGGGACGCGACTGGAGCGCCTTGTTGGGTTTGCTTAGCCGGGTAGCTTGGCCGCCAGGACGTCAACCTTCTCGATTGACGGCGGTTTGGCAAACAGCTCGGCAGCCTTTGCCATAAGCGCCGCTGCGACCTTGCCCGAAAGATGAGCCTGCCGACCTGCTTCATCCGGGAAGGCGTCAAAGATGCCAAAGGTGGACGGCCCCAAGCGGATTCCGAACCACGCCGTAGTGGCTGGCTCTTCCTCCACTATTGGAAGGCCATTCAAGAGAAAGTTCTCTACCTCTTTCTCTTTCCCAGGCTTTGCTTCCAGACGAACGAACAACGCTACTTTGACCATGACGTACCTCCTGTTGTTACGACGACATCACCATGCGTGACGTATTCCAGTAAGCCCAACGCGATATTCGCCGATTTGCCGCCCAGCTCCAGCGTGGCGGGGATGAAGGGGCAGCGTCGAGTCATTTCCGCAGTCGCGGGAAAGGCGACTCTGCCCTCTCCTGGTCTTTCACGAACTGCCTCTACCGAGATACCGTGACGACGATCTTGCCGAACTGCTGGTTCGATTCCATGTAACGGTGCGCTTCGACGATCTGCTCGAAGGGGAAGGTCTTGGCAATGATCGGCTTCAGCTGTCCGGCCTCGAGGCCGCGCGTGATAAAGGCTTGCGCAGGCGCCAAGCGTTGCGGATCACCGGTCAGTTCGAACAGCGTGTAGCCGCGCACGCTCAGGGCCTTGTTCATCGCTACCAAGGCCGGGAACGGCGTCTCCTGACCGCTGAGATTGCCATAGATGAAAAGCAGGCCCTGCTGACTCATCGCTTGCGCCAGTGTTTCGACTTGCGGCCCCGCGACCGGGTCGAAGGCGATGCGCGCGCCGCGGCCGTCGGTGATCCGCATTACCTCCGCGACCAGGTCCTGCTC